>JBKJRF010000034.1:0-7438 GCA_046594825.1 Methylotenera sp.
CTTGTATATTGCCATACTTAATCAGTGAATCCATATCGTCATAACAAGTCACATTGCCATGGCAAGGCGCATATTTATCTAAAGTGGTTTTTGCGGCACCAACTCTACGGCTGGCAATCGCTACTAATTCAGAATTAGGTGCTTCGATGATGGCTGGTAGCAGCCGCTCATTAACGCGAGCTGCGCCTAATATTCCCCAACGCAGTTTTGTCTCATTACTCATAAACTTCCTAAATTCATTTTTGCTAAATTGATTCTTGTGCAAACCATTTGATACTGCAGCCTATGCTCGCGATTTGTTCATGTGGACCTTCCCCAGTTTCACTAATCAACTTCATGGCATTAAACAAATCTCTAGTATTGCCTACTGGTGGTTCACCACGACCTGCGGCATCAAAACGACCACGATATTGCAACTCTAAATCTGCATTAAAGCCAAAAAAATCTGGTGTGCAAACCGCGCCATATGCTTGGGCAATATCTTGCGTACTATCCAATACATAAGGAAATGAAAAATTAAATACTTTTGCCTCCTCCATCATGCGCTCATAAGAATCATCAGGATAGTTTTCAGTATCATTACTTTGAATGGCGATGGTGTTAATGCCATACTTCAACAGTTCACGACAATCTGCTACTAAGCGCGTTTTAATGGCTTTTACATAAGGACAGTGATTGCAAATAAACATGACCAATAGACCATTTTTCCCTGCGCTATTGGCTAAAGTATGATATTTACCATCAACACCGAGCAAATTAAAATCAGGTGCAGGTTGACCGAAATTACAAACGGGTGGATTTAAGCTCGTCATTTTCTTCTCCAGTTTTTCTAATTCTAGTTTTCAAACTTTAGTTTTATTAGTTTCTTTATAATACTAATGTTTATGTTATCACTTTGACATACTTTTAAGACGATAAATCCATGGCTAATCTGCGCTTTTACACTAACAATCATCTAGCTTTGGGTGACTCTATACAATTATCTGAAAGTGCCGCCGCACATGCTACTCGCGCTTTGAGATTAAATGTTGGTGATAAGGCCATTTTGTTTAATGGTGACGGATTTGATTACGACTGTGAGCTCACTTCGATTAAAAAAAATACAGTCATCGCTAAAATAACCGCTGCAAATAAGATAAGCAACGAATCACCACTCCACATTACCTTACTGCAAGCTATATCCAGTGGGGACCGCATGGACTACACCATACAAAAAGCGGTAGAACTAGGCGTAACCCATATTCAACCAATTACCAGCCAGCGTAGCGTAGTGAAGCTATCAGCTGAGCGCGCAGAAAAGCGTATAGAGCATTGGCAAAATGTAGCGATTTCGGCGTGTGAGCAATCTGGCAGGGCTGTAGTTCCTCTAGTAGAAACACCATTGAGTCTACAACAATGGTTAGCTGTTAATCCTATTAACAATCTTACTCGGATTTTACTTAATCCAGTTGGCGCACTGCGCCTAGCCGAAATGAAAACTCCCACAGGTGAAATTCAATTACTCATTGGTGCAGAAGGTGGTTTAACACAAGCTGAAATTGATTTAGCCACTGCTCACGGATTTCAATCTGTAGTGTTGGGTGCAAGAATTTTACGTACTGAGACGGCCGCATTAGTCACCATTGCTGCGATACAGACCCTTTGGGGTGATTTTTAATGCTAATCCAGCAAATGAATGAATATAATTTGCTTTATTTACATAAATATTTTAATATAATGTAAATATTACATTATAAATATCTGAAAATACAAAATGTCTCTAGGCTCATCTATACGCAAACGGCGCAAGTCGCTCAACATCACCCTGCAAACACTTGCTCAACAAATAAGTGCTGATGCTGGTAACTTATCACGCATAGAGCGTGGCGAGCTCGGCGTTTCTGAAACATTGCTACGTAAGATTTCAGAGGCTTTAAGCTGCACCCCTGCTTACTTGTATGTGCAAAGCGAATCTAAGCTAGCTGGCCAGTCTGATTTAAAAGTTCAGGAACATCGGCAGCCTTATCTTGCTGGATTAATACAAGAAGTCAACACGCCAACTAATGCAAACGCAAAAGATTTTGTGCAATGGTTTAGGTCTGCCACGCCTTATATACATGCATTTGGCGGGCGTACTTTTGTCATTGCATTCGGCGGCGAGGTGGTGGATGAAAAACAATTCATTGCCTTATCACACGATTTAAACTTATTAGCCAGCCTGGAAGTAAGATTAGTACTTGTGCATGGCTCACGCCCGCAAATTGAAAAGCGTTTGCGTCGCGATAAACTCACTCCTAAATTTATCAATGGCCTACGTGTCACAGACGACGCTGCTATGGAAGCAGTTAAGGAAGCGAATGGTGCAATCCGTGTTGAGATTGAAGCTCTACTTTCTATGGGGTTAGTCAACTCACCTATGGCGGGCTCTGACATCAGAATAGCGAGCGGTAACTTTGTAACAGCAAAACCTATGGGCGTGCGCGACGGGGTTGATTTACAACATACCGGTGAAGTGAGAAGAGTAGACGCAATCGGCATACAAAAACGTTTAGATGATGGTGAGTTAGTGATGCTGTCACCGCTTGGTTATTCGCCCACAGGGGAAGCATTCAATATAAGTCTGGAAGATGTCGCGGTGAGTGCAGCAGTTGCACTGGATGCGGACAAACTTATTTTCTTGATGGACTCAGAAGGTGTACATAACTTACGCGGTGAATTATTACGTGAAATGACGGCTGAAAAAGCTAGAAATTTTCTGCGCAATGTTCAAGTCAGTGAACAAGCGATTAATATTTCTGAAGATATCAATTATTACTTACCCGCTGCAGTTCGTGCTTGCGAACATGGTGTGGCGCGTGCTCATCTGATTTCGCGGCATATTGATGGCGCAATTATCCAAGAGCTTTTCACACTGAATGGCATTGGCACTATGGTGACAGAATTAGGCTTAGAAAGTATGCGCCAAGCAAATATAGATGATGTTGGTGGTATTTTAAAACTGATTGAACCACTGGAAGCTGAAGGATTTTTGGTAAGGCGCGGTCGTGAACATATTGAGATGGAAATCGACCATTTTTATGTGATGGAGCACGATGGTAGAACGATTGGATGTGCTGCTTTATACCCGTTTGATATAGAGCGCACTGCTGAGTTTGCTTGCCTTGCTATTGACCCAGCTTACAGAGGCGGCGGGCGCGGTGACAAGCTATTTAATTACTGCCAAGAACAAGCCAAGGAGCTAGGTTTTAAAAGCTTGTTCTGCTTAACCACACGTACCGAACACTGGTTTTTAGAGCGCGGGTTTATTGAACAGAATGTAGAAAAATTACCAATGGAAAAACAAAAGCTCTACAACTATCAGCGTAAATCTAAGGTTTTTAGCAAAACACTTTGAACAAATTTTAGATACAATCACATAAAACTGAATTTATAAGTATTTAATATTAAAGAGAACCTGATGCTAAATAAAATTACGGCCAGTCAAAAAGCTCAAACACTGGCTGAAGCACTGCCATACATAAAACGCTTTTTTGATAAAACCATTGTCATCAAATACGGTGGTAACGCCATGACAGATGAGCATTTGAAGGAGTGTTTTGCACAAGATGTCGTATTGCTAAAACTCGTGGGCATGAACCCTGTTGTGGTACATGGTGGTGGCCCACAAATTAACGAGATGCTGGATAAACTAGGAAAAAAAGGTGAATTTATCCAAGGTATGCGCGTAACCGATGCTGAGACCATGGATGTAGTAGAGATGGTGCTTGGCGGCCAAGTGAATAAAGAAATCGTCAACCTCATCAATCGGCACGGTGGCAAAGCAGTGGGTTTGACTGGCCAAGATGGCAATTTCATTCATGCACACAAACTGCTAATGGAAGATATGAATGACCCGACGAAAATGATCGATATTGGTCAAGTTGGCGAGATCAATGCAATTGACCCTAGCATCATCAACTTTTTAGATAGCGGTGATTTTATTCCTGTAGTTGCACCTATCGGTGTAGGTGAAAATGGTGAAACCTATAATATCAATGCTGATGTTGTTGCGGGCAAATTAGCCGAGATTTTAGGTGCAGAGAAATTGATTTTACTTACTAATACGCCAGGCGTTCTAGATAAAGATGGGCATCTATTGACAGGGCTTACTCCAAAGCAGATTGATGATTTAGTCGCGGATGGAACGCTTTCTGGCGGGATGCTACCAAAAATCAGTTCAGCTTTAGATGCCGCGCGTAGCGGCGTTAGGTCAGTGCATATCATTGATGGTCGTGTAGAACATGCCCTACTTCTAGAAGTATTGACTGATGAAGGTGTTGGTACGCTGATCAAGGCGAAGTAATTTGTCTTCAAGCAATTTATCAAGAGTTTGGATTTTTGATTTAGACGACACTTTACACAACGCTTCGGCTCACATATTCCCTGTGATGAATCGCGCCATGACGCAGTACATCATGGATACTTTAGCGTTAGATGAACCAGATGCCTATAATCTGCGTCAACATTATTGGCGCATTTATGGCGTAACGCTTAAAGGACTGATGCGTCATCATGGTACCAATCCTTACCACTTCCTGCTTGAAACTCATCGCCTCATGAATTTGCCAGAAATGGTCATTCAAGTAAAACGCTTGCGACACATGCTACAAAGCCTCTCTGGACGTAAGGTAGTGTTCACTAACGCACCGCGCGACTATGCCATACGAGTGCTGGATTTACTCGGTATTGGTGACTGTTTTGAACTGGTATTCAGTGTGGAATCGACAAAATTTCATGCAAAACCGTCACAACGCGGCTTCCAAATGCTACTCAAATCCATCAAGGCCAATGCAAGTGATTGTGTGATGCTAGAAGATAACTTACCTGCGCTCATGACTGCAAAACGGTTAGGAATGAAAACGATTTGGGTCACCAAACAATTAAAAAAACCTAACTTTGTCGATTTTCGCTTATCTACGGTGTTAGCACTCACTCACATTAGGCTATAATTTCTCCGAATTAAATTTTGATAATTTAAATATCTACAAACTAAAATAAAAACCATGATTTGTAAGGAGAATAAAAATGGCAGGCGAACGCAAACAACAAATCTTAGAAACACTAGCAAAAATGCTGGAAGCGCCTAAACGCGAAAAAATCACCACAGCGTCATTAGCTGCGAAGTTAGAAGTCAGTGAAGCCGCACTCTACCGCCACTTCGCGAATAAAGCTCAGATGTTTGAAGGCTTAATTGAATTTATTGAAAGCACAATTTTTGGCTTAATCAACAAAATTAGCACTGAAGAAACTGATGGATTAAAACAGGTGCAACGCATCATTACCATGTTATTGGTATTTGCCGAAAAAAATCCAGGCATGACTCGTGTACTGATCGGCGACGCTTTAGTCAATGAAGATGAAAAATTGCAACTACGCATCAATCAACTATATGACCGCATTGAAGTGACTTTAAAACAGAGCCTTCGCATTGCTGAAACGCAAACTAACAATAAAAATGATACAGAAGCGCAAGCGAATTTGATGGTTTGCTACGTGATTGGTCGATGGAGTCAATATGCCAAAAGTGGATTTAAGCGTAAACCAACAGAGTTTGTACAGCAACAAATGAGCTTTCTGTACTAGTCATTACTTATAAATCATACAAATAAAATCAATCAGGGTGCTCATAAAAAGCACCCTGATGATTATATTCTTGCTACTTTAGTGACGGTCATGTCCTCTGTCGTTACCGCCTCTATCATCGCCGCCTCGGCCATGATTGTCTCCACCTCGGTCGTGATCATCCCTGTTTGAAGCTTCATTGTGTCCGTGTCTATCACCGTGTTTATCCCAGTAGTCACGGTCATAACGTCTTCCGTCGTCACCATGTTGACGATATTCTTGATACCTAGGCGCATAAACATTTTGATACCAACTATCTTGCACAAAATAAACTGGTCTATCACATGCGTTATACCTGCCGCAGTATGATGACCAACGTCTAGCATGGCCTGGTGGCACACGTAAATAAATTGGCTCGGCATATTGATAAGCTGGCTCTACGTAGATAACTCTAGGTTGCGCATAAAGTACTTGTGGTCTTGGATAATAATCACCAACATCTATCTGACCATAGAAACCTGGCTGACCGATACTCACTGAAACGCCAACATCTGCCTGTGCAGTTGATACCACAAAGCTCGAGGCAACGAGTAATCCTGCTAAGGTAATAAAATGCTTTTTCATTATTCAACCTCTTTTATTTTCAAAATTTGTATTGCTACAAATAATGTTCATTACCGCTTAGTTAAAAATACTAAGAATATGAACATTATGAGAATTTAACGATTATTAGCCAATCAGGATGACACTGTTTACCTTGTAAGACTCGTCTTACAAGGTAAATTAATGTAAAGATGGATTTGAATTAAGCTACTAAAGATGCCTTAAAACTGCTGCTTAATAGCATTCAGCCTTGCTTCAAAGACTGCTGCCTTAATTTTTTCAGGCTCTGTATGTTGTTTTGCAACTGTACCAGCATCTACACTCAAGGCAGCTTCCAGAACTTTCAGCATCAAATCTGCCGCCTGTGTCTCACATTGCTCAAAACCTGTTCTACCGCGTGTATCCGCTTCACAAGCTTTGAGAAAGTCTTTAAACCTTGCTGGCTGGCGTATGGCATCTAACTCAATTAGAAATGCCAATAAAGTATTTGGTCGCATTTGACTAGCTTGATGTAGTTTGCCATGAAATTTGGCAACGATTTGCGCTAACTCTTTACAATCGTTGGGTACGCGTAAGCGCTTATTTACTTCCTTTAACAGGCTAACACTACGTTCTTCATGCCCGATATGGCGTGGTAAGACTTCCTTGGGTGTTAGGCCTTTACCTAAGTCGTGCATCAATGCGGCAAAGCGGGTTGGTAATGAAAAATTTTGGCTGGCGGCATAATCAATCACCATCATCACATGTTCACCTGTGTCTATTTCTGGGTGATGTTGTGCTGGCTGTGGCACGCCCCATAGCCTATCCAGCTCAGGAATTATTTTTTGCAAGGCTCCACAGGCACGCAGCACTGCAAACATGCGTGAAGGTTTGGTTTCCATTAAGCCTTTTGCTAGCTCTTGCCATACACGTTCTGCAACCAGTGCATCCACTTCCCCTGTTGCGACCATTTGCTTCATCAGCAGGATAGTTTCTGGTGCTACAGAAAACTCTGTGAACCTTGCAGCAAAACGTGCAGTACGTAGTATGCGTACAGGGTCTTCTGCAAAGGCATCACTGACATGGCGTAGCGTTTTAGATTGAATATCAACGAGTCCATTTAATGGATCTATTAATCTGCCATCTAGGTCTTTGGCGATGGCATTAATCGTTAAGTCGCGACGCGCCAAATCTTCTTCCAGCGTCACATTTGGTGAGGCAAACACCGAAAAACCCTTATAGCCACTCCCAGTTTTACGCTCAGTGCGTGCCAAGG
>JBKJRF010000105.1:0-9963 GCA_046594825.1 Methylotenera sp.
CGCATTTTGGTTGTCATCAGCGGTTGAGAACGTTTGCGATGCCTTGGTAGGAATCGTTGTATTTTTCTTGATAACTTTAGTCATTACGCCGCCAAGTGTTTCAATACCCAATGACAATGGTGTAACGTCTAACAACAATACATCTTTAACATCACCTTGTAATACGCCACCTTGAATCGCAGCACCGACTGCAACTGCTTCATCAGGGTTTACGTCTTTACGTGGCTCTTTACCAAAGATTTCTTTTACTTTTTCCTGTACTTTTGGCATGCGGCTTTGACCACCGACCAAAATCACGTCAGTAATGTCTTCAATTTTAACGCCCGCATCTTTAATTGCCATACGACAAGGAGCCATGGTGCGTTCAATTAAGTCTTCTACTAGTGATTCTAATTTAGCACGCGTGATTTTAACCACTAAATGTTTAGGGCCTGTCGCATCTGCAGTGATGTATGGCAGATTAACTTCAGTTTGTGTAGCGCCAGAAAGCTCAATTTTTGCTTTTTCAGCCGCTTCTTTAAGACGTTGTTTTGCCAATAAATCGTTACGTAAATCTAGGCCGCCATTATCTTTTTTGAACTCATCAGCTAAAAAGTCGATTAAGCGGTTATCAAAGTCCTCACCACCTAGGAATGTATCGCCGTTGGTTGAAAGCACTTCAAATTGATGTTCGCCATCGATGTTTGAAATCTCAATAATAGAAACGTCGAATGTACCGCCGCCTAAGTCATACACAGCAATCTTACGATCACCCTCTTGTTTATCTAAACCAAAGGCTAATGCAGCAGCGGTAGGCTCGTTGATGATACGTTTAACATCTAAGCCAGCGATACGGCCCGCATCTTTAGTGGCCTGGCGTTGGCTATCATTAAAGTACGCTGGCACCGTAATCACGGCTTCAGTTACTTCTTCGCCCAAATAATCTTCCGCGGTTTTTTTCATTTTGCGTAAAACTTCAGCTGAAATTTGCGGTGGTGCCATTTTTACGCCGCGCACTTCTACCCATGCATCGCCGTTATCTGCTTTAGCAATGGTGTAAGGCATTAATTGAATATCTTTTTGCACTTCTTTTTCTTCGAAGCGACGACCAATTAAACGCTTAACCGCATATAGTGTGTTCTTAGGGTTAGTAACGGCTTGGCGTTTAGCAGGTGCGCCCGCCAAAATTTCACCATCTTCTTGATACGCAATAATTGAAGGTGTGGTGCGCGTACCTTCAGAGTTCTCAATTACGCGTGGTTTTCCGCCTTCCATTACAGCAACGCAAGAGTTTGTTGTACCTAAGTCAATACCAATAATTTTTCCCATAATTCCTATTCCTTTAACTTTTTTAATTAACTGCCAATCGTACAAATGAGCATAACTACTTACTACGTTATTTTTGCTACTTTTATGTGCTAATTGGCCGTCCTGAATTGATAACCTTGTTTGTAAGGTGGTGACTGTTTTTATTAATTCAAGTGTTTGTATTTATCTGTTTCTAGTTAAATAGTTTCACTTAAGATTTAATCACTTTTACTTAGCAACCATCACCAAAGCTGGGCGTAATACACGGTCATTTAACGTATAACCTTTTTGTAAAACGCTAGTCACAGTATTTGGTTCGCCGCTGTTTTCCAACATGCTGATAGCTTGGTGTTTGTTCGGGTCAAACTTTTCGCCGGTAGGGTTTATTTCAGCAATATTAAATTTATCAAACACCGCACCTAATTGTTTGGCAGTAATTTGAACGCCATCTTTATAGCTTTGCACATCAGTGGATTCAATCAACAAAGCTGCGTCTAAACTATCTTTTACGGCTAGCAATTCGTTCGAGAATTTCTCTAGTGCAAATTTACGTGCTTTCTCAATATCATCCATCGCACGACGACGAATGTTTTCACCATCGGCTTTCACATACAGAACAGCAGCTTTCGCTTCTTCGAGTTGATTTTCCAGTTCCGCAATACGGTCATCAAGTGAACTAGCAGCGCCGCTATCTTGCATTGGGTCTAGTTCTGCTGAACTTTCTGTCAGACCTTGAATATCTATTTCAGAGTTTTTACTTTCTTGGTGCATGTGCTTCCCCACTATACATTTTTAATTGAACAAATTTGTTTGATTGAATAGCTTGTCAGATTGAATAACAATGTTTTAAAAGTGGGGATAGTTGTTTCGATTTCAAGCCCTTTTTTTAATTCAAATTTTTTAACCTTACAAATTAAGACTTAGGTGCAGAGCTTATTAATTTATGCCTAGAGGCTCGACGAACTTTATGACGTGGGTAACTCCATAAATATTGTGCTGGGCATTGCTTGATTTGTTTTTCTATCTCATTATTGAGTAAGCCTGCTGTAGCAATCGCACCTTGTTCAAGCGCGGTAATATGGATATGGTAGCCTTGTCCACCACTTAATCGCTCGCCAAATGCCATAAACACAGCCGCATCAGTTTTATTGGCAAGTTTGCTAGCTAAAGTCATAGTGTAAGCTGGGCGACCGAGTAAAGGCGCCCATTCACCTTCTCCTTCTGCTGGAATTTGATCGGGCAAGATGCCAATTGCTTCCCCTCGTTTAAGTGCCTGTAATAGTTGTTTGACGCCATGGCTATTAGCAGGTGCTAATGTAATGTTAGTGCGCTGCCGACCTACTAAAACGATAGGATGAAGCCAGTGTTGTTTAGGTGCACGGTAAAGTACAGTAAACGGATGACGCGAACCATAATAAAGGGAGGTAATTTCAAAACAACCCAAGTGAGGGGTTAAAAAAATAACTCCCTTACCACGTTTTAATGCCGCCAGCACTGCTTCCCAGCCATCTACTTGTTTTACCAATTGAAGTAGTTCTTTTTCAGGCTTAAACCAAACGGCAAAAGTTTCTAGTATCGCCTTCCCAGATTCTTTAATATTATTTTTGAGGATTTTTCTATACTCAACAGAGTTTCCCCAAACACCGCTCATCCGCAAGTTGTTGCGTAAAACTCTAGCAGGCTTTTTAAATAGCTTATATATGACTATGCCGAGTAAGCTACCTATAAAATGGATAGCAGGCAGAGGTAAGCAAGCAAAGCTTTTGAATAATATAATGAGTAACTTTGTTTTGTATTTTGACATACGGTTACACTAAATATTTAAGCTATTAAAAGCTTGAATGGCTTCATCAACGCTAGGCTTAGCTGGCTTGCCGCCAATTGTGATGGCGCGACCAGCAACGCTTGGGTGTGTGCCAGCTTGCCAAATGTGTGTGTCAGTAAAAATAGCGAGTGTAGGAATGTTAAGCACTACAGCAATATGTGTGAGGCCAGTATCTAAACCCACAGCAGCTTTAGCTAGTGAAATGAGTTTAGCAAGTTGCACGATGGTGAGTTTAGGTAATATCAAGGCATTATCAAGTTGCTGAGCAATGAGTTCTGCGCGTCCTTTTTCAGCTTCATTACCCCAAGGTAGTGCAATGCAATATCCAAGTTGGTTAAGGTAATGCCCAAGCTTAATCCAGTATTCAGTAGGCCAATGTTTGGCATCGCGAGCAGTGCTATGAAAAGCAATGATAAAGTTTTCGGGCACTATAAAAGACGGTTTAATTGCTAAGTCAATATCGGCAACATTAATATTGTAATGGGGGTCAGCTTCATCAATCACATAATGTAAAGCCAATGAACCACAACGCCTGTTACGAATCACTGCATGCAATTGGTGCGAAACACTTAAAGTATGCTGGTATAAAAATCCAGCTAATCGTTCACGTGCTGATTTTGCATCTCTACCAAAGCTTACGCCATTTGCTAAGCGGCAAAGTAGGGCGCTTTTAATAAGTCCTTGTGTGTCTAAAATGGCATCGTAATGTGCCTGTTGCAAATTGTGCTTAAACGCAAAAAACTCAGTCCATGTCGATTTGGAGAATAATGCTTTTTTCCAACGTCTAAGCGCAACTGGGATCACGCGATTCACTAGCGGGTTGAGTCTTGCAAGGTCTGCAAAAGCCTCTTCTACCACCCAGTCAATTTGTGCTTCTGGAAATTGTGTTTTGAGGTCATGTATCAACGGCATATTGTGAATAATATCGCCCATGGAAGAGATTTTAACGAGGAGGATGCGCTTCATAAACATTATTTTCGCATACAATCACATTTTTACTTAAATCTCATACTCAACTCATTAATGAATTATCGTAAATGCGCTTAGCTTTCCTCATTTTTAAGGTGTTTCCGTTTGGCGGCGTACAGCGTGATATGTTACGTATTGCCCATGATTGTGCTAAAAACGGACATCAAGTGACGATTTATACTGGCGAATGGCGTGGTGAAAAGCCAGGTCGCGAGATTGTAGTCAAAATTTTAGCTAGTCAAGGCTGGCAGAATCATCAAAGGCATCAGTCGCTTATCAATGCAATGCAAGCCGCATTACAACTAGATAGCCCCGATTTTGTCGTGGGATTTAATCGCATGCCTAACTTAGATGCGTATTTTGTGGCAGACCCATGTTTTATAGAACGTGCTCACCAACGTGGTTGGTGGCATAAATTAGGTGGACGATACCAATTTTTCAAATCTGTTGAAAATGCTGTGTTTGATGTGCAAAGTCATTGTGAATTGTTAGTCCTAAATCCTCATGATATTCCTGTTTATCAGAGATGGTATGCAACACCAATCGAGCGTTTCCATGTATTACTGCCGAATATTCCGAGTAAAAGATTTGCTAATGTCAATCGCACAGAAGCGCGTAATGCCTTAAGAAAAGAATTTCAATTACCTGCCGATGCAAAGGTGATTTTGATGGTGGGCTCGGCATTTGTCCGCAAGGGTTTAGACCGAGTAATCAAAAGCCTAGGCTCACTACCAGAGGCTTTGCGGAACAATACTTGGATACTTGCTGTAGGTGAAGATGAGCCAGGCGATATGCGTAAACTTGCAAAAAAATATGACGTTTCAGAGCGTGTATTGATTCAAGACGGTCGTGATGATATTCCTATGCTAATGGCGGGTGCGGATATATTGGCACATTTAGCACGCTCAGAATTGGCGGGCATTGTGATTGTTGAAGCTTTGACTGCTGGTTTGCCTGTGCTGGTGACTGCAGTCTGCGGTTATGCTGATCATGTAAAGGCAGCAAATGCTGGCATAGTATTAGCTGAACCATTTAATCAATTAGAGAGTGATGCGGCGCTTATAAGCATGTTAACCAGTAGCGAAAATGCGCTATGGCATGCCAATGCAGAAAGCTATACGCAAAATATTGCTATGAATAGTTCGAAAACGCCAGAAGCGGATTTAATAGAGCAATTCGCTCTAAAGAAGGTGCAGCACCATGGCTGAATTATTCATACCTGAAAGCATACGCAAGCTTTTGCCAGCAGGAGATTCTTTTGCCAATATCATGGCAATGCAAGGAGATAGCTACCGTGATGTCGGTGTACGTAAAACTATACAAGTTACCTTAGGTAATAAGGACGCGGACGTTAAAAGTTACTTTATTAAACAACACTTTGGTGTGGGCTGGGCTGAGATTTTTAAGAATCTTTTGAACCTTAAATTGCCAGTCATTGGCGCAATGACTGAAGTTCAAGCTATTAAGAAATTAAATGAAATAGGCATTGCGACTACACCGCTAATCGCTTTTGGCGTAAAAGGCTGCAATCCAGCCACTCAACAATCATTTGTGATGACTGAAGACTTGGGTGATATTGTTTCGCTAGAAATTTTCTGTGCAGATTGGAAAAATAATCCACCAGCACCAAGTTTCAAAAGTAACTTAATCATTGCAGTGGCTAATTTAGCCAAAAAATTACATGAAAATGGTCTTTGCCACCGTGACTTTTATCTATGTCATTTATGTTTAGATAATGTTTTATTAAAACAGAATATTATTAAATTGTACTTGATAGATTTGCACCGAATGAAACCTGCAAATGTAGCAGAAAAAAGAAAAGATATTGCTGCTTTATATTTCTCTAGTTTAGATATTGGTTTAAGTAAACGTGATTTATATCGATTTAAGTTTTACTATTTGAATCAACCCAAAATATTTTGGCAATACATTGAACAGCGAGCTTTAAAACTTTATGCTAAATTTCATAGTGATAAATTTCAAAAAAAATTAGCTGCTGAAAAAGCGGCGCTTAATAAATAACACTAGATAAATAAGTCTTAATAACTTCCCTAACTTACATTTTTTGAAACACTACTCTAACGATGACACAAACTCAAAAAACGCTTATTTTTTTAATTATCACCATTCTCTCATTACTAATTTTTAACCTCGGTGGTCGGCCTGTAAGTAAGATTCAAGAAGTCAGGATTGCTGAAACAGCACGTGAAATGGCCGTTTCTGGGGACTATATTGTTCCGCGTTATAACGGTGAGTTGCGGCTACAAAAACCACCTTTACCTTATTGGGCGACAGTCGCTAGTTATAAAGCATTCGGGATAAACGAATTCTCTGTTCGCCTGCCAGCAGTATTATTTGGATTGCTGACAGCATTGGTGTTGTTTATTTTTATTAAAAACGAAGCAAGTTTGATGGTTGCAAGTAATGCTTTTTTAATAGCAGTTACCAGCTTTATCGGCATTCGTTATTTTAGAAGTGGCGAAGCAGATGCAATGTTACTTTGTTTTATTAGTTTGGCCTGTGTGATTGGTTACGGGTTGATTACCCGAACTGCTAATCAAATTAAACATGCCCAAATATTGCGGTGGTTATTTGGTTTAAGTATTGGCTTGGCATTTTTAAGCAAGGGACCTGCAGGTGTGGCGATACCATTATTAGCCTTACTACTTTTTGCATGGCAACAAAAAAAATTACCTCAATTTAAACAATGCTTTAGTTTCTCTGGGGTTGTTATTTTCTTAATAGTTGCTTTTGCATGGTATGGTTGGATTTTTTGGCAACTGCCTGATATCGCTCAGCATTTTATGAGTAAGCAATTAGATGAAACCTTTGTTTCTGGCACTCATCCAAAACATTTTTACTGGTATTTTGCACATTTTTTTGAATTCTTCATGCCGTGGGGCTTTTTGTTGCCGCTCGCTATTTTTAGCAGTAAACAACGTTTAGCCCAAAATGAATTACCAGCTTATGTGCAATTTGCTTGGGCTTGGTTAATTGTAGTGTTGGTTTTGCTGACGTTTACTGTAAACAAGCAAATGCAATATGCACTTTTATTTTTGCCGCCTGTAGCGATTATTTTTGCAGATTATGTTTCTGCATATTTTCAAACAGATAAAAATTCAAAATTGACTAAAATCAATCGTGGATTTTTTATTGTCACCTTATTAATTTTAGCTGCCGTTATGCTTTATTTTGGTGTCAAAAAATGGGCTATTGATGGCATATGGCTGTTAGCAATTATGCTTCTGGCTGTCAGTGTTTTCTACTTTTTAAATTTTAAAAACAAAACGGAGAAAGCTTCTGTGTTGCTGGTTACACCTAGTGTATTAGTTATTTCACTCAGCATGTTGGTAGTTTCAGTTTACGCTGAGCAGTATGTTTCAAAAGAGCCGCGTAAAACAGCCGCTCAACAACTAATGGCTGAATTAAATAATAAAGCCGAAATTCAGCACGCTTTAATTTATCAAGCTATGCCTGGCGATGGTGCTTATTCATATTACGCAAAACAAATAATTACTCCTGTTAAAGATATCAACTTAGCTGAATTAATCAGTCAAAAAGGTGAAATTTTTTGGATTGCAGAAGCACCCCCTATCAATAATAAAATAAAATCTGAGTTGATAAAAAAGATAGATGATGCTGCACTTTATCGTTTAAGTTTAAATACTTCGAGCCCAGTGAATTGACCATATTGTCACTAGAAAATGGGGTGACACTGGATTGTGAAACCCTAGTTCGATTTGTTGAGGGTAGACGAGCTGTTTATAAGGCGACCTTATCAAATGAAACTCTATCAAATCACACTAAATTAAATCAGCCTAAACAAACTGTGTTTGCCAAAGTATTTAGTGGTAAAAATTTTGAGCGTTATGCTAATCGAGATAAAGTTGGTTATACCCAATTAAGTGCTGCAAATATTCTTACACCTAAGCTTGTTTTAGATACATATTTGGCAGACCATTCTGCGCGGGTGCTGTGTTACCAGGCAATTAATATCACAGGCAGTGCTGAAGACCATTATTACTCATTGGGTTATGGAGAAGATTACGCAGCCAGTTATCAGGCACGTTTAGCATTGATGAAATTAGTTACATCTGCTGTTGCTGAACATCACAATGCCAATCTAGTGCAAACAGATTTGTACTTGAAAAATTTTTTAGTCAAAGATAACGCTGTTTATACAATAGACGGTGATGGTATTCGCAGGTTATTTCCTAAATTTTTTCCTTGGATTAAGCGGCGAAAAAAAATGTGTAATCTAGCTACTTTGTTCTCCAAAATGGATGTACTGGATGATAGCTGGATTGCAGATTTGTATGAAATCTATTGTAAAAAAACTGGCATCACATATTCGCCATTTGATTACGCCGAAGTTTACTTGCTAACACAAAAAATTCGCCACAGAGTGGCGAGTGGTTACGCGGATAAAAAAGTTTTCAGGAGTTGCACCGATGTAAAGGTGGTACAAAGCTTTGCCTGTTATACAGCGTTAGCTAATGGCTTTAATAGTGAATCGAACTGGGACATAGTTAAGCCCGCGATGCTTGATGATCTATTGCAAAGTCCAGAACAACGCATGAAAACCGGCAATACTTGCACGGTGGGTTTGGCTGATATGGGGTCTAAGCAAGTAGTGATTAAACGCTATAACATTAAAAACAGCTTGCACGCATTAAGCCGCGCATTCCGACCTAGTCGTGCTGCTAAGTCTTGGGCAAATGCACATCGACTTATTATTTCTAATATTGCTACGCCTAAACCGCTTGCTTTGGTTGAAGAGCGGTGTGGCTGGCTAAGACGTCGCGCCTATTTTTTGGCGGAATATTTAGATGCTCCAGATATAGCTCAGTTTTTTACTCAAGCTATTTTAGAACATAAAAAAACAGTTGCACATGAAGTTGCATTGCTTTTTTATAAGCTTTATCTACTTAAGCTTTCGCACGGTGATTGCAAAGCGACTAATATCAAAATTGTCAATTTAAAACCTGTATTGATTGATTTAGATAGCCTGGTCGCGCATACCTCAGCTTGGCAATTTAAACGCAAACATGTACGTGATTTAAAACGGTTGATGCGAAATTGGGAATTGACTTCTGAAGCAGCTGTTTTACTAAAGCAAGCTTTTGTATTGCAATATAATGAAGAAGACATTTTAGTGCTGGCTGGAATTGTATAAGCAGTAATCGTCTAAACCCAGTAAAATACTAAAAAATACAAAAGAGATTACTTGCATGATTGTTTTAGGTTTATCAGGAGCTTTAGGTCACGATGCTTCGGCGGCAATATTGGTGGATGGCAAAATTATCGCTGCTGCTGAAGAAGAACGTTTTATTCGTGACAAACACGCTAAAAACTTATTCCCCTACGAAGCGGCAAAATTTTGCTTGGAACAGGCGGGCATTAAAGCTGAAGATGTTGATATTGTTGCATTTCCATATGCAGAAATTCCACTTAGTTCTAATGCGCGCTGGCATTTTGCAAAACGCCATTGGTATGCACCAGATCGCGCTTTAGACGCACTGTTCAATGGGAATCGCCGTTTCCATCGTAATCGTGATAAATCACTCAAACTTATGGCGGATTTAGGTCTAAAAAACGCTAAATTTGTACCAGTTGAACATCACCTTGCCCATGCGTCTAGCGCTTATCATCTAAGCGGCTTTAAAGAAAAAACAGCCATTGTGGGTATTGATGGTAAAGGTGAATACGCGACTACATTTTTTGGCTATGGCGAAAATGGCGTAATCCATAAAATCAAAGAGTTTTATGATCCTGATTCTTTGGGCGGTATGTACGGCGCGATTACCGAATATCTTGGTTTTGAAATGTTGGATGGCGAATTTAAAGTGATGGGTATGGCGCCTTATGGCGATGCCAGCAAA
>JBKJRF010000111.1:0-17362 GCA_046594825.1 Methylotenera sp.
CATGGCAACATGCAGAGCAACCAACTTTTGCTCAATAGCCTAATCAAGGGATTAAGTGACTTTAACAATGCAGACTATGTGGTTTGTGTGCCGAGCCCGTACTTGTTTCAAGCAAGGCTATTGCTAGAAGATACCAACATTGCTTGTGGTGGGCAGAATGTGAATCAACACGAGCAGGGCGCCTTTACTGGTGCGGTTGCAGCAAATATGCTCACCGATCTTGGATGCACATATGTGATACTTGGTCATTCTGAACGACGCAGCTTATTTTATGAAAATAATTTAACTGCCGCTGCAAGATTTGATGCGGCTATTAGAGCTGGCCTGACACCAATCATGTGTGTGGGTGAAACAATTGCGGAGCGTGATGCCGGTTTGACAGAGGTGATAGTGGCAAGTCAGATGGACGCAGTATTGGCAAGTTTGGGTGATAAAGAGTTTGCTAAAGCCATGGAGCTCAATATGGTGTTTGCTTACGAGCCTGTATGGGCAATTGGTTCAGGTAAAACCGCCTCGCCTGAACAGGCGCAATCGGTACATCAGTTTATTCGTCATCGCATTGCACGCCGCAATGCAGAGGCTGCAGCTAAAGTGCGCATTATTTATGGCGGTAGTGTAAAAGCTACGAATGCAGAAGAGCTATTCGCCATGCCAGACGTAGATGGTGGGCTTATTGGGGGCGCGTCATTAAAGGCTGAGGAGTTTGTTGCAATCTGCCGCGTTGCTAATGACGTTAAATCTAGCATCTGCATGGTTGAATAACTTTAAAATATAGCGCTTCACTTAAATGTAGCTCACAGCATTGCTAAACCGATGCTTCCTTCAAATTTTTTGGGTTAAATCCGAGTAAAGTATCTTAAGCACAGTACGCTAGGGCATGCTGTGAGTATTCACATGAAAAACATCGTAATTTTAATCTCAGGCAGTGGCTCGAATATGGCTGCCATTATTCAAACGGCTGAAAGCCAAAATTGGCCGACCAAGTTTGATGCGCGAATAGCAGCGGTAATCAGCAATAAGATAGATGCAAGTGGTTTGGCGTTGGCAAGTGAATTAAATATTGCTAATGACTGTGTCGACCATACGGTTTTCGCAACCCGCGAAGCATTTGATGCCGAGTTAATGTTAAGAATTGATGCTTATGCACCAGTTTTGGTGATATTGGCAGGTTTTATGCGGATATTAACACCTACATTTGTAACACATTATGCAGGTCGCCTGGTTAATGTTCATCCGTCGCTGCTACCCGCATTTACTGGTTTAAACACGCACCAAAGGGCTATTGATGCTGGTTGTAAAGTTGCAGGTGCAACAGTACATTTGGTCACTGCAGAATTAGACATTGGGCCAATCTTAGTGCAAGTTGAAGTTCCAATCTTACCTAGCGATACGGCAAGCGTTTTAGCAGCCCGTGTTCAAGCTCAAGAGTACCTAATTTACCCACAAGCAATTGCAAGGCTATTAGCGGAGATGTGATTCGGCTTCTTAAAATTACAGATTTGAGAATTTAAAACGTCATTACATCTTGGATGATCTGGTTCTAGAGTGGTAAGCAATCAGCCGGTCAACCTCACTTTTACTGCCCATCATTACTGGTACACGTTGGTGCAAACCGTTAGGTAATACATCTAAAATTCGCTGTACCCCAGTAGTTGCTGCACCGCCTGCTTGCTCGACAATAAAACTCATCGGGTTAGCTTCATACATTAAACGCAACTTTCCATGACTAGCTTGGCCATTTTTTGTTTTAGTATCAATTGGGTACATAAATACGCCGCCACGCACTAGTATGCGGTGTACTTCAGCCACCATCGAAGCTACCCAGCGCATATTAAAATCTTTTTTACGGTCGCCTTCAGCGCCTTGCAAACACTCATCTATGTAGCGTTGGACTGGTTCGTGCCAAAAACGGTAGTTCGACATATTGATTGCAAACTCTTGCGTCTCAGTTGCTATCTGCATGTTGGGATGCGTAAGATAAAACTCATTGGCATCCGAATCTAAGGTAAAGCCATTCACACCATTACCTGTAGTCAAAACCAGCATGGTGGAAGTGCCATATAAAGCATAGCCAGCAAAGACCTGCGCGGTACCTGATTGCAAAAAGTCGCTTAATGACGGTTTGTTATTTTTACTTTTGAGTATAGAAAAAATTGTGCCTACCGAAATATTCACATTCACATTTGAAGAACCATCAAGTGGGTCAAACAACAGCAAATATTGGCCATTTTGTTTTTGTGTTTCAGCAACTTCAATAATATCGTCCATCTCTTCGGACGCCATACCTGCAACATAACCACTTTGCTGATTGCAAGCGATGAAAATATCATTGGTAATTACATCCAGTGCTTTTTGCACTTCACCTTGCACATTTTCTGATCCAAGACTGCCCATATTGCCAGCAAGAGAGCCTTTATCAATGGAAATCGCAATTTTTTTGCATGAATTAACGACATCGCCTAGCATCGCATTTAGTGCTACGCTGTGTTCGCCTTGCAAATTTTGCTTTAAGAATTCGGTGATGGACGTATGCTGAGACATGCTACTTTCCTGATGGTAAGAATAGATTCATTTTACATCATCAAGGCTATGCGTAATGGCTTTTTCGTTAGCTATTGACTGCTAGCATCCCATTTTTCTACTAGCAATTTCAGATTCACTTTTTCGCTCTTTAGCAGAATCTTGCTAGGTAAAAAAATACCATTATTTTCTATGTAATTTTGGTATTCAATATCCCAGCCTTCCTGCTTTAAGGTACTTAGACGACCTTGCTCATCTAAAGTATTTGCTTGAATAGTCGAGTTGTTAGGGCGCCCGAGTGACCAGTCTGCAAGGCCTGTAAGTGGTAGTTTCCAACCCAGTGCATTTTGGGTAAGCGTTTCTGCATCAACAGCTGAAATGATTTTGCCTTTAGCATCTTCTAATACTACTTTATCTGCGGTTTTATCAATGCTGGCAACTTGGCCGCCGAGAGGAGAATAGAGAGCGATATTGTCATTTGCATGATCATGTTGCCAGTTAAAGCTGCCAGAAAAGCCTTTACCATCGGTTTGCACGCCGATACGACCTTTGAGGGTGAATCGTTGAATGCCAGCGATGCTTTGTAAATGCTTCTGATATAAGGCTTGAGCAGGAGTATTTACTGTAGGTTTAACGTTTGGCAGGCTCGCACAACTTGCTACCAGCGTGATTAGTATTGTCAGTAAAACTTTGCGGGCTAAATGCATCATTAAAAACAAATCATTAAACAAAGATATAAGTATGAGCGTATTTAGTTTCTAAAAACGCTCATTTATGATTTGAATTTATTAGTTGTGGCCAGCAATACTTCATTGGTTGGGTCAACGGTCAAGCCGTCGTCCCAAATCTTTTTAGCCTCTTCATGCTTACCTTTTTGCCAAAGCACTTCACCTAAATGTGCGGCAATTTCAGGATCTGGATTTACTTTGTAGGCTTGTTGTAAATAGTCGATAGCTTTGTCCAGATTACCTTTACGATAATGCGCCCATCCTAGGCTATCCAGCATGTAGTGGTCGTTAGGGCTGATGGTCAGCGCTTTTTCAATCAGATTTACCGCTTCATCTAATTTGATATTGCGGTCAGCAAACGAATAGCCAAGTGCATTATAGGCCGCCGCAAAATCAGGTTTCACCTCAATTGCTTTGCGTAATTCTGACTCCATAATGTCTTCTTTTTGCACACGCTCAGCGGCAAGTGCATGGTCGTAGATAAGCTCTGGCGTATTAGGTAGATTTTTTACGGCTTTCTCTAGCAGGTCAAACGACTCTTGATTGCGTTTAGCTTTGGCTAACATGCCCGCTTGCGCTTGAATGACTAAAATTTGTTGCTCAGTATTTAAATCTTCAATGGCGTCTAATTTTTCAATAGCTTTATCTACAGACTGGATACGTGCAATCACGTTAGCAATATCCAGCTGTGCTTCAAGGTAACGCGAGCCTGAATCGACCTTGTTATACCAAGAAATTGCCACATCATCGTGATTTTGTTTTTCAGCTGTCTGGCCAAGATAGAGATACAACTGATCAGTATCTTTAAAATCTAACTTGAGTGCTTGTTGAAAATAGCCTTCAGCAGCATTGTAATCTCCCGCCTGATAAGACAGTAAGCCAATGACAGCGGTGACATCCGGGTTGTTTTTAGTGTTTTTGAGTATGATGGGATACTCCTTTTTTGCATCATCGTATTGTTTCTGACCCACCAACAGTTTTGCCATATTCAGGCGAATTTCATTCGCATCAGGATGCTTTTTAAGAAAATCTCGATAAAAATCAATTGCAGTCTGTGGAGATTGTCCAAATAACACTTGGCCTTTAAGTAGCGCAGCGACATTCCAACCCGGTTTAAGCGTTTCTGCTTGGTTGAGCGCGTTGAGTGCTACCTCATCTTGATTGGCAGTATAAGCCGCTTGAGCGATGGCAAACTGTGCCTCAGCCAAGTTTGGATATGGTTTTGCTAATGACTGTACTAAATGCAATACGCCAGCTTTATCGTTACTTCTACTTAACAAACTGTTGACATAAAGAAAGCCACCTGCACGTGTCTCTTCTTTGACGAGTAATTTAGCCAAGAAAGGCTCGGTGTCATCCAACTTACCCGTAGCGATTAACATTTCAGTCATGGCCTGCTGCGCTTCCGTCGATGTCGGGTCGAGTTCAGCCCATAGTTTGACTGCAGGAATCGTTAAGCTGGTAATGTTACCAAATGCTGCAACTTTTGCAGCACGTTCAGC
Organism: Methylotenera sp.; assembly: GCA_046594825.1. Taxonomy (GTDB): domain Bacteria; phylum Pseudomonadota; class Gammaproteobacteria; order Burkholderiales; family Methylophilaceae; genus Methylotenera. Next base: position 4,751 of record JBKJRF010000111.1, read on the forward strand.
CAAGCGTGGGTCTTGCTCTGATTTTGCTAAATCGTAAAAAATCGAGCCTGAAGTTGCAAAGTCGCCACGCTGGCCAGCCACTTCACCCACTAAGTATTTATACACAAACTCGGCAGTAAGTGGAATTTCTGCTGCGTTAGCTGATGCATTTGCAGCACTATTACTTTCAATGTTGGTGGCTTTTAGATTGTTTTTAGTTGCACAAGCATTGAGGCTTAATGCGCTGGCTAATAAGCACGCGAACAGTAAAGATGTCTGAGCTAGCGATGATTTTTTCATTGTTTTATTCACAGATTTTATCTCTTGAGCGTTTTTTTTGAATAGATTAATAGTTGGCTGCATAGGGTTTTAAGTGATGTTATTTAACGGTTAAAAACGTTTGACTATCAATACTAGCGTTAATAGCTAGCTTAATAAGGATAATAAACGAAAACTTCAATATACTATGGTTCTATTTCTTAGTCCGTGACAGGTGTCGCAAGTTCCTACATAATTATGGATTGACTATAACGCTTGTCACTAGAACTTTCCAGTAGTGTTGAGAACTTTTCATTAGTCATGTTTTCAGACGAATGCAAAATAACTCCGTTGGATAAGTTGTTTTTCGAGTAAATTTCTAGTAAATATTGATATTCCAGTGGATATTGACATTTAAAGTATCTAAATTGAACGTTTTGAATTGAGTAGCTATGAATGATTTTACAGTAGAGGCAACCCAACTTACGCGACTATACGGTGGCCGAGAAGCCGTTAGCAATGTAAGTTTTACGTTAAGTAAAGGTGAAGTGCTTGGTTTCTTAGGCCCAAATGGTGCTGGGAAATCTACCACCATGAAAATGCTCACAGGGAATCTTGCTCCTAGTAATGGTAGCGTGAAAATCTGCGGTATAGACATGATTGAGCAACCTAAAGAAGCTAAAGCTTTAATTGGTTACTTGCCTGAAATGCGTCCGTTATACAAAGAGTTTACAGTGGATGAATATCTCACTATCGCAGCGCGTTTGCATAGAGTGAGTGCAAGTCATATTAAAAAATCCGTAGAAATCGCAAAAGAGCGCTGTGGTTTAGGCCACATGAGTAAGCGTCTGATTGAGAATCTATCTAACGGATATCAGCAACGCGTGGGTATTGCGCAAGCCATTATTCATAACCCTATGGTGGTGATTTTAGATGAGCCAACAGTAGGACTTGACCCGATTCAAATTCGTGATATTCGTGCATTGATTCGTGAAGTTGGTGCTGAACGAAGCGTTATTATTTCTACGCATATTTTGCCAGAAGTAGAAATGGTTTGTGACCATGTGCAAATTATCGATAAAGGTAAATTAGTCTTTAACGGTTCTATTGATGTGCTTAAAAAACAACGCATAGGCAATAAGTTGTTGATAGCGATGCATAATGCGCCAAATGCAGATGAAGTATTGAAGATTGCAGGTGTGACTGAGGTTGAGGTCGTTTCTGCTGGTTTAATGCGTATTCGTTTTGCTGATGACGTAGCGCCAGCAGAGGCTATCGTGCAAGCAGCGGTTAAAGGTGGCTGGGGACTACATCAAATTGCGCCTGATCAAACTAGTTTAGAAGACGTGTTTGTACAATTGACGTATCAAGAACAAGCTTAAGCTTAAACCCAAAATAAGAACAGAGTTAAGGGAAGATAATGATTATTAATGTAGCAAGAAAAGAACTTAAAAGTATGTTTGCCTCACCCATGGGCTGGGTGATTTTATCATTGCTGATGTTTTCCTTTGGTACGTATTACTTAAATGGTGTGAATGATTATTTTGCGGTGATGTCTGGCGCGATGCGTCCTGCAGAGCGAACAGGCGTAACTCAATTTGTTGGGCAAATGGTATATGGCTTTGCCTCATTCATGGTCTTATTCGCTGTGCCATTACTTTCTATGCGTTTAATTAGTGAAGAGCGACGCAGTCAAACGCTACCATTCTTATTCAGCGCACCGATTTCACTGACAGAAATTGTGCTTGGCAAGTTTGTAGGCTTAGTCGCATTTTTAAGCATACTCATAGTGTTCATTGCATTGATGTTGTTTACCCTTAATATTTGGGCGGACATTGATTTTGGTTTCATTATTGCTAATTCATTTGGCTTATTGCTAATGGTGGCGAGCTTCTCCGCACTGGGTTTGTACTTTTCAAGCATGACACAGCAGCCAGTAGTCGCTGCAATTTTAACGTTTATCGCGTTATTCGCACTTATGTTCTTAGATCGCTTTTTTGCTGGTGATCCTAGCAATACCTTGGCTAACCTGTCTCTTACGCGTCATTTCCAATCATTCTCTGGCGGCTTGATAGACACTGGCGATATTGCCTATTTTGGTTTATTTATTGTGACATTCTTAACCTTAACAGTGCGTCGCTTAGATGCTGACCGCTTACGTGGTTAATCGTAATTTTGTAAATCATAATGCTGTTAAAAGTTAAACCTTGTGAAATATTGGATCTTGTAAAATGAATATCAATCGTAAATTACGTTTTCAGTTATTAGTACAAAATAGTTTTTTTGTCGTGCTATTTTTATTGCTGGTGATCTTGCTAGGTTATTTGGCAAGCCAATATCGGTACGCAAAAGACATTACGCAAGCGAACCGTAATATCCTTACGCAAGGTAGCGTAAACGTACTGAATCAAATGAAAGAACCTATTAATATCACGGTGTTTGCTACCAAGGATGATGCCTCAGGCGGTGATAATTTTCGTAAAGGGATGATTGATTTTGTAGCGCGTTATCAACGTGCAAAGAAAAATGTAAATTTGAAGTTCATCAATCCATCTGAAGAACCAAAACTCGCGCAAGATGCTGGCATTAAGAATGATGGTGAAGTGATTGTAGAGTACCTAAAACGCACTGAGCATATTACGCCACCGATTGCCGAACAAGAGATGACCAACTTGTTGGTGAGACTGTCTCGCACTAATCAACAAGCGGTGATGTATTTAGATGGCCATGGTGAGCGCAATCTAATTGGTGTTAAAAACTTTGATATTGGTGAGTTCGGTAAACAGCTAGAGGCCAAAGGCTTCAAGTTCGCTAATCCAGATTTAACCATTGCCCAAGCGGTTCCTAGCAATGGTGCTATGTTAGTGATTGCTAGCCCGCAAGTGGATGTGAGCGAAGTTGAGGCTAAAAAAATTAAAGCCTACCTCGAAGCAGGCGGTAATTTATTTTGGATGTTAGATGATAATAATCTGCGCGGTCTTAAAGAAGTTGCTGATTACCTAGGTTTGCAAGTGTCACCAGGTATCGCTATGGATATGGCCTCTGCCCAATATGGTGCTGATGCACGCGTGTCGTTTGCTAGTTTGTATGGTGAACATGCGATTACTAATAACTTCATGTTACGTACCTTGTTCCCTGAAGCGCATGAAGTCACAGCGCATGGTAATGATGATAATGGTTGGAAGGTAAGTAATCTGGTGGAAGTTGCGCCTAATGGTTGGTTAACTTCTGAAAAATTAGCTAAAGATGTTAAACCAGTATTTAACGAGAAAAAAGATAAAAAAGGCCCTATCAATATTGGTGTGGCGTTGGAGCGTACTTATGGCAAAAAAGGCCAACGCGTTGTTGTCATGGGTAATGGTAACTTTTTATCCAATACCTTCATTACCAACGGCGGTAATTTGGATTTAGGTGTCAATATGGTGAACTGGCTAGCTGGTGATGACAAACTCATTACGATTCAACCTATGCCACTTAAAGATATCAATGTGACGATTCCAGATACCGATTCAGGCCGCATCATTGCTTGGACAGTGTTTCATGGCTTTCAATACTTTATTCCATTAGGCATGATGATTGCGGGCTTTTACTTGTGGTGGAAACGTAGAAAAGCATAAATTTTTAGTTAGTAGCTATTAGTTTTTAATAAAGGTAATGCATGAAAAATCGTTGGTTACTTAATTTGGTGATGTTGATTGTGGTCGCTGGTTTAGTGTCATTTTTATATTTGCGCCCTAAACAAGTTGCAGAGCAAGAAAATACGTATGAAATTTCTAACTACAAATTAGCCGAGTTCAATGCAATTACGGTAGAGTTTCCTACTAAAGCCCCAGTTACTTTTGCTAAAGTAGATGGTTTCTGGCGCTTAACAGCACCAAACCAAACCCGTGCAGACCAAGCTTCAGTACAGCGCATTTTGTCGATTATCGCCGCTAAAACTAAAGACAAAATCGTCAGTACAGATTTAGAAAAGTTTGGCTTAAACAACCCGTCACTCAAACTTAAGCTATATAGAGATAAAACTAATGTAGAAGAATTTTCATTCGGTACACACAATCCAGTAACGGATGAGCAATATGTATTGCACAGAAATGCAATCTACTTGATTTCAAATGTTTACGGCGAGTCAGCTTCTACGCAAGTGATAGAACTAGTCGATAAAGCACCATTAAAACCTACTGAAAAAGTAGCCGGTTTTGATTTTAGCCATCTAGAACAATGGGAAGCATCAAGGCTCAATGTAGATTTGGTCAATGGTCAGTGGAAAGTTTCTGTTGCTAAAGCCAAGCCGCAGCAAAATGAACTCAATGAATGGTTGGATTTCTCATGGGTGCACACACTGGCTAAAGAAGTCGAGCTTTATACGCCAGACCATAAAACTACCTACCCATCGTTTGAAGTGAAGTTAGCAGACGGCAAAAAAGTACATTTTGATAAAATTCAGGAATCACCAGAGTTGCTACTAGCCCGTCCAGATGAAGGCTTGATTTATCATTTTGCGCCAGATGTAGGCTTTAATATGCTGAATCCGCCAATTAATTTACCCAATTAGTTTAAACTCTTTGAAAGCTGTTTAAATTCATGCCAGAACTCCCAGAGGTAGAAACCACAAGACGTGGACTTTTGCCTCTAGTTGGCAATACAGTTAAAAGCGTCACCATACGCCACACGACTTTGCGCTGGCCGATACCGAAGCAGTTAATAGACTTACTCCCAAATCAAAAACTACAGAGCATCACACGGCGCGCCAAGTACATTCTCTGTGAGTTTGGCGATGAGACCTGTAGTGGTTTGAATCGTGGCGGAGTGCTGTTACTGCATCTTGGTATGTCAGGCCGTATTTGCCTGCTAGATACTAACTATCCACCAGAAAAGCATGATCATTTTGATATTGAGTTTAATGATGGACAAGTGTTGCGCTTACGCGACCCGCGTCGGTTTGGTGCAGTGCTATGGATTGAAAATAATGGCCTAGATAATAAAAATTATGATCATGTACTGTTAAATAGCCTGGGGCCAGAACCATTAGAAGATGGCTTTAATGCGAATTACCTACATAAGGCGTTAAGCAACAAGTCACTTGCCATCAAAAACGCCATTATGGACGGACACGTAGTGGTAGGGGTGGGTAATATCTATGCCTCCGAATCACTATTCCGAGCTCGTATTCATCCAGAAACACCTGCTAAACATTTAAGCTTAGCTAAATGTGAGAGGCTAGTCACAGAAATAAAATCTACGCTGAATGATGCATTAAAAGCAGGCGGTAGTAGCTTACGTGATTTTTTTGGAACGGATGGTAATCCTGGATACTTCCAGCAAGAATACTTTGTTTATGCCAGAACAGACCAGCCATGCAAGGTTTGCGGTAAGCCTATCAAGTGTATACGCTTAGGACAGCGCTCTACTTTTTATTGCGAGAGCTGCCAAAAGCGCTAGAGGCAAGTTTTTGTTGGGTTGCTGCAATTGCAGGTTAATTGTTTAAAAATACCAGCTTATTAATAAGCTGGATACTTGCAGTAACAGTAATAGTGCAACTATGAGCGTAAGCCGTTTCTGCCAGCGTGCTTGTTTCTTCTGTACCGTTATTAACTCATCAAGTACTTGTCGCATAGGTGTATCTTGCTCGGCATGCGTTTGTTGCGTTAAAAACTGATGTACCAATCGTGGCATTTGCGGTGTATTTTTTAGGATGTAAGGTAGTTCTTTTTTAAACGTGTTCACAATACTGCGCCAACCCACTTGCTCGCTCATCCAACGATTCAAGAATGGTTTGGCGGTTTGCCATAGGTCAATATTTGGGTCTAAATCGCGGCCTAATCCTTCAATATTTAATAAAGTTTTTTGCAACATGACCAATTGAGGCTGTATTACCACACCGAAACGGCGTGACATTTGGAATAAACTCAACAGTGTGCGGCCAAACGAAATATCTTTCAGCGGTTTGTCAAAAATAGGCTCACAAATTGCACGTACTGCAGTTTCTAAAGCATCAACGTTGGTATCTTTTGGTACCCAGCCAGACTCAATGTGTGCAACGGCTACATCACGATAATCGCGATTAAAGAAAGCCAAAAAATTACGCGCCAAGTAATATTTATCAGTATCGTTTAATGTGCCCATAATGCCGAAATCGAGCGCAATATAACGGCCATCATCTGCCACCTGTATATTGCCAGGGTGCATGTCGGCATGAAAGAAACCATCTCTAAACACTTGAGTGAAAAAAATCTCTACGCCATCATGCGCGAGTTTAGTAATATCCATACCCTTAGTGCGCAGTATGTCAATCCTGCTGACTGGTGTGCCGTACATGCGTTGCATCACCATTACTTGCTCGCGGCACCAATCCCAATATACTTCTGGGACAAGTAGGTTTTTGTCAGGAAAATTGCGCGCAAGCTGTGTACAGTTAGCAGCTTCTAAGGTTAAATCCAGCTCGCTATGGGTATGGTATGCAAATTCAGCGACGACATCTCGTGGTTTTAGGCGCTTGCCTTCAGCTGATAAATTCTCTAATAACCAAGCGGCAGTATCTAATAAAATTAAATCTTTGTTAATCACGCTGGCAATACCAGGACGCAGTACTTTAACAGCCACTGGAGTGCCGTCTAATAAGTGTGCAAAATGTACTTGTGCAACAGATGCACTGGCAACGGCCGTTTGTTCGAATTCTGAAAATACTTGGTCTAATGGCAAGTTATAAGTTTGTTGAATTGTGCTTTCAACCTGAGAAAACGCAAAGGGTGGTACTTGGTCTTGTAACTTAGCTAATTCATCCGCAATATCAACTGGAATCAAATCGCGGCGTGTTGATAGCATTTGTCCAAATTTAACAAAAATTGGACCGAGTGCTTCAAGTGCTAGCCTCAGTCTTGTGCCACGTGATTGATCTTTATTGCGCCAAAAAAATACGCTATTGATAACGCCTTGTAACGGCTTTAATTTGGTGTGGCTTAAAATAAACTCATCTAAGCCAAATCTTATTGCAATGTAAATAATGTAAAACAGCCGAAAGATGCGCATAAAATTATTGGTTATTATCTACAGCAGCGCTGTTTGAGTTTAGTTTTTGAGTGAGTTTCTGTAATTTTTTTTCAAATCTTGCTACATCCGCACGTAAGCAATCAACACCTGCATTGAATTCTTCTACGTGACGTTTTTTTGCAATCATTGGCGTTTCTTCTTGCCAATACTCGCTTAACATCTCTGCAAGATTAGTAGTGGTATCTTTGATTGTTTTAGTAGTTTGGCGGCTAAATTCACCCATTTTGTTGGCAGGTACATCACCTATCAATTGGCTTAAATCATCTTCGTAATCCCAACGCATATTAGTTAATACTTTAGCTAACTCGGCAGCTAAGTGTGTATCACCCTCGATATTAACTTTTAACTTTGCGGACTCATCTTTAGCAATTAAACGTAGTAATAGGCTGGGTGGAATGGTTACTATAGCGTCGGGTGTGTTGGTTTCGCCTGCAATAGCTAAGCTACCATTTTCTAAAATGACTAGAGTCGTGTTTATCAAGCTGATATTGAATTGCACCGACTTGCCTGCAAAAGGTTGCAGCATGGTGTTCGCCCAGCTATTTTGGGTAATGAGGTGCTGCAGTATGCGGGTAGAGATGGCCTTCAACATAGTATTAGTCTCATTAAGTTTTATAGCCTTTATGTAAAGCCACTACTCCAGCTGCTAAATTGTAATAATCCACTTTACTTAGGCCCGCATCTGTCATCATTTTCTTCAGAGTTTCTTGATCAGGATGCATGCGGATTGACTCAGCTAGGTACTGATAACTTTCAGAATCTTTAGCGAGCAACTTACCCATGAAAGGCAGTAGTTTGAATGAATAGGCATCGTAGATTTTAGATAATGGTTGCCAAACTTTCGAAAATTCTAGCACTAGTAGTCGCCCACCAACCTTAAGCACGCGTTGCATCTCAGCTAAAGCCAAATCCTTATGCGTCATATTGCGCAACCCGAAAGCTACAATTACGCAATCAAAGTGATTGTCTGGGAAGGGTAGTTTTTCAGCATCGCATTGTAAGGCAGGTACGTTCAAACCTGCGTCTAGCATGCGGTCACGTCCTACGCTCAACATGGAAGCATTGATGTCTGTGAGTATCACTTGGCCCTCGGTGCCTACTTTCTGTGCGAATAGTTTAGATAAATCACCACTACCCCCAGCGATATCTAAAACTTTATCGCCTTGTTTAACGCCGCTAATTTCGACTGCAAAACGCTTCCAGCCACGGTGTAGCCCAGCCGACATCACATCATTCATCAGGTCATATTTACTGGCTACCGAATGAAAAACTTCACCGACTTTCTTTGCCTTTTCAGTTTCGGCGACCGTTTTGTAACCAAAATGTGTATTGTGTTCAGTTGTCATGGTATTTTTCTGCTCATTTTCCAGTTTTCTGTTGATACAAATTCTTTACTATTTATGAGTCTTTATTCTTTGCGTTTCAGTCCAGCTGCACTTAGTTTGCCTAAATACTCTAACCAAAGTGCTTCGTAGTCACGCGCTAAATCATACAAGTAATCCCATGAATATAGTCCGGTATTGTGACCATCAGAGAACACTAGCTTGACTGCGTAATTGCCAACTGGTTCTATAGCCGTGATATTCACCTCCTCTTTACCGACCTGCAATGTTTCTTGTCCATGACCGTGACCGCGGACTTCAGCTGAAGGTGAGTACACGCGCAAAAATTCGCAAGACAACATACACTCCATATTATTATCGAATTTTATTTCTAATAAACGAGATGCTTGGTGCAGGCGAATATCAATTGGGCGAGGTGAACTATTGGTAAGGCCGCTCATAATGTGTCTATATTTTAATGGTTTTCTTTGATAAGTAAGATGATAACAGAATGGTCATCGCTTGCTGATATTGCTACGCTCTTCTCTGGCTCTATTGGCCGCCGTTTGTCTATAAAATCATGCCGTTTGTCAGAATTTATTTAAAATCATGCCGAATAGCTTCCTGATTTAGTTGATTGTTCTAACAATATGATAAAGTTCTATTACGTATAAATGGTTTAGGACCATCATGGCTCAAAATAAATCTATTAGTAAATTAGCATATCAGTTTGAAGCTTATTCTGAATGGCGTAGAGCCTTGGTGGATACGATTTGTGATTATCGAACTTGGCTGAACGAACAAGAACTGAATGATGCACAAATTGACCAGCGCATACATCAGCTCTTAGAGCGTTTGCGAGAAGATAAACTCAACGTGGCATTTGTGGCGGAATTTTCACGCGGAAAATCAGAGCTAATCAATGCGATTTTCTTTGCGAATTATGGACAACGCCTGTTGCCATCTAGCGCTGGCCGCACCACCATGTGTCCTACAGAATTGTTATATGACAAAGCCAAGCCTAGCTCAATTATGTTATTGCCGATTGAAACACGACTTTCAGATGCCACTACCACTGAGTACAAGCGCTATCCAGAGGAGTGGAGAACCGTCACGTTCGACATTGATAATAATGACAGTATGGTTGATGCCTTTAAAGAAGTAAGTAACACAAAGACCGTGACAGTATTAGAAGCTGAAAAGCTCGGCTTGTTTGATCCAAATAGTGCTGATGATGCAGTGAGCATCAATAAAGATGGCAGCATCGATGTGCCATGTTGGCGTTATGCCATGATTAACTTCCCTCACCCTTTGCTAGAACAAGGGTTGGTGATATTAGATACACCAGGCTTGAATGCGATTGGTACTGAGCCTGAATTAACGCTGAACATGTTGCCTAATGCACATGCTGTGTTATTTATTCTAGCCGCTGATACAGGTGTAACTAAATCTGAGATTGATGTTTGGCGCCAATACATTAGCGGTACGCGCTGGAAACAAAAAGGCCGTTTAGCGGTACTGAATAAAATCGACGGTCTTTGGGATGAGTTAAAGAACGAAGATGAAATCGAAAAAGAGATTACTAAACAAATCAAAACAAGTGCTGAGTTATTAGGCTTAGATATTAAGCAAATATTCCCGATCTCAGCACAAAAAGGCTTGCTAGCAAAAGTTAATAGTGATGATGAGCTACTGGGTAAGAGCCGTATTTTAGAGTTAGAAAAAGCACTTTCTGATGAACTTATTCCATCTAAGAAAGAAATCGTGCGTGATAACACGCAAAATGAAATTGAAGATTTAATTGCGAACTCGCAACTTATACTAGAAGCACGTTTTTCCGGTATCAATGATCAATTGGTTGAGTTGCGTGGTTTGCGTGGTAAGAATGAAGACGTTGTTGAGCACATGATGAACAAAGTCAAAGTTGATAAAGAAAACTTTGAAAAGGGCTTACAGCGCTTTCAAGCTTTGCGTAGTATTTTCTCGCAGCATGCTAATCGTTTATTTACCTTGCTTGGTATGGAGGCACTTAAATTACACGTGCATAGTACGCGTGAGACGATGGTGCAAGCGAGTTTTACGAAAACGATTCGTGCGGCAATGGATAATTTCTTCAGCGAATTAAAAACGCGCTTAGGTTCGTCAGATACACAAATTGATGAAATTAAGAAAATGATGGATGTGATGTACGAAAAGTTTGCTAAAGAGCATGGTTTGCGTAAATCAGAACCACCAGCGTTCTCAACACTACGCTATCAAAAAGAACTGGCAAAATTAGAACGTGCTTATAAAGAGCAATTCAACACTGCTTTTAATATGATCTCCAATGAAAAAATGACGTTGACTAGCAAATTTTTTGAGACATTGGCTAGCCGCGTAATTCACGTATTTGAAGTGGCAAACCGTGATATTGAAAATTGGCTTAAAGCTGTGATTGCGCCAATGGAATCTCAAGTGCGTGAGCATCAATTGCAATTACGTAGACGCTTAGAAAGTATTAAGCGTATCTATAAAGCCACTGATACTCTGGAAGATCGGATTTTAGAGCTGGAAGCCATTGAGAAGAGTATACAAGCGCAGGTTGATGACTTGAAGGTACTACGTATGCATATGAATAATGCGTTAGCGTTTGAGCCTGAAGATAGTACTAAAGCTGCTTAATTGGCTTAACGCTTAAATTTAGATAACAAAAAGGCTGCATCGCAGCCTTTTTGTTATTCCATGCTCTAACTCATTTGAAGCTGAAAAATCAGTTGCTCGCTAGCATGAGTGTTTTCATTTTTTGCATTGCCTTTTGTTCAATTTGGCGAATACGTTCAGCTGAAACTCCAAACTCATCGGCTAACTCGTGTAATGTTTTTCCGCCCTTATCTTCTAACCAACGTGCTTCAACTACACGTCTGCTACGATCATCTAAATTTTGCAGAGCATTCGCTAGCCCCGTAGTTTTAGCAACCTCAGTTTGTTTGGCTTCAATCGCTTCTAGCGGTTCAAGGCTCTCATCTTGCAAATAGGCGATGGGGCTATAGTTTTCTTCACTATCATCATCAATATTCGCTTCGAGTGATATCTCGTGGCCATTCAAGCGCGCTTCCATTTCAAGCACATCTTCTGGTTTCACATTTAATTCATGTGCAATATGTGCAATTTCAGTTGGTTGCAGACTATTGAGGCCAGTTCTCATGCTACGTAAATTGAAAAACAATTTACGTTGTGCTTTGGTAGTTGCAATTTTTACTAAACGCCAGTTACGCACAATGTACTCGTGCATTTCAGCTTTAATCCAATGCATCGCGAAAGAAACTAGGCGTACACCACGCTCAGGATCAAAGCGTTTTACCGCTTTCATCAGCCCGATATTTCCTTCTTGAATGAGATCTGATTGAGGCAAGCCATAGCCGTTATAGCCGCGAGCAATGCTGGCGACTAATCTTAAGTGCGATACTATTAGCTGACGTGCGGCATCTAAGTCATTCCCACTTTTAAATTTTACGGCCAGAGAATATTCTTCCTCTGCAGTCAGAATAGGATATGACTTAATTGCTCTAGAGTAATGCTCTAGGCTATCAGTTGCGGTTAATACAGGTAAAGTTAATGCGTTACTCATTGAATTTTAATCCTCCAATAACTTATATTTTAGCACTCTCCTTATGAGAGTGCTAGTAGAGAAAAGTTTCAACTATATTTTTAATTGTTCTAAACAATTAAAGTTGTTAAAAAACAATTAAAGTCGTTAAATCGCAATTAAAGTCGTTAAATCGAACTTAATTAAAAATAATTGCTTAGTTCAACATGGTAGTAAATTTATTCATCTGAGTTAAAAAATTAAGAGTTGTTTTTTGTAATTATGTAGCAGGTATTTGATTCTCTGTTTCATTTGGCTCTATTGAATCAAAATAATTGGTCCACCAATCAATAGGTAGTGGAAAATCATATTTAAGATTAAATTTTTTAATCAATGCTTCATAGACACGATGTACGTATTTACAAGATCGATACAGATAAT
>JBKJRF010000214.1:0-5652 GCA_046594825.1 Methylotenera sp.
TCCAGCATCTCAAATTGAGATACAGTTATCAGAGACCGGATATACGTGAGCAATCAACCAAGTAGCCAAAGAACGGAATGTTTGCAATTGAGCGGGAGTCCATATACGGACATTCATAATTACCTGTAACTTTGAAATCCCAGCGCAAGTACCCACTCTGAACCTAGCCTAATTTATTATTAACAATATGATATTTAGGGTTCTCCATGACATCAACTTCAATCATACCTTTTGAATTGTCTAGTAACTCTAAGTAGTCTTGACTCAAGTGTTTTAACCCCATTCAAAATGTACTCAGTGATAATGACTGTCGTGGGTTAACTAATCGCCCCAAAAAAAACAGTCCTCAAGAAGGCTTAACTTAACTCATTGACTGGGATGTAATTCCTAGGATCTTCTGCTAGATTCACATCTACGATTCCATGAGCATTTATAAGTAATTCTCGACAGTCATGATTTAAGTGTTTAATCACCAGACGCTTGACTTCATTCTGATATTTCAAGGCTATGTATAAATAGCTACTAACACCTTTAAGTTGCCCAATTCATTATTTTTATAATTACTATTGTACAATTGCATTTTTTGACAAAACAAACTTACATAATTTCCTATCATGGAAAATCTGCGAGAAAAAATGGAATCTTCATGCCAACTTTCAGTGAATTTCTCGCTGCAATTCAAGCTCATAAATTAACCAATTTTAATGCTTGGCGTGGCCGTTTTGTCGTATGGTCTGCCGCAGCTATGACCGGCTTAATTGTAGTGTTATTTGCCAAAGTTACCGAGCAGGCTATAGCGCTGTTTTTCTTAGTACAGAAATTATATTGGTGGGCGCCAATGGCGTTAACACCATTGGCAGGTGCGCTTATTGTTTGGATTACTAATCGTTGGTTTGCAGGAGCTGGGGGAAGCGGTATTCCACAAATCATAGCCGCCTTGCGGGACGATAATAAAGATATTCCACTATCAATTTTCGTTTCACTTAAATTAGCATTCGGCAAAATAATCCTTGGGGTGGCTGCGCTGGCTGCGGGATTTTCAGCAGGTAGAGAAGGACCATCTGTTCAAGTAGGTGCCAGTGTGATGCATAGTTTCAGGCGATTCTTGCCGGACGGGTTTTCGATACAACCTAAGCACCTTATTTTGGCCGGCGGCGCTGCGGGTATCTCTGCCGCATTTAATACACCTTTAGCCGGTGTTATATTTGCTATTGAAGAGTTAGGTAGACGTTTTGAACAAAAAACCAATGGGGTTGTAATCACTGCAATCATATTAGCGGGTCTTGTATCAATATCTTTGCAGGGCAATTATATCTACTTTGGGAATCTATCCGTAGGTAGCATTGATAGATCAATTATTATTCCAGTAATTGTTTGCGGGTTGATATGTGGAATATGTGGTGGTATTTTTAGCCGCACGCTCATTGAATCTTCAGGTAAGTTGGATGGACGACTCGGTCATTTAAGGCTGCTACATCCGCTATGGTGGGCAGCCTTTTGTGGTTTGATGGTGGCATTGCTAGGAGTTGTTAGCAATGGAGCTGCACATGGCTCAGGATACGCTTACACCCAAGAGTTATTAAAAAGCGATAGTATTAATAGCTGGCAATATGCGCCCGTTAAGTATCTTGCAACGGTTTTTACCTATCTTAGTGGTATTCCTGGCGGTATCTTTGCACCATCATTATCAATCGGCGCAGGGATAGGTCATGACATGCTACCCTTATTTGGTAGTAACCATTTGTCAACAGCGATTACTGCCTTATGCATGGCAGGATTTCTATCAGCAGCAACACAAGCACCAATAACTTCATTCATCATTGTGATGGAAATGATAAATGGGCATGAAATGGTAATTAGCTTGATGGCAGTGACCATGATTGCTTCATTAATAGCGAGAATATTTAGCCCACCTCTTTACTCCACGCTAGCAGACATTCAATTAGCACGTATTTCTAACTAAGATGTTAAGTATTTTAGTAGGGGTCTAACGAATACGACTTCTTGTCAACGTTGTGTAATCAAGCAATAATCTCATTATGAGCATTCAATCAGATTCTAAGGCCGCATTAGAAACATTATCACTCTTCCGTATTGTGTTTAAATCCGCTAATCGGCATTTTCATGAAATTGAAAAAAAAGTGGGTATTGGGGGTGCCTCACTTTGGGCACTTGCAGAAATTGCTGAATCTGGAAAATTAACGGTATCTGGCTTGGCAAAGTTGATGGCAGTGCATCAATCCACAGCAAGTAATTTAATTGATAAACTTGAAACCAGTGGTTATGTGGTGAAAACGAGAAGCACTGTAGATGGGCGTGTTGTGTATCTGGAAATTACACAAAAAGGAGTAAGTACTTTAAAAAAAGCACCATCCCCATATCGTGGAATACTGCCAGATGCCCTAATGAAGCTAGACCCATCTACTCTTCTTGAACTTAATCAAAATCTCCATAAGTTAGTGTCATCTTTAGAGCATACAGAAAATGGTGCTGGGTTTGAGCCATTGGGTGGTGAGTAGTAATATTGAGTTAATTACTATTGGGCGGTTTTATATTAATGTTGAAACAATTTCATTCAAAATATTTTTAACATTCTGAGGATTTAAAGGAACTCCAAATAATTTCTTTGCATACTTCTTCCAAGAAAGAATTCCATGCTCACTTGAATCATTAATTAAAAAATATATCGATGTTTTTTCCGAACAGTTACGAACGATGGCTTCCATTTCGCCTGACATATTGCCAAAGTGATAATTAAACCTCTCATCTATGACCCAAATAATACAATATTTATTGGATGCTAACTGGCTACCTGCACTCATAATCCCTACAATCGAATATGTTTGAAAGTTCCAGCACAGACTTGTTAACTCTTGCTCTATAACCTTACTAATAAGAGAGTTATCAGAAATTATTAATATATTGTTCATGTGATAACTTGCAAATTGACTATGAAATAACTATTCAATTTTAATCTTTGAATTGCATTTGTACAAATGCAATTCAATATTGTAGTGTTAAACTTACATAAAATGTCTATTTTTAATAATTCTCCCGATTAAAGTTAAATTATGAATGTATTTTTAATTATTATTTTCGTTATTGCATACACTGCAATTGCACTCGAACATCCACTTAAAATCAATAAAAGCGCCCCTGCCTTAATAGGCGCAGGTTTACTTTGGACTATCTATGCCCTTTCTACAGGACATGTTAATGAGCAGTTAAATGAAACGCTTTCATCAACAGCACAAATTATATTTTTCCTAATGGGTGCAATGACCATTGTTGAGGTCATTGATGCACACGATGGCTTTGAGGTCATAACGGATAAAATTAAAACCACTAAGGTTACTACGCTATTGTGGTTAATTGGTTTCGTCACATTCTTTCTAAGTGCTGTACTCGACAATCTTACATCAACAATTGTCATGGTTTCTGTTGTGAGAAAGCTACTTGGACGTAGAGAGGATAGATTATTTTTTGCAGGTATTATTGTGATTGCCGCCAATGCCGGCGGGGCATGGTCGCCAATTGGTGATGTAACTACCACTATGCTTTGGATTGGAGGGCAGATTACCGCTGGAGCCATAATCAAAGGATTATTCATACCTTCATTAGTTAACATGATGGTGCCACTAGTTGTCATTAGTTATATATATCGCGACAAGTTGATTATCGGCCTAGATATAACACTAAACAATAGTGGAAAATATGTAACGAACGCATTTGAAAAAAGTTTTATGTTTTTTGCTGGTGTTGGTGCACTGTGTGCTGTGCCCATATTCAAGACTGTGACCCATTTACCACCCTTTATGGGGATTTTATTTGCGTTAGGCATACTTTGGTTGCTGAGTGAAGTCATTCATCGCAATAAGTCAGAAGATAATAAAGAACATCTTTCACTAGGTGCTGCATTACAAAGAATTGATATGCAGTCATTAGTGTTCTTTATAGGAATTTTGCTTTCGGTTGCAACACTTGAACATACGCATATCTTAACTTCACTTGCAAAATGGCTTGAGGAAACAGTAGGTAATCAAGTAGTAATCGTAACCTTTTTTGGTTTGGCAAGTGCAATTGTCGACAACGTTCCTCTAGTAGCTGCTTCTATGGGTATGTACCCTATAGCTCAATTTCCGACGGATTCATTCATGTGGCAATTTCTTGCATATGCAGCAGGGACAGGAGGGTCAATTTTAGTGATAGGATCGGCTGCTGGAGTAGCAGCAATGGGATTAGAAAAAATTGAGTTCTTCTGGTATGTCAAAAGAATAAGCTTACTTGCACTCATTGGATATGTAAGCGGTGCGGTAGTATATATTTTAATGAATTAAGTCTAGATTTATATCAAAACCCTGATGAATCAAAATATTACAAATTCGAGCTAATCATTTTGATTGGTCTTATCAAATAACTACCTAACTGCTAGATTAGATTTCTTATAAAGTCTTTGCAGCATACGCAGTAAGAGAAAGAAAATAGTTGCACTACGAATGTCTGCTATGGGCTGTGGATTCAACTATCTATGAATGATATTTATCAGCTTAATAAAATTAGCACTGAGTAACTTTTTTAAAATGAACTAAGCCAATAGTTTCTGAACTTTGCCTTAGCGATACATTAATGTTTATATGGTTTCAAAACCCCGTTTTCAAGCATTGTTGCTGGAAAATCCTCTGAGTCTGAACGTACGTTACCTATCATTGCAAATGATTCTCTAAAAATCACAACACTTTATTATTTCCTATAACAATCACATCATCTGTTAATGTAATCAATGGTTAATTACCCACATTTACTCTCACCACAATTCAAGCAAGTTAAACAACCATCCATCACGATCGAGGCTTTGGTTTGACATTTATTACAAAGGCTGGCATTTTTAGGGAAGCCTTCTGCGTTCATCTCTTCGCCTGATTTGGCATGTTTTTGTAGGTACTCAGTCTTTTTTTCATCGACCAGTTTTTGTTGATGCTCATCTAAGCCTTCTTTTTTAAGCATACCGATTGATTGCAGGTGTTGTTCTACCACTTCGCCAATTTCTGCCACTAAACTTGGTATAAATTTACCACCTTTTTTGAAGTAGCCGCCGCTTGGCTCAAACACGCTTTTGAGTTCTTCTACCAAGAACGTAACATCACCACCTTTACGGAACACGGCTGACATGACGCGGGTGAGGGCGACTATCCATTGAAAGTGATCCATGTTTTTGGAGTTGATGAAAATCTCGAATGGGCGGCGGTGTTCTTGCGGTGTGCCTTCATTCATCACTACGTCGTTGATGGTGATATAAAGTGCATGCTCAGTGACTGGGGTTTTAACCTTATAGGTTGAGCCTGTGATTTTCTCTGGACGGTCTAGCGGCTCGCCAATTTGTACGATTTTTGCATTAAGGTCTTTTAACTCGGTCGCTTTTGCTGCAGCATCAATTTTATCTTGCTCGTTTACTAGCGCATAGCCAGTGATTTTTTTATCTATTTTAACTGTCATAATATTTCTCCTTGATACTGTTTTAATGGGGGTTTATTTAAAAATCACCATTAAAACTTACCGTAATATCCTTCTTTTAACGCATCGTAAAGATTCGCGGCCGAGTGAATTTCACCATCGTATTCAATCTCTTCGTTGCCTTTTACTTCTAGCTCGGTG
>JBKJRF010000064.1:0-5143 GCA_046594825.1 Methylotenera sp.
GACACGAATCGAACGTGTGACCCTCCCCTTAGGAGGGGGATGCTCTATCCACTGAGCTACGAGGGCATTTTAAGCAACGCCGCTATTTTCTCATAATTCAAACCTTAGCGTACCTAACTGTTAAATTTACTTAGTATAAATTTACTCAGTAAACATATTTGTGCCCACGCATAGGTGCTAACATAAACTTATTAGCAATTTTGCACACAAACTGCATATCCAAGTTAAAGGCAAACGCATGATGCTCAAATTAATTTTTTATACTGCACTATTGTTTCTAGCATTTTTTGGCTACCGCAGCTACGCAGCAGTTTTTAATGGCTTAAAAATTGGCGATGATGCGCCTAGCTTCACACTGAACGATGCGCAAGGCCAAACACATTATCTATCTGATTATGCGGGCAAATATTTAGTACTGTATTTTTACCCTAAAGATGACACCCCAGGTTGCACTAAAGAAGCGTGTCATTTTAGAGATGACATGACACAGCTAGAGAAATTAGGCGCAAAGGTAGTGGGTATTAGTGTAGATAGTAGTAAATCTCACGAGGATTTTGCCAAAAAATATCATCTACCATTTCCATTACTTGCAGATACCAATGGTAGTGTGGCGGATAGTTACCATGCCCTAACCAACTTTTATGTGATTAAAATCGCTAAACGTTATACATTTCTAATTGACCCCGCTGGGAAAATTGCCAAAATATATACCAGTGTAGATACCTCTAATCACTCACAACAGATTATTGAAGATTTAAAAGTGACCCAAGCTAACGTTAAAGAACCCCCTATTTAATTATGCTCAGCCATTAAATTAGCCATGAAAGATTACTTAGCACATATCCCAGAGATTGGCTTTGTAATATCACTTCTGATATTTTTAGTAGTGATGGGAGCAATTTATGCGGCAAAACTAAGGGCGAGCGAGCAACTATGGAAGTTTGCGCTTGAAGGTGCAGGTGATGGTGTATGGGATTGGGATATTAGAAATGACACTACTCACCTATCCGACCGCTACGAAGAGATGTTTGGGTTTAGTGATGATGACATCAAGACGAACAGACAAGAGTGGAATAATCGCATTCATCCAGATGACACTGTCTCTTTGAACACTGCTGTGACTAATTATTTGACGGGTAAAACAGAAAAATATATTCACGAACATAGAGTGATCTGTAAAGACAAAAGCATTAAGTGGGTACTGTCACGCGGCATGATCATTAAGCGTGATAGCAAAGGTAAGCCCCTGCGTATGGTTGGCACACATACTGATATTACTGCACGCAAAATGTTAGAACACAAGCTAGAAAACTTAGCACATTTTGATACCCTATCTAACCTACCGAATCGTACATTATTAGGTGATAGGCTGAAACTAGCACTGGCTTACGCTAAGCGCGAGAGAAAGAAGCTTGCAGTCATGTTTATTGACTTAGATGAATTTAAAGACATTAACGATTTATATGGCCATGAAGCTGGCGATAAAGTGCTACAGGAAGTATCACAACGTTTAGTCGCTTGCGTACGTGAATCGGATACGGTGGCTAGAATTGGTGGTGACGAGTTTGTGATTTTGCTACCCATTATAGATAATCCAGATGATGCATTTTTAGTTGCTAATAAAATTGTCGAAGCTGTCATCAAACCCATCCAAATTAGCCAAACAACAAAAGACACTCGAAATAAAGATACTGTAGTGAATGTACAAGTATCTTCTAGCATTGGCATAGCAATTTATCCACAACACGGCAAAGATGAAAAGTTATTAATTATCAATGCGGATATGGCGATGTATCAAGCGAAGAGTCACGGTAGGAATCAAGCTAAAATGTTTGAAACGGCAATGCTTCAGTAAATATTAAAGCATTGCTTACAAAAGCTAAGTTTTGAATTTACCTAATTAAATAAAGTGAGCAATGCACGCTATCTAAAATTGAAGATATATAGTGTATCTAAAGCACTCTCTGAGCCAGCTTCGGCTTGAATTGACCAGTGGGGAGTGATGCTAAAGGTGAGCCTAGCAACATCAAGCAACCCGCTGATACTTTTTTCATAACTCAAATATAGCTGTGAAGTAAGGCGTTTACCAAAAGTAAGTGATGCTGACTCTGCATCTGAGCCAGAGAAGCTAAATTCATCCAGCCCAGCGCTACGTGCAAGTTGTGTTTGTAGTGGCACAGATTGCCCCTGCGTAAGTAGTGCTCCAGCAGCAAGAGACAATAACGCATAGTCTTTTTTACCTGTTTTATCTAAACCATGCCCCAGCATCAGCCAAGAAAGCTTCTCGCTATCAGGTACATTCGGGTCTGATACCAATTTAATGACTGGATCAATACCACTGCCGGTGATTTCCACCCCTGCGTTTACTTGTTCAGAGCCACTTACAGTGGTAACGGTACTAGTATTAGTGGTATCTGAACTATTGGCTTTAGTAATATCCGCACCATCGCTGGTGGAGGTGGCGTTGCGCATGGCGCGAATATTCAAGCTTGGGTTATCAACTGGCCCATTAAAACTAAGGACACCCCGCTCTATATTAAGTATCTGACCATAGGCCATGTAAGTACCTTTTTTCACCTTGATATTACCCACAGTGTGCGGAAGATATTGCGTTAAACCCAGCAAGGTTAACCCGCCTGACAATTGCGCATCAAAGCCACGCCCGTGCAATGTAAAATCATCTCCGAGGTCAATATGCAAATTATTGAGTAAAATTTGCAACCCAACTTGAGGTGTCGATTCAGCACGGCCAAGCACTATGACGTCATCACCCAAGGTTGGAGTATCTTCATTAGCTAGTGCAATCAAGCCTTTCACTACTTTAAAATCGCCAGATATTGAGAGTAGATCTTGCACCAATGTTGTTTTGCCAGAACCGCTCAAAATCAATAAACGGTCTGTTTGTGATAACACGGTAAATTTATCTGCAATCCAATTCAGCTCTACTTTAGGTTGCTTGTTTTCCATCAACACTGTGCCGCTAGTACGCAAATAGCCCTCACCCCCTTTAAAAGCAGCTTGGGTGATACGCAATTGGTCATTGTCAAACACAGCATCTAATGAACCATCGGTTAATGAAACACCACGAGCAGGCAAGTTTAACTGCAAGTTTTTGCCCGTTACTTTGCCACGGAAATTAGGCTCTCTAACAGTGCCATTGGCTTGCACAGTCATGCTGAGTTCACCATCAGAGCTTGCATTTAGTGAAGCTGGTAGTGGCAACCAAGCGAGTGTGTGTAATTCTGCCGCGCCAGTCAGCACTAATGGCGCGCTTGCCATTAGTGAAAACCCAGACGCAGTTTTTGTGAGCGTAGTGGTGCCATGAATATTCAGGCTACCAAGCTGGTCGCCTAGCAATTGCAAGGTAAGCTCTGCATTATTTTGATTAAACAACAAATCAGCTTTAACCTGCTGCAAACCCAGCGGTTTAGTCGTGCCATCTAAATTAGTGAGCGCAAAATCACCTGACTCGCGCCATAAACTGACATTGCCATCAACGGTTTTATCAGCGTTGATATCCCACTTACCTGAAAAAATTGGATTGCCCGTTAACCTTGGTGGCAACTTAAGCAAACTAGGTGGCAAGTCATCTAACGCAACTTGTGTTAGCAAGCCTTTACTTGAAAAACCTTTATTACCAACGCTTAATGTATCAATCACTGCGCGGCCTTTTGCTAGCTGGATAACAGCACTCTCTAAGCGCATGTCACTACGGCTCAAACTCAGTTTCGCTGGGGCTTGCAGCGTAATTGGTGTTTCGCCTTTATAGGCTAAACTTTGAATGACCCCCTGCCAATGGTAAGGGGCTGAAATTAGGCCGCCCTGCAAGGTACTTTCAAATCGCAAATTATTATCTTCTGCAAAGCCCTTCTCTTGGCTTTGCAGCTTAATTTGCAAAGTATGCGCGGCACGCGTGCCCTGCAAAGTAAGGTTGCCATCTAATATTAGATTTTGTGCAACTTGCAAACCGCTAGCTTTAAATTCAGCGTTTAACTTGCCAAGCTCCCCTGCTAATAGCGTTGCCTGACCATCTAGCTTTTCTGCTTTTATGCTGCTTGGTAACTGAAGTTTTTGTGCAAGTAAATTAATGTGCAACGCTAAGTTGTCAAACGCACCCTCCACCGTACCATTCGCATACGCCTCGCCTGAAAACTGCTCACCCAGTGTTGCAAGTTTAGGGAAATCTGCTTGCCAAATGAGTTGGTTATCCTGCTTACCAAGATTACCGCTGGCTTTAATAATATTACCGCTCATGTCTGCTTGAAAATCAATATTACGCATTTGCGAACCGACTATTGCAACTTTACCTGTAATGGATACTGGCTGTTTTTTACCTGCTAAGATTAAGTGGCTATCTCGAGAGACTAACGCTACCTGTAGCCCTTCCTGCAAATTGGATTGCAAATCTGTTTGTGAGCTTTCTTGTGGGCTAAGCTTACCTTGCACATTCACATCAAAATTAAGTTGCGCAGCTGGATAGCTGCCTAAACGCTCAGGGTTAAGCTCAGTAATATGCATATTGACTACTAGCGGATAGTCGTTCAACAAACCCAGCTCCCCCGTTGCTGTAAGCATTGCTGCGGGATTAATCACTTTACTATCTGCTTGCATAACCGCAATTTTGCTGTCTTGCAGTGCCAATATTGCAGAAGACTCAAAATTTAAAGCCTTTAAATCACCTGATAACTTAGTTTTAATATCATAGGGTGTAGAGCCACTTTCTTGTTTAAGGCTGACCGTACCAGAAAGTGGAAATGGTTTTGCTGTGCCAACATTCAGCATGAGCTCTGCTTTACCAAAAGGTGTGCCTGCGCGCAACATATTGAGCCGTAACGTTTTCGCATCCCCTTCTAAATCAAATTGCACATTGTTGAAGGTGTGACTCTCGGTTGGAGTTATCACTACTACTACTTCAACGATTTCCGCCTGTTGAATTTTGATAGGAAAAGGTAGCTTAATACGATCTGGCAGAGCAGAATTGCCAGCTTTTTTTGAGCCACCGTGCATGGTAATCAACAAGCGTTTAGCGCGTAGTCGCTCCACAAAAAGCTTGCCGTCACCAGTGGGTGAAAGTTGCCAGCGAGACTCCAGTTTTTCTAGCTTAAGGTGAATACTGTCTAAGTCATACTCTAGCGTATCTAAG
>JBKJRF010000140.1:0-8930 GCA_046594825.1 Methylotenera sp.
CTTCATAACTATATATTTAGTTATGAAGTCAATTACTGACATTCCTAAAGAGTTTAAAAACACTGCTGCGATTTTTATCGCGCTCGGTGATGAGCATCGTCAACGTATTTTGCTAGCTTTTGAAAAGGGTGAAAAACTCAATATTCTGCAAATAGTTTCAACCACCACTCTGAGCCGCACTGCTGTGACGCACCATTTGAAAGTACTACACAGTTCAGGTGTGCTTAACACCGAGAAAATTGGCAAAGAAGTCTACTTTTGGATCAACCGAATTGCTGTAACTGAGGCAATACAAGGCGTACTCACTTATATAACAAACGAAACTTAATCATAGTAATAAACCAAAAAATCACAGCATTAAACATAATAAAAAATCTAGTCCAAAGGATATACATGATTACAGCCACATTAAGATTTATTTGTCGCCTCATTTTTCGTGTGCAAGTCACTGGTTTCGAAAACTTACCCAAAGAAAAAAAACTGTTGATTATTGCCAATCATGAATCCTTTTTAGATGGCTTATTACTCGGGCTGTTTTTGCCAATCCCCGCTACTTTTGTGGTGCACTCCAGCGTACTTAATAGTTGGATATTTAGACAAATACTGCGCTTAACGCCTTATTTAGCAGTAGACCCCAGCTCACCACTCGCCATGAAAAAAGTCATCAAATTGCTTGAAGCTGGCAAACCTGTAGTCATTTTCCCAGAAGGTCGTATCACGCTAACAGGCTCACTGATGAAGGTATACGATGGCCCAGGCTTTGTAGCCGCTAAAACTGGCGCGATAATTTTACCTGTACGTATTGATGGCGCAGCGCGCTCTTACTTTAGTCGTTTGCCGAATCATGAAGCAAAAAAACTATTTCCAAAAGTAACAATTTCAATTTTGCCAACTAGCCATATTGATATGCCAAATGCACCTACAGCCAAGGCAAGGCGAAAATTGGCTGGCGATGCTATGCGCCGCGAAATGCAAAACATGATGTTTAACTCAGCGCCAGTTAATACATTATTTACTGCGTTCCTGGATGCAATCGCAACTTATGGACGCAACACACCATTGGTGGAAGATATGCGTCAAGTGGAAGAAACTTATGGTGAGTTATTGAAAAAAAGCTTAGCACTAGGCAGGCTCGCTTGCAAAGTAAGTAAACCACACGAAAATATAGGCGTACTGATGCCAAATGTAACCAATACCATTTGTTTAGTCTTTGGTATGAGCGCATTTGCCCGCATACCTGCCATGCTTAACTACACTGCAGGTAGTGCAGGCATACAAAATGCCTGCACAGTAGCCAAA
The DNA here is from genome assembly GCA_046594825.1 of Methylotenera sp. GTDB lineage: Bacteria > Pseudomonadota > Gammaproteobacteria > Burkholderiales > Methylophilaceae > Methylotenera. The sequence continues at coordinate 1,300 of JBKJRF010000140.1, forward strand.
ATCAATACCATTATTAGCTCACGTGAATTTATCAAAACTGCAAAGCTTGAAGCGGTATTGGATGATTTAAAAAATGTAAGAATTGTTTACCTAGAAGATTTACGTAAATCATTTACTTGGCTAGATAAAGCCTGGCTTATGGGTTTTGCACTATGGCTACCAAGACTTGCCGCCAAAAAATCCAAACCTACAGACCCTGCAGTCGTGTTATTTACCTCGGGCTCTGAAGGTAAACCAAAAGGTGTTGTTCATTCACATGCCAGCATTTTGGCTAATATAGCGCAAATCAAATCGGTGATTGATTTCTCCATACAAGACAAATTCATGATGGTATTGCCGCTGTTTCATGCATTTGGTTTTACTAATGGCGCCATCATGCCGCTAGTAACGGGTACCCGATTATTTATTTACCCATCACCACTGCATTACCGTGTGATTCCGGAAGTCATTTACGATAAAGGTTGTACCGTATTATTCGGCACCAGCACTTTTTTAGGTAATTACGCCAAATTTGCCAACCCGTATGATTTTTATAAAATACGTTATGTGGTAGCAGGTGCAGAAAGACTCAATGAAGAGGTTCGCAAAACTTGGTCAGATAAATTTGGGTTACGCATTTTAGAAGGCTATGGTGCTACCGAATGTGCGCCTGTATTAGCCGTCAATACTCCCATGGCAAATAGAACAGGGTCTGTTGGTACGCTAATGCCAGGATTAGAGCCCAAATTAGAAAAATTGCCTGGTATCAATACCGGCGGCTTGCTCTCGGTACGCGGCCCTAATGTGATGCTAGGCTATTATTTGTTCGATAATCCTGGTGTCATCAAACCTCCTGAAACAGAATTAGGGGCCAATTGGTATAACACTGGCGACATAGTAGAAATTGATAGTGATGGCTTTGTCTTTATTAAAGGTCGCGTGAAACGCTTCGCCAAGGTTGCGGGCGAGATGGTCTCGCTAGAAACAGTAGAAAACATCACTAATCATGCCTCCCCACAACACCAACATGCGGCCACCACACAAGCTGATGCACAGCGCGGCGAGAACATCATTCTTTTCACAACAGACATTGCCTTAACACGTGAGCAGCTTAGCATTAGTGCCAAAGAACTTGGCAGCCCCGAACTGGCGATTGCACGAAAAATTGTTGTAGTGAATGAATTACCTCTATTAGGTACGGGTAAAACCGATTATGTAACCTTAAAGCAGATGGCAGAAAATGAAAAATAAATATCATCTAAAGACTGGTATATTAAAATCCAGCATATATATTTTCGCTTCTTTATTCAGCACAATAGGCTTAGCAGATAGCCAAGTTACTAACGCACTTAATACTGACCATCCTGAAAATAACTCACTGGGTCTTTATCAAACCAATCAATTACAACTCGCATTTATATAGGGAAAACATGAGTAACCAATTTAGCTTACTGCAAGAAACGCGGTTTCGTCCATTTTTCTTTACTCAGTTTTTGGGCGCGTTTAATGACAATGTATTCAAAACTGCATTGATTACCTTAGTCGCTTTTCATGCAGCAAGCCTTACTAGCATTGATGGTGGAACACTAGCCACTGTATTGCCAGGTTTATTCATTTTGCCATTTTTTCTATTTTCAGCTACCGCAGGGCAAATTGCGGATAAATTTGAGAAGTCGCAAATTATACGTTTGGTCAAAGTATTTGAAATTTGCATTATGCTATTTGCTAGTAGTGGATTTTTTCTGCACAACATCTGGTTGCTAGCTACTGCACTGTTTATGATGGGCATGCACTCCACACTGTTTGGACCTGTTAAATACTCTTATTTGCCTCAACACTTAAAAGAACATGAACTCATTGGTGGCAATGGCGTGGTCGAAATGGGCAGCTTTGTCGCTATTTTACTTGGGCAAGTCCTAGGCGCTTGGCTTTCTACTCAACAAAATCATGAGTTATTGACTAGCGTAGCCATTTTAGGGATTGCGGTAATGGGCTATTGGACTAGCCGCGGCGTGCCGCACTCACCCGCAGCAGACAGTCGTCTTAAAATAAACTGGAACCCCTTCACTGAAACCTATAAAAACGTAAAATTGATCTGGAGCAATCAAACCATATGGCTCGCAATTATTGCTATTTCTTGGTTTTGGTTTTATGGCGCAACATTTCTTACACAATTTCCTAATTTTGCTAAAGTGGTATTACATGGGGATGAAAGTGTATATATTTTGTTATTGAGTATTTTCTCACTAGGGATTGGTATTGGCTCGCTTATGTGTGAAAAGCTTTCTAAAGGCAAAGTTGAGTTGGGACTAGTAGTATTTGGTGCAATGGGACTCACGATTTTTGGTGTCGATTTACATAATGCAAGTGGTCACATTATGCAAAACATACCAAATAATGTTTTGCATAATGTGAACTCGTTTACTCATCACCTAGCGCATTGGCGTTTACTGGCTGACATCGCCATAATCGGCTTGTTTGGTGGTTTTTACATTGTGCCACTCTATGTGTTGATACAAACACGCTCAGAGAAAACGCACCAATCACGCGTTATTGCAGCGAATAACATCATGAATGCTTTATTTATGGTGCTATCGGTAGGTTTTTCTATTTTAATATTTAAACAAGGATTCAATATTGCACAGCTATTTTTAGCCACAGCTTTGCTTAATATAGTGGTTACCATTTACTTGTGTGTGCGGCAACCTGAATATTTAACTACTTTTATCGACTGGGTTAAACGGACTATATGCAGTAAACAGATTGTATAGCTCAAACAAATTGTTTAGCTCAGCGACTATTTAGGCCATTTATACTGTTTACAAGCAATAACTATCTAATGATTTTCATTAGATAGTTTTAATGACTGGTGTCATGTTGTTAATTTAGATACACCGTATTATTCATTACACGTTAAGTAAATGCTTTTTGCAGATGCGATACGAACAAACCTAATAGGAGAATTATTATGTGGACAACACCAGCTGCTACTGAAATGCGTTTCGGTTTCGAAGTTACAATGTACGTAATGAACAAATAATTTAAACTTAACTGTTTAAATGTTCAATAAAAAAGGCGCTAAAAGCGCCTTTTTTATTGTCTTGATTCAATGTATTTGAATCAAGAATTTAACTTATAGTAATCACTTACTTAAAATAAACTCTTTAGGTAACAATACCCAAATCTTACCTGACTGCTTCATCGCCCCAGCCTTTGCTCCTGCGTCAAATCCTGAACCCCAAAAGAAGTCTGCCCGCACTCCACCTTTAATCGCGCCACCGGTATCTTGTGCCATCATCAGGCGCTTTAAAGGTTTAGCGCTATTAGGCTCCGTAGTAGATAAAAATACAGGTGCGCCTAGCGGTACAAATTTAGCATCAATTGCCACACTTCGCTCGGCCAAAATAGGTACGCCCAGCGCCCCGATGGGCCCTGGCAAACCAACTGGCAACTCTCTAAAGAATACATAGCTTGGATTACTATTGAGCAGCTCGCGTAGTTTAGTTAAATTACTCCGAGCCCAATTTTTAATCCCTTGCATCGAAGCGCTAGAGGCCGTAAGTTCGCCACGCTCAATGAGTAAGCGGCCAATCGAGTTATATGTTTGCCCATTTTGGTCCGCATAGCCAACATGCACTTGTTCACCAGTATCCAATTGGACCAATCCTGAACCCTGAATCTGTAAAAAGAAGACATCAATAATGTCATCAATATACATAAACTCACGCCCCTTAATAGGCGACGCATCCACTTCAATATCAGCCCGACTATAGTAAGGCACTAATTTGTTGCCCACTAACCGGCCACGAATACGTTTATATTTAAGTTCGGGGTAGATGCTATCCAGTTCAACTGTTATTAAATCATTTGGCGTTGTGTATAAAGGGTAAGAATATTTAGCAGACTTAGTGCGGCTGCCTTTTAACAACGGTTCATAATAACCAGTAATCAAGCCATTATCAGAACCATCAATATTCGTGGTTTTGTACACAGAAAAATACTGCTTGTAATACGCCTGCACAGCTTCAGTGCTTGGCTTACCATTTGTTTTAACATTAAGCTGCATTGCGGCATCACAAACTTTTTGCCACATGGGTTTATTTGTTAAAGTCGAGCAACTTTGTATCCAAGCTGGCCAAGCCAAGCTAACGCTATTTTGACTGGAGCCATTTAGATTATATCCATCAATATCTTCCCAATTTACTGGCTTCAGTAAACCATAGTCTGGAATTTTTACAGCTTCTTTTGCATCGGTAGATTTAGAGTCTGCCGCTTTATTATCTTGGCAGTTCGGTTCTGTAGTGACAGCATCAGTATTTTTTTCAGGACTTTTGGTGCAAGCACACTCACATTTTGCATTTGGTGGCTTAGGTTTTACTAGCACTGCATTTTTTGTACATGCACCGAATGTAACGGTAGCTAACATCAATAAAGAAAGTATTACAGGCTTATGTATAGATCTAGTTTTCAACAACATTAATCCCATCAAGCTAATGTAATACTCTAGGCATAGCAAGTACGAAGGTGTTCACAATTGCATCAAACCTAGCGCCATCTTCAGCCACCATTTGGTAAGTACCGCGCATTTCTCCCATAGGCGTATTAATCACAGTGCCACTAGTGTATTCAAATTGCTCATTAGGATTCAGCAACGGCTGTTCACCCACTACGCCCAACCCTTTAACCTCTTGTTGTTCGCCATTTGCCTCGGTAATAATCCAATGTCGGCTGATTAACTGGGCTGTAACATTGCCTGTATTGATTATTTTAACGTGATAAGCGAACGCATATCGATTATGCTCGACATCGGATTGCTCTGGAATGAACACCGTTTCAACGGTTACCGTGCATTCGTAATGCTTAGCGCTAGTCATAGTGTAAAGAAATTCATTATGATATGAGACCAGTAGTAGGCGAACTCGGACTGGCTGAATATAGTTTTTTTGGCATACGGCCAGCTAAATATGCATCGCGGCCGGCTTCAACGGCTTTTTTCATTGCACTAGCCATCAGCACAGGGTTACGTGCGGCGGCAATTGCCGTATTCATCAATACACCTTGGCAACCTAGCTCCATGGCAATGGCAGCATCAGAAGCTGTACCCACACCAGCATCCACTAACACAGGAATATTTGCATTAGCGATGATAATTTGCAGATTCCAAGGATTTAAAATACCCATACCTGAACCAATCAAGGAGGCTAGTGGCATTACCGCACAGCAACCAATTTCTTCTAATTGTTTCGCTATAATCGGGTCATCTGAGCAATACACCATCACATCAAAACCATCTTTTACCAGCACTTTAGCTGCGGCAATCGTTTCTATCATATTTGGATATAACGTATTTGGGTCGCCGAGCACTTCCAACTTGACTAACTTATGCCCATCTAATAATTCTCGAGCCAAGCGTAAAGTACGCACGGCGTCATCAGCTGAATAGCAGCCTGCCGTATTAGGTAAATAAGTAAACTCTTCAGGCGGTAAAAAATCTAACAGCGACGGCTCTCCCACTGTTTGGCCTATATTCGTGCGTCGAATAGCCACAGTAACGATCTCTGCACCGCTCGCATCAATCGCTGCGCGTGTTTGTGCAAAGTCTTGATATTTACCTGTACCTACTAATAGGCGAGAACTATAAGTTTTATCTGCTATTTTTAATAAATCTGACAACTTTAATATCCTTTAATCCTTAAATTCAGCTTTTTAATACAGAAATTGATACCTACTTAATCAACACACTATTAACCACCGCCGACAGCACCTACAATTTCAAGCTTATCACCATCTGCTAATTGTGTTTGTGCAAACTGACTACGCGGCACAATTTCACCGTTACATTCGATCGCTAAACGCTTTCCTTCCAAATCAAGCCTTGTTACTAGATTTGCAACAGTAAAATCATCAGCATCAAAACTACGTGATTTACCATTGATGGTCAATTGTATGGTGTGCTGCATGATGTGATAATAAGCCAAGAAGTTAAAGTGTGAACGGCATGAATCAATTAGATTAAATAAATACTTTCTAGAACATCATTTTACGGAAATACTGGCGCCTTTAGCAAACCATATCTCATATAAATATAATTTATGCCTAAGTATATTTTATAAAGTGTCATCCTAAATTAAGTTAATACGTTCTAGTAAACACCTATAAAAATTAACACCTAAAACAATAATATCTCCCTAAATTTTAGTGTATTAATGGTATTCACCTGGAATTTTTTATATTAGAATAACTCTGAATTCTAACCGAGACAAAATTTCGGCGAATTTAACTCCCAAAAGGAAAAATATTATGCAAGCCACAGCACGTAAACTTTCATCAGATGATCTTTCTCAAGACAATCTGACCAGCAAATCAACTTCAGTTTCACCACATGAGCAATCTAAGCTAGCATCGATTGACTCAAAAACCATTACTTCAAAAACAACAAAAGAAAATGATTTATCAAGGCTGCTAGCAGCATACGGTGATTGTGTTTAAAACGTTTGGCTTTAAGCTATAGCTATGGATTGTGTGTAATTATTGTCTTGGATGTTAATGTCTAATACGACACGAGTTAATGCTGCGTTTAAGCAATATCGCCCATCTAAAATGGTGACTAGTTACTATATGAAAATGCTATGGCTCTGGCTTAGGAACTAACCCTAACTCTATGTTGTATTCTTCAGCAAAATCCGGGTCTATTTCCTCTAACTTTTTAGCTATATTCATTGCTTCAGTTTTATCATTCTGAGCCATTGCAATTACGCCTAACTGATAGAATGCGCTTGAATGCTTAGGCGCTAATGTCAGTACTTTATTATAAGTTTGTTTGGCTTTGTCAAAGTCTTGCAATCCTTGTTCAGCCATTCCCAAATATAGCCAAGCCTCTGGATTACTCTTCTCTACAGTTACCCATGCTTTTGAAATGAGCTCTAAGGTACTCCATTCTTCGGTTTGCAAGGGTTGCACCACCTGCATAAAGAATGGGCGTTGTTTTTCTGGCACATCCCAAAATGGCTGTTCAGTTTGCGCAGTAAGAGAAATACTAGGTTGATCTAATAGCTTTTCAACCCACTCCACAGGTAAGCTATAGTAAAAACCTTGCCTGCCAGGACTTTTGAATGTCGTAAAACCAACTAGTTTTCCGTCATAATCTAACAATGCCCCGCCGCTGGCACCCATCCTAAAACCTGCAGTGGTACGTATTAGCTGACTATCATCTAGCGGGATAAGTGCTTTCATCGTACCGAATGATTCAACTGGCCGAGGTGAGTTGCCAGAGTAGCCAAGCGCAAATATATGTTGCTCATACTGAAGTTTCGCACTTTCACCAAACTCGAATGGCTTAAGTGGCAAATCATCAAACACAAGTATGCATAAATCATGATGCCAATCAGCCTTAAGTGCGACAGGCGCATAACTATTACCAAGTTTATTCACCGCTATGCCGCGTGCATTCGCGATCACATGACAATTTGTTGCTACATTATTCACCGCCACCACCACGCCTGAGCCAATACCATGCTGACCATTCTTATCTTCAACATGTACTTTGGCGATAGAGTTACTTAACGCTAAAATAAACTCTGGTTTAGGTGCCTGTGCAGAAGCAAGCTGCACCGATGCCAACTGCACAGGTAAAAGTAATGCCAACAATAAAG
>JBKJRF010000165.1:0-14870 GCA_046594825.1 Methylotenera sp.
GTTATCGCTAACCATGCCACAGTGCTTGGCATTGTTGGCGCCACAAGGCCGCTTAGCAGTGATTAGCTTTCACTCGCTGGAAGACCGTATCGTGAAGCAGTTTATTCGCGATCAAGCGAATCGCGATGACTTGCCTGCTAACTTCCCAGTACGTGCTGCAGAATTGCCGCAACCTAGAATGAAGGGTGTGGGTAAGGCGATGAAGCCAAGTCCTGCGGAAATCAAGCGTAATCCACGCTCGCGTAGTGCAGTATTACGTGTAGCAGAAAGAACGCACGTAGTATGACGCGGCTTAACCTCATTTTGTTTTTTGCACTGATATTTTCAGCATTGGGGCTAGTGAATGCGCAGCATAAAGCGCGCAATTTATACATTGAGCTTGAGCAACTCAGCCAAGCAGCGAAGCAAGCTGATCAAGAGTATGGGCAATTGCAGCTGGAGCAGAGTACGTGGGCGATGCATTCACGTATAGAGCAGATTGCTTCACAACAATTGCAAATGCAGGTGCCAGACGCTAAGCGAGTGCAAGTGGTTGTTCCTGTGGATAATATGACTGCAGGGTCAGTAACTACGGGAAATATATCTCAAGAAGTACCGAAAGAGACTTTATTGAGCGACGCTAAACCAAAAACGCAAGCTCAGACTCAAAGTCAAGTTAATCCGCTGCCACTAAAGTCCAAAACAGGGGTGGCGCCATAATGGTCATCCAGACGCCGATAATAGTGAAGTTGCCAGCATGGCGCCGCCGCGTATTGCTGGTCTCGGTGTTGCTAGGATTTGCCGCATTGCTTGGGCGGGGTGTTTACTTGCAGAGTTTCCATAAGCGCTTTTTACAAGACAAGGGTGATGCGCGTTATAGCCGCACCCTTATTCTGCCGTCACATCGTGGCAAAATTACTGATAGATTTGGCGAGTTATTAGCCATTAGCTCCCCAGTTGAATCTGTATGGGCTAGCCCACCGGATGTGGAAATCAATGCAGCACAAACAAAAGAAATTGCTGCGTTATTGCAAGTTAAAACTGATTTCATCAATCAAAAACTCGCGAATAGCGAACGTGGTTTCGTGTATTTAAAACGCAGGATTTCACCTGAGTTGGCGGCTAAGGTAATGAAGCTTGGTGTGCCCGGCATTTATTTGCAGCGTGAATATAAGCGTTACTATCCAGCAGGTGATGTCACGGCCCATCTGGTGGGGTTTACTGGAGTTGATGATAAAGGCCAGGAAGGTTTTGAATTGGCTAAGAATGCGGCACTATCAGGCACAGAGGGCAGTCGCCGCGTCATTAAAGATAGGTCAGGCCATATTATTGAAGATTTACAAGCCGTTAAAGTGCCGCAAGATGGCCATGATGTGGTGTTGTCTATTGATCGCAGGATTCAGTATTTAGCGCATCGCGAACTGGTTAAGGCGGTAGAGGCCAATAAAGCGGTCGCTGGAGCGGCAATTGTATTGGATGCCAAAACAGGTGAAGTGCTGGCTATGGCCAATGTGCCTACTTATAACCCAAATAATCCAGTAAATATTTTAGGTAAATCGCGCAACCGTGCAATTACAGATACTTTTGAGCCAGGATCTACGCTCAAACCTGTTACAGCCGCGGCTGCTTTGGAGTCGGGTCAGTATCAGTTTGATACTAAAATTCAAACTGCACCTGGTTATATGAGTATTGGCCCTGCAACTATTCACGATTCGCACCCGCAAGGCGTGTTGACCGTTGCTCAAGTGATACAAAAATCCTCTAATGTGGGCGCGTCTAAAATCGCATTAACGTTAGATAAACAGTTTATGTGGAATGTTTACAATGAGCTTGGGTTAGGCCACCCAGAAGGTATTGGTTTTCCTGGTGAAGGTTCTGGTAGAGTGCGCCCATATAAAACATGGCGGCCAATTGAACAAGCAACGATGTCATTTGGTCACGGTATTAGCGTGACTTTGCTACAGTTGGCTAGGATTTATACCGTGTTTGCTAATGAAGGTGAGTTACGCCCGATTTCATTAGTTAAGTTAAGTGATGTACCAGTAGGCCAGCAAGTGTTTTCAGCTGCTACTGCTAATCATGTGAAAGATATGTTGGAAATGGTGGTGCAACCTGGGGGTACTGCAGTTAAAGCACAGGTATTAGGTTACCGTGTGGCAGGAAAAACGGGTACGGCCCATAAAGTAGGTGCACATGGCTATGAAGAAGATAAATACGTAGCGTCATTTGTTGGTTTTGCGCCTGCATCTAATCCACGCTTCATTATCGCCATTATGATTGATGAGCCTAATAATGGCCAATATTATGGCGGTACGGTGGCTGCACCAGTGTTTAGTTTAATTATGGCAGATGCATTGCGTATGTTTGCCGTGCCACAAGATGCACCAAATAACAATGTGGTCATCGAAGAAAACCCCGAAGATGTGAAGGAGGGCATGTGACTATGACCAATCCTCATAATCTTTCAACTTTAGGCTTAAGTAATTTAAATCAGCCGTTTAGTGCGATTACCTCAGATAGCCGTCAAGTAAAAGCTGGTGCATTATTTTTGGCTTATCCTGGCACACACAGCGATGGGCGCCATTATATTCCACAAGCGATTAAAGCTGGTGCTGCGGCCATAGCGTGGGAGGCTAAGGATTTTACGTGGCATGCCGATTGGCAAGTAGGCAATGTAGCGGTGCATGATTTAAAACATCAAGTAGGGCAGATTGCGGCTGAGTATTACCAATACCCATCAGAGCAATTGACCATGATAGGCGTGACTGGTACCAATGGTAAAACCTCTGTAAGTCAATGGGTTGCAAAATGCCTAACAATATTAGGCAAAAAAACTGCAGTGTTGGGTACGATTGGTAATGGTTTTGTTGGTCAGCAAAGTGTGTTGAGCGAAGCGGTAAATACCACTCCTGATGCCATATTATTACAGGGCATGCTAGCTGATTTTGTGGCACAAAAGGCTGATGCGGTGGTGATGGAGGTGTCTTCACATGGGTTGGATCAAGGACGAGTGAATGGCGTAGCGTTTGATATTGCCATACTCACTAATTTAAGTCGTGACCATTTGGACTATCACGTCACTATGGAAGCTTATGCTGCCGCTAAGCAGAAGCTGTTTAACTGGAATGACTTGAGTGTTGCCATTGTGAATGCCGATGATGCCTTTGGGCAAACTATAGCCAGCGCCCTTAAAAGTCAAAACAAACTTTGTGTGACTTATGGTTTGCAGAGCGGTGATGTACAAGGTAATCAATTGCAATTACACGACGCAGGTTTGACGATGCAAGTAACAACGCTACAAGGTAGTGCGCTTTTAATTGCACCAGTATTGGGACGCTTTAACGCATATAACGTGCTTGCTGTGTTAGCAACCTTATTAGAGTTAGATATTAGTTTAACTGACGCAGTTGATGCTATTAGTAAAATTAAACCAGTGTTAGGTCGCATGCAGCAATTTGGCGGTGGTGCATTGCCGCTAGTCGTGATTGATTATGCCCATACGCCAGATGCTCTAGAAAAAGTACTAAGCACATTACATGAGCAATTGCATGGCACACAATCTAAACTGATTTGCGTGTTTGGTTGTGGTGGCGACCGCGATGCAGGTAAACGCCCGTTGATGGGTGCTGTAGCTAGTAAATTGGCAGATAAGGTAATTGTCACTACCGATAATCCACGCAGTGAAGTGCCGGAGTTAATCATTCAGTCAATTACCAGTGGCATGAGTACAAGTTATTCTGTTGAATTAGACCGTGCTCAGGCCATTAGTGTTGCCATTCAGTCTGCTAGTCGTGGCGACATAGTGTTAGTCGCGGGTAAGGGTCACGAAAATTATCAAGAAATTTCTGGTGTAAAACATCCATTTGATGATGCACTTGTAGCCCAGATGGCACTCAAACAATATCGACCTATAGCAAATATGGGAGGCTCAATATGATGTTGTTATCAGAAGCTGCCAACGCTATTAACGCAAGATTAATTGGCGCTGATGCCATGTTTACCAGCGTAGGTGCCGATAGCCGCAATATCAGGCAAGACCAATTGTTTGTGGCGCTTAAAGGTGAGAATTTCGATGGCCATAGTTTTGCTAATCAAGCTATAGCAGAAGGTGCGGCTGGTGTATTGGTGATTGATGACACATTAAATGTTGAGCCAGCACTCTTGGTACAAGACACTTATCAAGCTTTAGGTGAGCTTGCAGCCTATTGGCGTAGCAAATTTACTATGCCGTTAGCAGCTATTACTGGTAGCAATGGAAAAACCACAGTCAAAGAAATGTTGGCTTCAATTTTACGTGCGGCTGCCAACAATCCAGACCAGGTATTGGCAACTGAAGGTAATTTAAATAACCACATTGGTTTGCCACTTACTTTGCTTAAATTACGTGCACAGCATCGCTATGCTGTCGCTGAAATGGGTATGAATCACACGGGTGAAATTAGTTATTTATCTAAAATCGGCAAGCCTACTGTGGCGCTCATCAATAATGCTGGCAGTGCGCATGTGGGCGAATTGGGTTCTTTTGAGGCAATTGCAAAAGCAAAAGGTGAGATTTTTGATGGCTTAGCAGCAGATGGTATTGCTGTAATCAATGCAGACGATAACTTTGCCCCACTTTGGAAAACATTAGCGGCTGGACATAAAACCATCACCTTTGGTTTGAAAAATAAAGCAGATGTGTCAGCTACATACCAATTACAAGCCAGTGCATGTTTGCTTGATATTGCAACGCCACAAGGTGCGATTAAAGCGCATTTACCGACACCGGGCTTACATAATGTACTGAATGCATTAGCGGCTGCTGCTGCAGCACAAGCCATGGGGGCGCCGCTTGCAGCTATTGCGATAGGGTTAGAAAACTATGCTGGAGTCAAAGGTCGGCTACAACCTTTGGCGGGTTTGAATGGAGCATTGGTAATAGACGATTCCTATAACGCAAATCCTATGTCGATGAAGGCCGCAATTGATGTGCTGATGGCAAAGCCAGGTAAAAAAATATTAGTGTTGGGCGATATGGGTGAGTTAGGTGAAAACGCTGCAGAGTTACATGCAGAAATAGGTGCTTATGCCCAAGCTGCAGGGGTAGATGCACTACTTACATTGGGTAATTTGAGCGAAAGCATGACAAAAGTTTTTGATGTAGAGAAGGATACGCGGGCAAAACATTACTTGTCTGTAACAACATTGACTGCTGATTTAATCAAACAAATGCAGCCTGACACTACTGTATTAGTAAAGGGCTCACGATTTATGGCGATGGAGCGCGTCGTAAACGAAATAACGAATAAAGCTGACCATATGAACGGGGAGAAACACTAAATGTTACTTACATTAGCACAATGGCTGGCAAGAGATATTCACGGGTTTCATGTGTTCAATTACATCACCTTACGTGCGGTGATGGCGACGCTCACGGCGTTAACCATTTCATTTGTCGTAGGGCCAAGTTTAATCCGCAAACTTACTTATTACAAAGTTGGCCAATCAGTACGTGATGATGGTCCACAAACACATTTGATCAAGGCGGGCACACCAACCATGGGTGGTGCGCTGATATTAGTTGCTATTGCGATATCTACACTACTTTGGGCTGATTTGAGCAATCGATTCGTATGGGTAGTGTTATTTACCACTTTAGGCTTTGGCATTATCGGTTGGGTAGACGATTGGCGCAAAGTCGTGCACCGCAACCCTAAAGGATTGTCAGCAAAAGAAAAATATTTCTGGCAATCATTAATCGGATTTAGTGTGGCTGTATTTTTACAGCAAACAGCGGTAGTACCTGCTGAAACTACTTTGCTGGTACCGTTTTTTAAAAGCTTAACGCTGCCATTAGGTGCGTTTGGTTTTATTTTACTTACTTACTTGGTGGTAGTTGGTAGCAGTAATGCGGTGAATTTAACCGATGGTTTAGATGGCTTGGCGATTATGCCAACCGTGATGGTGGCGAGTGCTTTGGCGATATTTGCTTATGTGACTGGGCACTTTTATTTTTCAAAATATTTGGGCATTCCATACGTACCTGGCGCTAGTGAGTTGATGGTGTTTTGCGCGGCGATGGCAGGTGCAGGTTTAGGCTTCTTATGGTTTAACGCTTACCCCGCAGAGGTGTTTATGGGTGATGTAGGTGCGTTGGCGCTAGGTGCTGCATTGGGCATCGTTGCCGTTATTGTGAGACAAGAAATTGTACTGTTCATTATGGGTGGCGTTTTTGTAGTAGAAACTTTCTCCGTAGCGGCACAGGTGCTGTATTTCAAGTACACCAAATATAAAACGGGGACAGGTAAACGCATCTTTTTAATGGCGCCGTTACATCACCATTATGAACAAAAAGGCTGGAAAGAAACGCAAGTAGTGGTGCGTTTTTGGATTATTACCATGATGCTGGTGTTGGTGGGTTTATCAACGCTGAAATTAAGATAGATGTACAAATAGATAAAACGCAAACTAATGAAATTAGAGCTTAAAAATAAACGTGTATTGGTGCTAGGTCTAGGTGAAACAGGCCTATCAGCACTGCGCTGGCTGCATAAGCAAGGCGCACGTCTATCTGTGGCCGATACTCGTGAGAATCCACCCGGTATTGAGGCACTTAAAGCTGAGTTGCCACAGGTCACTATTCACACTGGTGCTTTTAAGGCTTCTGCTTTTGATGCGTTAGATTTAATTGTCGCAAGCCCTGGCGTGCCACTCAGTGAACCTGAAATTCAGGCAGCAATCAACCGCGGTATTAGTGTGATAGGTGATATTGAGTTGTTTGCACAGCATCGTCCAGCAAGCGCTAAGGTAATTGCTATTACTGGCGCCAATGGCAAGACAACTGTGACAACTCTTGTCGGTGAAATGTGCAAAGCAGCAGGATTAAAAACGATAGTTGCGGGCAATATTGGCTTGCCAGTGTTGGATGCACTCAGTATGGATGCACCCGATGTTTACGTGTTGGAGCTTTCTAGTTTTCAGCTTGAAACTACCAGCAGTTTGCATGTGGATGCGGCAACCATGTTGAATTTATCTGAAGATCACATGGATAGATACGCCAGCTTCCAAGATTATGCCATTGCAAAAGCGCGGGTTTTTTACAATGCAACATTGCAGGTGCTAAATCGTGATGATGCGTGGAGCATGATGATGGCACGCTCAAAATTAGCACAAGCAACATTTGGATTGTCTGCAATTACTGAAAAAAATAGTGATAGCGCAAAGGCTTATGGCTTGAAAGAGGCGGAAGGTGAAACTTGGTTGGTGGATGATGAAAAAGAGCTTATTAATCTACGTGACTTAAAAATCGTGGGTTTGCATAACGCAGCCAATGCACTCGCTGCTGTCGCACTCTGCCGTGGCATAGGTATTGATTATGCGCCCATCATTCAAACATTATATAACTTTAAGGGCTTGCCACATCGTGTGGAATGGGTGACCAATATTGATGAGGTTGATTATTACGACGATTCAAAAGGTACCAATGTCGGCGCTACTTGTGCCGCGCTGAATGGGCTGCCACAAAAAGTCGTATTGATTGCCGGCGGTGACGGCAAAGGTCAAGACTTTACGCCATTAGCTGATGCGGTAGCTGAGAACGCACGTGCAGTAGTGTTAATAGGTCGCGATGCACCATTGATTGAAGCGGTACTGCTCAAAACAAACGTGCCTTTATATCAAGCGATTGACTTGCCTGAAGCGGTCAATATCGCTAAAAAACTCGCTCAAATTGGTGACGCGGTATTGCTCTCTCCCGCTTGTGCAAGTTTTGATATGTTTAAAAATTACGTGCATCGTGCTGAAGTTTTCGTGAGCGCTGTAGAGAAGTTAAAACCAGCCGCTAGTCTAAAACAGCAAGCGAAGGAGTCTGCATGATTACTGCAATGCTAAATCGTGAGCGAATTAACTCTCCTAGCTATGATCAAGGTTTGCTCTGGGTGGTGCTGTGTTTGTTGGGTATAGGCATAGTGATGGTGTATTCAGCATCTATCGCGATTGCTGAAGCAGATAAAGCGGTAGGCCATAACAGTAGCTATTACCTGGTGCATCAAGCCATATTTATGGTGGTGAGTGTGGTTGCGGCCTTCATGGCATTTAATGTGCCAATCGCTTGGTGGCAAAAAATGGCGCCTTATTTGTTTTTATTAGGTTTGGCTTTGTTGGTGTTAGTACTTATTCCCGGTATTGGTCTTAAGGCTGGTGGTAGCCGTCGCTGGTTGAGGTTATTTGTGATTAACCCGCAACCCTCTGAGTTTATGAAGCTATTTGCAGCGATGTATGTGGCAGATTACACCGTACGTAAAGCTGCGGTAATGGATAGCTTCAGACACGGCTTTTTCCCAATGTTAATGGTCATGTTGGTTGTAGGCGGCTTGTTGTTGCGTGAGCCAGATTTCGGCGCATTTGCTGTGATTGCTGCAATCTCAATCTCAATCTTATGGTTAGGCGGTATTAACGGTCGTATTTTTGCTGGCTTGCTGGTGTTGCTAGTGGTGGGGTTCATCTTCTTGATTTGGAGTTCGCCATATCGGCTGGAACGTGTGATTGGCTTTATGGATCCATGGGCTGATCCATATGGAAAAGGCTATCAATTGTCACATGCACTCATTGCATTTGGCCGTGGCGAATGGTTTGGCGTGGGGCTTGGTGCCAGTGTAGAAAAATTGCTCTATTTACCAGAAGCACATACCGACTTTTTATTAGCGGTAATTGCTGAAGAGCTTGGTTTTGTCGGTGTGTTAACTGTAGTTGGGTTGTTTTCATGGATTGTGATTCGCTCCTTTGGTATTGGCAAAGAGTCCATAGCCAATGAGCGCTATTTTGCTGCTTTATTAGCTCAAGGTTTGGGAATTTGGATGGGCGCACAAGGCATTATCAATATGGGTGTGAACATGGGCATTTTGCCAACCAAAGGCTTAACCCTGCCTTTGTTGTCGTTTGGCGGTAGTGGAATTTTGGCGAATTGTATTGCGATGGCAATATTGCTCAGAATCGATTTTGAGAATCGTAGGCTGCAAAAAGGATTGCCAACATGATTGCGCCTAATAAAACTTTAATGGTGATGGCAGGCGGTACTGGTGGACATGTTTATCCAGCAATGGCTGTAGCTGATTACTTAAAAGCTAAAGGCTGGAATATCGTTTGGTTGTGCACAGAAGGTGGTATGGAAAATCGTCTGATTGCATCTAAAGATTACCAAAAAGCGATGATTACCATGCGTGGTGTGCGAGGCAAAGGTTTATTAGGCTGGGTGCTGTTGCCTGTTAAATTGACTATCGCTTTAGCGCAATCATACAAAGCTATTGCAAAATTCCAACCTAACCTGGTCATAGGCATGGGCGGTTTCGCAGCATTTCCTGGCGGCTTGATGGCATGGCTGCTGCGTAAACCATTAGTTATCCATGAGCAAAACTCGGTGGCAGGTTTAACCAATAAAACTTTGGCCCATTTTGCAAAAAGAGTATTAGCCGCTTTTCCTGCAGCATTTGGCAATAACGCAACATTAGTCGGCAACCCAGTTCGTGTGGATATTACACAAATTGCATCGCCAGAAGCTAGGTTGGTCACGCATACAGGCGCGCTACGTCTACTAGTGGTTGGCGGTAGTTTGGGGGCACAAGCATTAAATAATGTGTTACCTAAAGCTTTAGCTGAAACTCCTATAGAAAATCGTCCGCACGTGGTGCATCAAGCAGGTGAAAAGCATATTGCTACCTTGCAAGAAAATTACCATGCGGTTGGTGTAAGTGCAGATGCAAAGGCATTTATTGATGACATGGCTGCCATGTATAGCTGGGCAGACATAGTCATTTGTCGCGCTGGTGCTTTGACAGTAGCTGAAGTTTCGGCTGCTGGTGTGGCGAGCGTGTTGGTGCCTTTTCCACATGCAGTGGATGACCATCAAACATCGAATGCACATTATTTAGCAGATGCTGGTGCGGCAATATTGATTCCGCAAACAGAATTCACAGTGGCAAGAGTCGTGACTCTATTACAAGGCTTAACACGTAAGCAATGTTTAGATATGGCAATCAAAGCACGCGCTCTAGGTAAGCCAGAAGCAACAACTAGCGTCGCCAATATATGTATGGAGCTTGTAGCATGAAACACAAAGTTAAAAATATACATTTTGTTGGCATTGGCGGCTCTGGTATGAGCGGTATTGCTGAAGTACTCATTAATTTAGATTTTACTGTGACGGGTTCTGATTTAGCAGTAAATGCGACCACTCAACGTTTAACTAGTTTCGGTGCAACAGTTTATCAAGGCCATGCTGCTGAGAATCTTGGTAATGCAGATGTAGTAGTCGTATCTAGTGCAGTAAATGAAAAAAATCCTGAGGTGAAAGCCGCAAGAGCCAAAAAAATTCCTGTAGTACCACGTGCACTAATGCTAGCTGAACTGATGCGGTTTAGACAAGGTATTGCAGTAGCTGGAACGCATGGCAAAACCACAACCACCAGTCTGATTGCTAGCATTTTGGCCGAAGCAGGCATGGATCCTACTTTTGTGATTGGTGGCAAGTTAGAAGCAGCAAATGCCAACGCTAAACTTGGTACAGGTGAATATATAGTTGCTGAGGCGGATGAATCAGATGCTTCATTCTTACATTTAACGCCTGTGATGGCGGTAGTGACAAATATTGACCAAGACCACATGGATACTTACGAGCATAGTTTTGAAAAGCTCAAAAGTGCATTTGTGGAATTTCTACAGCAGCTGCCGTTCTGGGGTATGGCCGTGGTGTGCATAGACGATGCAAATATTCGTGAGATTTTGCCGCGTGTGACCAAGCCAGTGATGACTTATGGTTTTAGTGAGGACGCTCGTATTAGGGCGAAAAATGTACGTGCAGATGACGGCAAGATGCATTTCACCGTTGAGCGTATCAATGGTGTGACTACAGAGTTCGATGTGACTTTGAATCTGCCGGGTAACCATTACGTATTAAATGCACTCGCCGCAATTGCTATTGCTAGTGAGTTAAATGTGCCAGATGCAGCAATCATTAAAGCACTTAAAGAATTTAAAGGGGTTGGTCGCCGTTTTGAACGTTACGGTGAGATCAATGTAAATGCCAATAACGATAACAATGATAGCAAAGTGGGCACTTTCACCTTGATTGATGATTACGGACATCACCCTGTAGAAATGCAGGCTGTGATTGCCGCCGCACGGGCAGCTTTTCCAAATCGTCGATTAGTCATGGCATTTCAACCGCATCGTTATACGCGTACGCGTGATTGTTTTGAAGATTTTGTTCGAGTGCTATCCAGCGCAGACGCAGTTTTACTCACAGAAGTTTATTCAGCAGGTGAAATGCCTATTGTGGCGGCGGATACGCGCTCATTGATTCGCTCGATTCGCGTTGCGGGCAAGGTAGAGCCATTATTTGTCGAAACTACTGATGCATTGCCACAAGCTATTTTAGACGCGGTACAGCCTAATGACGTAGTGATTGTGATGGGCGCCGGTTCAATTGGGCAAGTGGCAGCCAAAACTAAGCTTTTATCTGAAGGAGTACAGCTAAATTGATGGCTAAGCATATACAAACCACAGCCGGCAAGTTGCTATTAAACGAGCCTATGGCGCGCTATACCAGCTGGCGCGTGGGCGGTAAGGCAGATCAGCTTTATATCCCAGCTGGGCTGGATGATTTGTGCCAATTTTTACAAAGCCTTCAAAATGACAAACTGGTTTATTTTATTGGTTTAGGTTCAAATTTATTGGTGCGTGATGGTGGAGTGCGTGGCACGGTTATTTTGATGCACAACGTGCTAACTGATTTGCATATGGATGGTGATCTTGTCTACGCGGAAGCTGGTGTGACTTGTGCAAAATTAGCAAAATTTTGCACTAAGGAAGCCAAGCAAGGTGCGGAATTCTTTGCGGGTATTCCAGGTACTTTAGGTGGTGCACTTGCCATGAATGCTGGTTGTTATGGCACTGAAACTTGGAATGTGGTGAGTAGCGTCACTACTATTAACAGACAAGGCGAACTGAATACACGTGATGCAGCTAACTTTATTGCGAGCTATCGGCATGTGGATATGCCAGTGGCAGACGAGTGGTTTATAGGCGCATGGCTGGCTTTAAAATCAGGTGATGCACATGAATCAGCACAGAAGATTAAAGCATTATTAGCACAGCGGTTAGCATCTCAACCCTTAAATTTACCTAGTGCAGGTTCTACCTTTAGAAATCCGGCAGGTGATTACGCCGCACGGTTGATAGAGGCGAGTGGCTTAAAAGGTTACATCATTGGCGGTGCACAAGTGTCAGAAAAACACGCTAATTTTATTGTCAATATTGGCGGTTCGAACGCACTGGATATTGAGTTGTTGATTAAGCACATGCGTGACACCGTATTAGCAGAGCAAGGTGTGGCGTTGCAGCAAGAAGTAAAAGTTATCGGTGAATATGAGAGTGGAATATAGACGGTGAATATGAAGTTTGACAATAAAAAATTTGGTCGGGTAGCTGTGCTGATGGGTGGAAAATCGGGCGAACGTGAAATATCACTTAAGAGTGGTGGCGCAGTATTGGCTGCGTTGCAAGCACAGGGTATTGATGCTCATGCGTTCGACCCACGTGAAAAGCCTTTACACGATTTGGAAGTTTTTGATCGTGTATTTATAAATTTGCATGGCCGTTTTGGTGAAGATGGTTGCATACAAGGCGCACTTGAAATGTTGCAAATCCCTTACACAGGTAGTGGAGTGATGGCCTCGGCGATAGGTATGGATAAATGGCGTACTAAATTATTGTGGCGTGCGACTAATGTAGTCACACCTGATTTTGAGTTGGTCACAGCAACTAGTGATTTTGCAGCGATAGAAGCTAAATTAGGTTTACCTTTGTTTGTAAAGCCCGCTAATGAAGGCTCGAGTATTGGTATTACCAAAGTTAAAAAGTCTGGCGGTTTAGAAGCCGCCTATAAATTAGCTGCTGAAGCTGACCCATTGGTGATTGCTGAAGCGTTTGTTGGCGGTGGTGAATATACCGTGGGCATTATTGAAGATGCAAATGGATTAAGGGCTTTACCAATTGTCCGCATCGTGCCAAAAAATGAATTCTATGACTATGAAGCGAAGTATTTGCGCAACGATACCGAATACTTATGCCCTTGTGGTTTGAGTGTAGAAAAAGAAGCACAGATCCAGCAAGAAGCTTTACTCGCATTTAGAGCGATCGGTTGCAAGGGTTGGGGGCGTGTAGATTTCTTGATGGATGAAGCGGGTAAGCATTACTTTTTAGAAGTGAATACCAGCCCAGGCATGACAGATCACAGCTTGGTGCCTATGGCCGCAAAATCCGCAGGCATTAGTTTTAACGAACTTGTAATACAAATTTTGGATATGGCAGATGTGGGATAAGCCTACTTTACTTAATTGGATCGCCAACCTCTTGTTTGCACTGAGTGTGGTGGTGATGCTATACGCGGCGCTATATGCCGTAGTACATCTGCCGATTTTTCCACTGCGTGAAGTGAAGATTGAAGGTGAGTTAAGCCATGTCAGCCGTGAACAGATTAAATTGATTGTGGCAAAGCATTTGAAGGGCAATTTTTTCACGCTAGATTTAATTAAAGCACGTGATGCGTTCGAGAAGTTGCCATGGGCGCGCAACGTTAGTTTGCGCCGTCGTTGGCCAGATAAATTAGAAGTGTCGATAGAAGAGCATCAAGCTTTAGCAAGGTGGGGCAGCATTGCCTTAGTGGATACGCATGGTGAATTGTTTCATGCGGCATCGGGCAGTGATTTGCCAGTATTTTATGGGCCTGGCGATGGCGTGATTGAAGTGGCATCGCAATATGGCGAGTTTGGCAAAGAATTAAAAGTAGCCAATTTGCAAATCGCCAGTTTAGCGCTAACGCCAAGACGTGCATGGCAAATTACTACCACTAACGGCATCGTCATTGAGCTTGGCCGTGTTGAGATGAATGCGAGATTAGCAAAATTTGCAAGTGTATATATCACCACGATTGCAGGATTGAATAAAAAAATTATTTATGCTGATTTACGTTATCCAAACGGATTTGCAGTACGTAAACCAGTTGAGGCAACTAATTCAAACAACGCAATTAAAAAACAGACAGAGGCCGTGAGTTAACACGGAGGGAGCTATTGATGAGTAGAATAAAAGACGATAAAAATTTAATTGTAGGTTTAGATATAGGCACATCAAAAATTGTCGCCATTGTCGCCGAGCTGCAACCTGAAGGCACGCTTAAAGTCATCGGGCTGGGGCAGCATATTTCACGCGGCTTGAAAAAGGGTGTGGTGATTAATATCGAATCAACCATGCAATCAATACAGCGTGCGCTAGAAGAAGCCGAGTTAATGGCCGATTGCAAAATCAACAATGTGTATACCGGTATTGCGGGCAGCCACATCAAAAGCTTGAATTCACATGGCATGGTAAAGATTAAAGATGCGGAAGTGTCGCAAATGGACGTAGACCGTGTGATTGAGACTGCGCGCGCGATAGCCTTACCTGCGGATCAGCAAATACTGCATATTCTTACGCAAGAATTCATCATTGACGGCCAAGAAGATGTAAGAGAGCCACTCGGTATGAGCGGCATGAAATTAGAAGTGAAAGTTCATATTGTGACGGGTGCAGTTGCAGCCGCGCAAAATATAGTGAAGTGCATCAAGCGTTGCGGTATTGAGGTGAGTGATTTGATATTGCAGCCGCTCGCATCAAGTTTGGCCGTACTAACAGAAGATGAAAAAGAGTTAGGCGTTTGCTTGGTGGACATAGGAGGTGGTACGACAGACATTGCAGTATTCAAACAAGGTGCAATCCGTCATACCGCGGTGGTGCCTATTGCTGGCGACCAAATGACTAACGATGTGGCGGTCGCATTTCGTACCCCTACACAGTCGGCTGAAGACATAAAAATCAAA
>JBKJRF010000194.1:0-9515 GCA_046594825.1 Methylotenera sp.
ATTACACACGCTGCACTGCATGGCATAGGCACCTTTATTGTATTGGCCTATTGGCTCGGAATAGATGCATGGATGTTCGCACTTGCTGACGCCTTGATTCATTACCATGTCGATTGGGCAAAAATGAATGCCAGCAAGAAGCTAGACCTAAAACCTGATACCAGCGAGTGGTTTTGGATACTGCTAGGTTTTGATCAATTACTGCATCACCTCACCTATTTCGCCATCGTTGCGATTGCATTTAAATATACTGTTTTTTAATATTCAGTTTTTAAATACCAAGTGCTTTGCAACTATTGCACTTTAGTTCTATGAAACTTTAGATATTGTTCATTAGTTCCAATTGCAATTTATTAAAGTGGACCAATCTCAATAGCAAGTTCATTCAAACGCTATTCAATATGTCCAGAAATACACTATTCGTTGCCATTATCTGGCTTTCTCTCGCGGGCCTTATCTATTATTTGGCTGACAACATTCAAAATCCCAATAAAATTAACCGCTTAGGTGAAGCAAGTACCGTAGTATTAAAGCGTGGATTAGATGGCCACTACCGTGCAGAGGCGCTAATCAATGGAGAAAAAATTGACGTACTGATTGATACAGGCGCAACAGGTGTTGCTATTTCACAAAGGGTTGCAGATAAACTTGATCTTAAAAGTATCAACGCCGTCCGCACCAATACGGCTAATGGCGATAGCATCGGTTACATGGTGAGGCTAAATACTGTTAAGGTGGGTGGCGTTGAAGCACATGACGTTGCAGCAATGATTGCTCCTGGCCTAGATGGTGATGTGCTGCTTGGAATGTCATTTTTAGGTCGCATGGATGTGCGTTTGTATAAGGGTGAGATGACAATTAAACAAATAGATAAATAAAATTGTTGGTATATATGTCATCAATTAAATTCATAATAGTATGATATATTGAAATCGTATTTGAAATAAATGTAAGTAAGCAGCTTGCACACAGACTAAGGTTTGCAAGCTAGTTTCTTTAAATTAATTTAATATGTTTTTGGAGGTTATTATGAGTTTTCAAATAAAAAGTGCAGTTCTAGTGGCTGCAACATTATTATCAACTGCAGTATTCTCAGCGCCCGCTTTTTCAGCAGAACCAATGTTAAGTACTGGCGGTTATGCAAACCAGTTACATAAAATGGAAATGATGAAAATGCTAGATGCTGATGGCGATCACAAGGTGACTGCGGCTGAATTTGACGCCTATTACACCAGTATTTTTGATGCGCTAGACAAAGATAAAGATGGTTCAGTTGATGCAAAAGAATGGGCCGGCCCTACTGGAAAATCTAAACTTGATCTTGCTACAGGTGGCTACAGTCGTGAATTACGCTCCATGAAAATGATGGGCATGATGGATACTGACGGCGACCATAAAGTGACTAAAGATGAATTTTTAGCTTATCATAAAAAAATCTTTGAACACATGGATACCTCTGGTGACAGCGAACTTAGCGCACAAGAATGGGTAGCAAAACACGTAGCGGGTAAAAAATAAGGTTTCAAATTGCTAGCGCCTGAACCGAGTTTGACCTGTTGTATGTTTTAACCCAATAAAGCCAGCTTAATGCTGGCTTTATTTTTATACGCCATCGCCAATGAATAACCGCTAAGTGATTACCGTCGGCGCCAGTCGGCCAGTTTTCTCAATGAGCTGTGATATTTGCAAAGCAATTTTTATCATTTCAGCCAAAGCTATTTGCGCATCTAAATGATGTTTAGTACTATCTGGCTCAAATGCTTCTAAATATATACGTAAAGTCGCACCCTCAGTACCTGTACCTGATAGCCTGAATACAATCCTAGAGCCATCATCAAATAAAATTCGGACACCCTGATTGTTACTAATTGAACCGTCTATAGAATCGTGATAGCTAAAATCATCGCAAGTTTTAACGGTATAAGTGCCGAAGCTTTGATTTGGCAAAGTATTAAATTGAGATTTAATATGCTCCATCACACTATTAGCAGCAACGGTTGGAATCGTTTCATAATCATGCCTAGAATACACATTGCGACCATACTCTAACCAATGGGACATCAATATTTGCTCAACCGAGGCAACCCCACTTACTACGTGTTTATTTGCAAGAATATTCAACCAGAATAATACTGCCCAAAGCCCATCTTTCTCTCGCACATGGCTAGAGCTAGTACCAAAGCTTTCTTCACCGCATAAGGTTACTTTGCCAGCATCCATCAAGTTGCCAAAAAACTTCCAGCCTGTGGGGGTCTCATAACAGGGAATATTCAATTTAATCGCTACGCGATCAACCGCACCGCTAGTAGGCATAGAGCGTGCAACTCCTGCAATACCATTTGCATAAGCCGGTACTAAGGTTGCATTGGCAGCAAGCACAGCCAAGCTATCTGAAGGTGTGACAAAGAAATTTTTACCTAAAATCATATTACGGTCGCCATCACCATCTGAAGCAGCACCAAAATCTAAAGCCGCCTCACCTGCAAACATGATCCTCACCAAGTCTTCAGCGTAAGTTAAATTTGGATCCGGGTGGCCGCCACCAAAATCTTCAGATGGGATGCAATTCATGAGGCTATCTGCAAATGTACCAAGCCGATTAACAAAAATCTCTTGTGCGTAAGGGCCAGTCACTGCATGCATGGCATCGAACTTCATTTTAAAGTCGCTAGCAAGTAAAGTTCTAATCGCTGAAAAATCAAATAATGTTTGCATTAAATCAGCATAATCTACTACCGCATCAATCACTTGCACGGTAAATTTGCTATTCGCATTGATGCCATCAAAATCAGTCTCGCCCAGTGTATCAATGTCTATCTTAGGTAAATCGGCGATTTTGTAGTGCGTAATTATTTTGCTTTTTGCAAATATGCTATCCGTTATTTTTTCAGGTGCAGGTCCACCGTTGCTAATGTTGTACTTAATACCAAAGTCGCCATTAATACCGCCTTGGTTGTGGCTTGCCGACAGTATCATGCCGCCAAACGTATGATATTTACGAATGATGTGTGATGCGGCTGGCGTAGAAAGAATACCTGCTTGGCCGACAATGACACGCGTAAAACCATTGGCTGCAGCCATTTGAATAATGGTTTGAATAGCTTCGCGATTATGATAACGACCGTCGCCACCTACGGTTAGCGTAGCACCTGCTGGCAACCCGCCGTCTTCAAGCAGCGTATCGAAAATACTTTGTACAAAATTTTCTAAATAATGTGGCTGCTGAAAGACTTTTACTTTTTTACGTAAGCCTGAAGTCCCAGGCTTTTGGTCGTTAAACGCAGTTGTTTGTATTGTTTGGATTTTCATAGGTTGGCTATTTAGTTTGGCTAAAATACGTTGAAATTAATATTATTATAGCGGGCATTTAATTGATTTATCGTTTGCCAAAAATATATGATATTGAGCATTTGATATTGTTGAAAAGATTAACGCCTCTTGTGAGGCGTTAATCTAAAACAACTACTCATTCAATATTAGTCAGCCAAACGTCTACCGTAACTTACAGCATAAGCTAATGGACGAGCTTGCAAAATTGGGTCACTTGAAGCCTCAATACCATCCACTAATACCAATGGATTAAACATGGTAGACTTTTCAAACTGGGCTCCATTAGCATCCACTGTCTTAATAGTCAAAGTACCTAATTCAACTACCTTTCTAGTTTCTGGCCACACCACCGTGGCATCATTAACTTCATCACCCTTGTCAGCCAATTGCACAGAAATTATATATTTGGCGGGCGCTTTACTTAAACGCATTGGCAACTCGTCAAACAAATAATTAGGTGTCGCTTTAGCCGTTTCTTCTTTTGTTAAAAATTCTGTACCTTTAACTGGTGTAATGCGGTAACGACCATATTGCGTTTCACCTTTTGCATTAGTAAATTTAAAGGCATTCACCCCATAAAATGCTTCTGTAGCAAAGCTTACTGGCGCTGGTTTAGGCATTTGTACGAATTTAAGTGCGGCTGGATGTGGGCCTAAAAACTGCTCTACCGGACTTGGTTTAGCTGCATCTGGCCCACTAGCTGCGACTGCATTTAGTAACCCTAAAAAATCCTCAGGCGTTGCGGCTGGAAAGCCATTAGTAGAAATACTCACAATGTCAGTATAAGTACTATCAGGTAATTGAAAACGAATCGCGATACCTTTAGGGAAGGCATTACCGTCAGCATCTGGAATATTAGGCACGCCAGTCGCATCAGAGAAGCGCACAATTACTGGACTGGGCTTGCTTTGCAAGTGAATCGCTTTACTAATACTAGCTGCTGATTTAGCAGGTACAAACTCACCTTGCACGACAATACCTTTAGCATGGTTAGCACGATAGCCTTTGTGTGGGCCGCCTGAAAGCGTAGTTAAAGTATCAACTAATTGCTCTGTTACAGGCTTATCGTTAGTAGTACTAGCAGCATCCTCTGCATAAGCATTTGAAATACTTAAAATCATTGCAGACAATGCAAATGCTCTAAATGTTGAAAATTGACGACTTTTTTTCATTGTAATTTCCTTAAATAATGTACTCGCTGTAATAAATGTAAAAGTATTAAATTAAGCTTGTTAAAGTTTTGTTGAGCTTTTAATTAAAGCGGTTCTGAGCGAGATTAGTTGGCTGTTCAAATGCTGAATCTCAGCTAGCGTGCCGCCTGTATTGCATGACATTTGTATAGGAATTGTAGCGGCTTTTTTTTGCAATTGCTTGCCCTCTTCTGTGAGCGTCACTATTACTCTGCGCTCATCCTCTGCCGAACGTTGGCGCTGAATGAAACCAAGCTTTTCTAAGCGCTTTAATAGCGGCGTAAGTGTGCCGTAATCTGAAAACAACCTTTCGCCCAAAACGTTGACTGCCACTGCATCTTTTTCCCATAACACCAGCAGCACTAAATACTGCAGATAAGTAAGCTTAAGTTCAGCCAATAATGGCTTATAAGCTTTAGTCATGCTTAGCGAAGCCGAGTAAAGTGCAAAGCACATTTGCAAATCGACATTCAGTACGTTGTCATTTGACAAGGTAGAAATTGGTGATGTTTTAAATTCCATTGCTTGATTCCATTCAATCATCTTAGCATATTTTATATTTAACACAATTAAATTGTGTACAATTTAATTTAACGAACAGAAATTAAGGATTTACTATTGCAGTAGTTATTGGGCTATCTGCCCTCAAATTAATAGTAAATAAATGACAGGCAGATTAAACAGCCACGTACCGAATATTAAGCTGCACCATTTGCGTGCCATTGTAGCTATTGGTTTGTAACTGATAAGCAGCTTGTATGCGGCTATCTAAAAAATCTGGATGATTAAAATAGATAGCATCAACCACTAGCGGTGAAATGCTTAAAGTAGATTTTGAGATATTTTAATGTAAGTTTTAAATGCTTTTCCGCAAGCACACGCTGATTAGTCACCTCAAACTCATCATAAAACAAAGGTGGCGCAAAGCCCTGCCCCACACCAACTTCTCTAAAGTTTGTGCAGTTTAAAGGTCATTTCATCAACGCCTAGGCCACCGTCTACTTCAAGGACAGATTCCAAATCTGCTTCGGTAATTAAACTTTTTACCACGGTTTCAAAACTCTGATTGAAACGCTCAAAATCAACTTGCCTGATAGTAAGGCCTGCCGCCATTGCGTGGCCGCCAAACTTGATAATTAAATCAGGCTGATGTTTACTGAGTAAATCTAGTGCATCGCGTAAATGTAAACCCGCAATAGAGCGGCCAGAGCCTTTCAACAAGCCATCGCTGGCATCGGCAAAAGCAATTACCGGGCGATGAAAGCGTTCTTTGATACGTGAAGCCAGAATGCCGATTACGCCTTGATGCCAATCAGACTGATACATGCTGATAGTGAATTGATTATCCACGGCAATATCATCAAGCGAGAGGTTGGCACTGTCTTGCATATCAGCTTCTATGCTACGACGTTGCACGTTTAAATCATTAAGTTGTTGTGCGATTTTCGTCGCTTCGATTTCTGATTCAGTCAGCAGGCACTGTATACCTAAAGTCATATCGTCTAATCGGCCAGCCGCATTAAGCCGCGGACCTACATAAAAACCTAAATCTTGCGCATTGACGGCTTGATGCTGCCGCCCACTGACGCGCAACAGCGCTAAAATACCTTTTGAGCAAACACCAGCACGGATTCTGCGCAAACCCTGCTCTACCAGAATGCGGTTATTGTCATCTAATTTAACCAAGTCAGCCACTGTGCCCAATGCCACCAAATCAAGCAACTCAGTTAAATTTGGCTCTGGTTTTTCTACATAAGCACCACGTTCACGCAGCTCTGCTCGTAAGCAAAGTAAGCCATAAAACATGACGCCGACACCGACCAGGTTTTTACTCGCAAAAGTACAGCCATGTTGATTAGGGTTGATGATGCATGCAGCTTGTGGTGTTTCTTGCCCTGGCAGATGGTGATCGGTAATCAGCACTTGTATCCCCAAACTATTAGCTGCCGCAACTCCATCCACACTGGCGATGCCGTTATCTACCATAATAATCACATCTGGTTTTTGAGTTGCCGCTAAAACAACAATCTCTGGCGTCAGACCGTAGCCTTATGGCGAATAAATATCACGATTAACGTGTGCAGGTATGAATTTAACCATTGAATATATTATGTTTATCTATACTTGTATTGGCTAATTAGATTACATTCTCACTTTAAACGTTATTTAATTAATTTAATATCGGCATAATTGACAATTATCTTACTTTTTATAATTCGCATTTATTACATCTTCAAAATAAGTTTTATGGAATATTTTCATATATATAATCATAGGTTGTAATATTATTAGAATAAATTTATCAAAATAGTGATGATTCACTTTTTAATATCTTCATAATCTGTAGCCCCTACAATAATGTAACTCTTCTTAAACAAATGCAAAGACCTCCTAAACCCATATTTAAAACTCGTGAAAGTGATGATGCAGTTTTTGCAACACTCATTAAAGGAGGATTGCCAGATTGGCTTGCTAAAATTTTGTCCTCCAGATTAGATAAGCCTATTGAAGTTGAATTACTTTATTCCAATGATCTTGCTGATATAGAAGATCCATCATCTATACCTGATATGGATATTGCAGTTAGGCGGATAGTTGTAGCAATCAAAAATGAAGAGAAAATTGTATTAGTCTGTGACCATGACATGGATGGAACTGGATCTGCGGCGGTATTATGGGCTGCATTGGTTGATTATTTCAACGTTAAAGAATCTTTAGTTAATGTTGTGACAAGCCATCGGCTAACTGAAGGTTACGGAATTACGGAGCCAGTTGCACAAAGAATTATTGAGCTAAAGCCAGGCTTACTTATATCTGCAGATAAAGGTAGTAGCGATGAGCCAAGAATAAAAAAGATTGCAGACGCTGGTATTGATGTAATTGTCACTGATCATCATGAAATCGGCGTTAATGGCCCACCTAAATCTGCTATTGCAGTAGTCAATCCAATCAGAACTGATTCAAGCTATGACAAGCATGTATGCGGCGCAGGTGTTGCCTTTTTAACTATGGCAAAAGTTAGAACAGCTTTAATTCAAGAAGGAGTTAGGCAAAAAATTTCAAGTTTAGCGCCTCTCTTAGATTATGTTGCTGTTGCAACAATTGCAGATTGCGTTTCCATGAAGCCAGAGAAAGCTTCTATAAATAGAACATTTGTTAAGCATGGCTTGCAATTAATTAATAATAAAACTAGACCTTGCTGGGAAGTGTTTTGCTTAGATCTACAAGGGCCTGTTGATGCTGAAACGATTGGTTTTAGACTGGCTCCTGCCGTAACAGCCGCAGGGCGGTTAGACTGGGCAGAAATGGGCTTTAAATTTTTAATAGCAAAGACTAAAACAGAAGCGCAAAAATATTGGCAAGAATTACAGAATGAAAACGCATTGCGAAAAGAAATTGAGAAAAAATTAAGAGAAAAAGCGGTTCCTGAGGCTTGTAAAAAAGATAGTCAATCAATCGTTTTGTTTTTTGAAGATGGGCACAGTGGCGTTCATGGAATTACTGCAAGTAGATTAGTTGAGGCTTTCGGAAAGCCCTCAGCGATTTTTTCCCCCAAGGGCGCTGGTGTTAAAAACTCGACTTCAAGTGATAAGATAAAGATAGCTTCTGGATCGTTTCGTGGAATACCAGGATTTAATGTAAAAGAAGCGCTATCTTATGTTGATGAAAGATACCCTGGTCTTCTTTTAAGTCATGGTGGCCACCATGGAGCAGGTGGTGGGTCGATTTTAATATCATTATTTGATAGTTTTGTTAACGCTTATGAAAAAGCGGTGAATGCACAAATTGGTGATAAAGAATTAAAACCTATTATATGGATCGATGATGAGTTACCAATAGGATCAAGCGATATTGATGTATTGGATGAACTAGATAAATTAGAGCCATGGGGTCGAGACTTCCCTTATCCAACATTTAAGGGTAAATTTGAAGTAAGGAGTATTCAATCGCTAGGCGATGGAAGTCATCTGAAGCTATCCCTCTGGAATGGCATCAGTCTTAAAGACGCAATATGGTTCAATGCACTTCAAAGCGGCTCTGAAATTGAATTTGAAATTGGAAGTAATTTAAATTTTGTTTATTCTTTAAAGAGTAATTGGTATCGTAATAACAGAAAAATTCAACTCCAAATCGTATCTCAAATTGATAACAACCCTCTGAATTAACGTTATCTGCCAAATACTGTGGAACACGCTGTCAACGAGTAAATTGATTCAATTCTTTTAAGACTAAGTTGAATAACTTAGTTGGATCTGATTCATTTTTATCTGTCAAATATGCAAGTGTAATTAAGGTTAATGGGTGTATACCCATAACACTGGCTAAATCTCCAATTTTATCTAAAGTTGGATTCTTAAGACCACGCTCAAGCGTGCTCACATAAGTACGACTGGAAACATCAGAGAAATCTTCCTGTGTTAATCCTTTACTTGTACGAGTTTGTTTTAATGCTGCTGCAAAAGCCGCTTTAATATCCATAGAAGGTCCTTAAATTTAGACCTCCATCTAGCCAAAACTAGCACTATAGGACTACAATCTATAGTGTTCATTTTGTTATTATTTCAGGAATAAAATATGTTTCAAACTTTTGAAAACGCTAAATTGCCAATACCTTGGAAAGATGGTGGGGAGAGCGTGTGGAGTTATGCTGAGTTAATGGTTAATTCAGTTTGGTTTTATGCTGATTGCAAATTAACCGATGGAGTAGATACCGTGACTTCAACCTACTTATTATCTAGGTCATCTCAAATAGGTGATTTAGTTATTAATCCTGATATCACGATTCGGTCAATATATCTTGTATCTCCACCGTATATTAATGGAACGGAATCTTGGAGCATGAGCCCGCTAGTCAAGGTAAGCGTTGGTCTACTTACGCATGAAGAGTATGAAAGTAAAGTTGAAATCTATGAGTTTGCAAATGGAAATAAGTGTTACTCATGCTCCGAAGTTAAAAACGATGAGCGCATAACAAAGATCAAGATTGTATATTGT
>JBKJRF010000123.1:0-3898 GCA_046594825.1 Methylotenera sp.
GGAGTGTTACATCTTATGTTGAAACGGACTCAAATTATAGTTTTTGATGTCAATGAAACCTTACTGGATATAGAAGTATTAAACCCTTTTTTCCAACGCACTTTTGGCGATGCTAGGATAATGCGAGAGTGGTTTGCAGAATTAATTCTATACTCTCAAGCATTGACGCTGAGCGGTAATTACCATGATTTTAGTAAGCTCGCCATGGCGGTGCTAGATATGTTCGCCAAAGGGCGTTCGGTTAAACTTGAGGAACATAATGTGGCTGATTTTGTAGCCATCATGCGAAAATTACCAGCACATAAAGATGCGCTTCAGGCTTTGGATATGTTGCGCGATGCAGGGTTTCGTATGGTGACACTGACAAATTCCCCAGCTGAGTCCACCAAACTTCTGCTCGATCAAGCAAATCTTAGTGGCTATTTTGAGAGGCAATTCTCAGTTGATTCTGTTAAAAAGTTTAAGCCATCTGCTGACACCTATCAGATGGTCGCGAATAATCTAGGAGTTAGGCTTAGCCAACTCAGACTCGTTGCCGCACATACTTGGGATACTTTAGGAGCAACTGCTTCTGGTTGCCTGTCAGCTCTGGTCACTCGCCCCTATAACGCCCCTTTAGATATTGGTGCCCAGCCAGATATTATAGATGTGGATTTGATTAAAGTGGCGCAGAAAATCATCGAAATAGACATCTGAAACAAGTGAACGTCAATGAAATTCTCGGTAGTTCAGCATTTATAGATGAATATCTTAGAAAATTTAGGAAAAGCGCGTTCATATGACCGTCCCAAGTTGACCCGACGTGCTAAAACTCAATTTAAGACACTCAAACCCTGAAAGTCAGCTTACATAATCAGGCAACATCCTCCACTAAAAAGTCATTAATGGACTCCCATCATGCAAGGCTAGGTGTCTACTAAATCATGGAAAGTCCATACATGCCTAAATTTTAATAATCATTTTTTTTGATGCCAACACATGAATTATTCAAAAAAATGAAGATATTTTATCTACCACTCTGACAATATGTATGTCGAACATTTATATAATATTTAAAATCAAGCTTAGCGTAATTTGCCAAGAACTTATGCTTCAAACCATATAGCTGATGTCTGAGGCTCCAGTGGGGTACGCAAAAATTGTTGTCTTGAGATCTTCTGCTGTCAGGCCTTTTCGTATCGCTAATGCGAACAAATTAATGACCTCTTCAACATGTGGCCCGACCAGGTGCGCGCCCAAGATAAGGCCAGTGGTTTCTTCGACAAGAACCTTAAATCCGTAGGTTGTCTCCGCAACACGGCGCGCCGTATACCAGTTTGACGCCTTCTCGCTTTGCATTCGAAATTTCAATCCCTTTTCAAGGGCCTGTTTCTCACTAAGACCGACCGAGGCAATGGGTGGAAGCGTAAATGCCACGCTTGGAACACCAAGATAATTAGGCTTCGTATAATTACCATTTATTATATTGGCCGCTACAACCTTCGCGTCATGACTTGCAACTGGAGTCAGTGGGGGGCCGCTTGAGGCCGCATCCCCGACCGCATAAACAGAAGTGTTGGAAGTACTCTGAAGAAACTCATTCAGTTTAATTTTGCCGTTTTCACACTTCACGCCCGCTGCGGCAAGATTGAGTGGTTCGAGATCAGGAACCCGTCCAGCCGCATGCACCACGAGATCAGCTGTGAATATTTCAGTTCGATCACTTGATGATGTATGAACGAAAAACTCACCATTATTTTTTTCTATGGCTGTGACGCGGGTATTAAGAAGCACATCGATACCAACTGTTTGAAATTTCTCCATAAGACAGCCAACGAGATCTGGATCAAATGGCTTGAGCATACGATCCTCCTGCTCGATCACTGTAACCTGTGCGCCTGCCTGCGCAGCAATGTTGGCAAACTCAGCGGCAATGAAGCCGCCGCCAAGAAAGACAATCTTCTTTGGCAGTTTATCAAGCTTTAGAAACTCTGTGCTTGTGATGAGATGCTCCTCGCCCGGAATCCCCAGGTGCATCGGCACCGCGCCAACTGCAATCAAAATGTAACGGCTCTCCATTACCACGCCATCGACTTCGATCGAATTAGGTCCACAAAACTTAGCCCGCCCTTGATAAGTATCAATGCCATTTTTCGCGAAGCTCTTTTCCTTCATGGCTGATACTGGCTCGGTGAAGGTGCGCTTGAATTTAATAAGTGAATTCCACTCAATAACTGGCTCACCACCTGAGATGCCATGGCTACGCATTCGATGGTCGTGATCAATCGCTTCGGCTGCACCAACTAAAACCTTTTTTGGATCGCAACCACGTAGCGCGCAAGTCCCTCCAAAAGGCATGTGGTCGATGACAGCGACACGCCATCCAGCTGCGCGGCATTGTGACGCAGCAACAGAAGCGCCAGTTCCGGTTCCGATCGCGACTAAATCATATTGTTTGGTCATTTTTATTCCCTCAGAAGTTATATTTTTTGCAACTTGAGTACTGAAATTAATCCAATCAGAACAAGGTTTCGTATGACATACGGTGATAGAAACTTTACCTAGTGGACAGTTTATTTGGGGTGGGTAGCAAATTATTACCAATTAATCGTTCAGCTTACAATAGGAGCAAACCTTTAGTTGTTCGTTAGCGAACATAGAACTCATTGAGAAATTAGTATATTAGTCAACAGAAGATAGCGAGCATATAACTCAGCCACGAAAGCTCATTCAGAATCGCAGAAATCTCGAAAGCTGCGCGCTGGATTCGAAGCTGTTTTAAGGTTAAGGCACCATATAGGCTGCGGGCATTGATCTGTGACCTCTCCCTTTTATCCCGCACAGCAAGAAAGCTGCTTCACATCCTTCGTAAAAGTTTGTGCGCATAATTTCAAGCCTTCAACCATAGTCAAGTAGGGGAACAAAGTATTGGCCAACTCTTCTACTGTCATCTTTGCCTTAATAGCCAGCACTGCTGTTTGGATCAATTCGCCTGCTTCTGGCGCCACCGCCTGTATGCCGATGATTCGTCCACTGCCTATCTCCGTTACGAGCTTGATGAAGCCACGGGTATCAAAGTTGACCAGCGCTCGCGGTACGTTGTCGAGGCTGAGCGTGCGGCTGTTTGTTTCAATGCCCTTGAGATTAGCCTCCTTCTCGGATAGGCCAACGGTGGCGACCTGCGGGTCGGTGAACACTACTTCTGGCATTGAAGTTAGGTCGAGCGTTACGTTACCACCAGTCATGTTGATAGCTGCACGCGAGCCAGCCGCTGCTGCGACATAAACAAATTGTGGCTGATTAGTGCAATCGCCAGCGGCGTATATATGCTTACTGCTCGTGCACATCGCCTTGTCGATAACGATAGCGCCCTGCGTATTCACCGCAACATCCGCCGCCTCAAGTGCTAACTGGCTGGTATTATGTGAACGACCAGTCGCGACGAGCAATTTGTCGGCGCGCAGCTGGCCTTGGCCAGTGGTGAGAACAAATTCACCGTTCACATGGTCAATCTGGCTGGCTTGAGTATATTCCAGTATCTCGATATTCTCGTCGCGAAACGCGTTCGTCATGGCTTCACCAATGGCAGGGTCTTCCCGGAAAAACAGTGTGTTTCGGGCTAGGATCGTCACCTTGCTTCCAAGTCTGGCAAAGGCTTGCGCCAGCTCTAGTGCTACAACCGATGAACCGATCACAGCGAGTCGGGGTGGGATAGTTTCGCACACCAACGCTTCAGTCGAACTCCAGTATGGTGTTTCTTTAAGGCCAGTAATAGGTGGAACAGCAGGGCTGGCTCCAGTCGCAATCAGGCAACGGTCAAATGCGAGCTCATGCTCACCCCCATTGTTTAAACGCACGATGAGGTTTTGTGCATCTTTGAAACGTGCCTCACCGTGCAGCACGGTAATTGCCGGATTAC
>JBKJRF010000051.1:0-20061 GCA_046594825.1 Methylotenera sp.
CATGACCCTGCGCTATTACTAAGTGTGCAGTGGCTTTTTCGTGCCAAGCCAATGAGTTATACACTGGTTTACTTCTAATCCAATATCCACGTTCCATTGTTATATCTTCATCACTGTTGTATGCGTGTAAAATGTATGAACATAATGCAGTTCAATACGCTGAAGCCTGCCATTAAGAATAGAATTGCACATTACTTCCTCAATCCAATAAAACCTGATTTATAAATTATTACAAACACAGTATCGGAATAGAAAATTGTAGAAAATTCTCTTGAAGGTGTACTCCCAAAGAGGTAATCGAGAAATGCTAAGATTCATAGTTAAAATGCCCTGCAAGATCTTTAAACAGCGACTTTAAATTTAGTCATATTTATGCATTGATGACGTTTTTAGTTCATTTAAAATACCTTAACCAATTAATATTTATTACCAATACAAATTAGCTAAATACTTTTAGCTTTATAGTCTTATAGAAGACCAAGGTCATTTGTTACGTTTCTACTCTACAATTATTAACAATAATCAATATTTCTTTGAAACCTTTAAGTGTGAGAGTTTGATAAACATAATGCCCGCCTTTCCGCTTAGCAAAACACCTTACGCTGAATTATTATTCCCCAAAAACATATTATTTACTGTAAAATTTGTCTTATATTACGAAATTACCTATATAAAATTTGTTGTTGAAAAAATCTATTCGCGAATTAAAGCCTGTCAATAACAGGCTTTTTTATTGATTAAAATTTACTGAAAAAATCTCAAGACCTAACCCTATATCTTCAATGACAAATGTAAACAAAGTAGATGTGCTATTAATTGGTAGCGGTGTAATGAGCGCAACGCTGGCGACCTTATTGTCTGAGCTAGATGCCTCAATGTCTATGATGATGGTCGAACGGCTTAGTGATGTTGCTGCAGAAAGCACGGATGCCTGGAATAATGCAGGCACTGGTCACGCTGGCTATTGTGAGCTGAATTACACACCTATGAATGCTGATGGCAGCATCGACATCAATCGCGCCTTAGCAATTAACGCGTCATTTGAGGTTTCATTACAATTTTGGTCCTCTTTAATTGAAAAAAACTCACTGCCTGCACCAAAGAATTTTATTAACGCGACCCCTCATTTAAGCTTTGTTTGGGGTGACACAGATGTAGCTTTTTTACGCAAACGTTATGAATTACTTAAATCACACCATTTGTTTCAAAATATGGAATTTAGCGATGATGCTGCAACGCTAAAAACATGGATACCGCTCATTATGCAGCAACGTAATGCAGATGAAAGTGTAGCTGCTACTCGCGTAAAATATGGTACTGATGTCGATTTTGGGTCGTTAACACGTAGCCTGGTAAAACATTTACAGGTCAAGACTACAGATATTAACCAACACTTTAATCTTGCACTAAAAACTGAAGTTAAAAGCCTTAAGCAACTCAAAAATGGCCGCTGGCAAATACGAATCAAAGACTTAACCAGCAAAAAAATATCCACTATCAATGCAGGCTTTGTATTTTTAGGTGCTGGTGGTGGTGCATTAAAACTACTACAGAAATCTGGCGTACCAGAAAGCCATGGCTATGGCGGCTTTCCTGTGAGTGGTCAATGGCTTGTATGTAACAATCCAGAAGTGATTCAATACCACAATAGTAAAGTTTATGGCAAAGCTGCAATTGGTGCGCCTCCAATGTCAGTGCCACACTTAGATACACGCATTATCAACGGCAAGCCCGCTTTGCTATTTGGACCTTATGCTGGATTCACCACAAAATTTTTAAATCAAGGTTCATATTTAGATTTAATCAAATCAGTAAAGCCTAGCAATATGAAGTCTATGCTCAGCGCTGGCCGACACAATATCAATTTAACCCGCTATTTGATTGGTGAAGCATTACAAAAGCACTCTTCGCGCGTAACTACATTGCGCCAATTTTACCCGGCAGCTGTAGAGGCTGACTGGCATTTAGAAAATGCCGGAAAACGTGTTCAAATCATAAAGAAATGTGATGAAAAAGGCGGCAAGCTTGAATTTGGCACTGAAATTGTATCATCGCAAGATGGCACAATTTCAGCACTTTTAGGTGCATCACCAGGCGCCTCTGTAGCCGTACAAGCCATGATTAATGTGATTGAGCGTTGCTTTAGTGCAAAAATGCAAAGTAGCGCGTGGCAGAAAAAAATGAAAACGCTTGTGCCTAGTTATGGGGAATCATTAATTGACGATGCTAAGTTACTGCAAACTGTGCGGCAGCAAACTTTAAAAACATTAAATTTATTATAAATTAACTGATTAAACTACGCTGACGTCGCGCTTCGTACAAGCATATACCACTGGCGACACTTACATTTAGGCTTTCAACTGAGCCAAACATAGGAATTGTCACTAAAGCATCACACGTTTCAGCGGTTAAACGACGTATACCGTCACCTTCTGCGCCTAATACAATAGCAATCGGGCCATCTAGCTTGGTATTTAGCAAGTTGCTTGGTGCATCCATCGTCGTACCTACAACAAACACCCCAGCCTCTTTTAGCTCTCGTATGGTTCTGGCTAGATTAGTGACTGCGATAAAAGGCACAGTTTCTGCTGCTCCACATGCAACCTTACGCACCGTTGCATTGAGGCCTACAGCGCGATCTTTAGGTGCAATGACTGCATGTACACCCATTGCATCAGCTACGCGCAAACAAGCACCAAGGTTATGCGGATCTTCAACGCCATCTAAAATTAAGAAAAACGGTGGCTCAGTTAAATCAGATTCTAATATATCGTGAATGTCTTTATATGGAATAGGTGTATCAACTACACGTGCAATCACACCCTGATGACGTCCATTCATACCGGCCATACCATCTAAACGGTTACGCTCTACTTCCATTGTGCGCACGCCTAGGCTTTCTGCCATCTTAAGCAAATCTTTCATACGCGCATCTACACGATCGCGGTCAATCAAAATTTCTTGCACGCTAGCGCTATGTTGGCGTAAACGGCTTAATACGGCATGAAAGCCAAATAAAATACGTGCATCACTCATTTCTTTACCTTAAATTCAGTCTTATTAAAATTCAGTTCTAACGTTTAGCCGTCTTTTTTGAGGATTTTTTAGATGTAGTTGGTTTGGGCGGGTTCTTATTACTTTTTTGGTTTGAGCTTTTAGGCTTAGATTTAGAGCCTAAAGTTAACTTTCCACTTGTTTTTGATTTTCCACCAGATTTATTTGCAACGCCGTCTCCAGCTTTAGCTGTTCCTGCTTTTAGTGCTGGCTTTGCTGCGCGATTTGATTTAGAACCAAAAGCACTTTCAAACTTAGCGCTGGATTTTACAGTAGATTGCTCTCTATCGCGCATTTTAATAGGATTTCCTGATTTATTATTTTCATCAATAGAATCAACATTAGAGATATCTTCTACTGACTTGTTTTTATTAACTAAAGTAAAATCTATTTTAGTAGTTTCTAAGTCGACACGCACCACTTTGATTGTTAACCTATCACCTAAACGATAACG
This sequence comes from Methylotenera sp., assembly GCA_046594825.1. GTDB lineage: Bacteria > Pseudomonadota > Gammaproteobacteria > Burkholderiales > Methylophilaceae > Methylotenera. Next base: position 3,509 of record JBKJRF010000051.1, read on the forward strand.
CACACCAGTGCGTTCACCGGCCATTTCATGACGAGTTTTGTCAAAATGAAAGTAATCATTACCTAACTCTGTAACATGTAGCAAGCCTTCAACATATACACCATCTAGTGCAACAAATAAACCAAAACTAGTCACACCCGCTACAGTACCTTCAAATACCTCACCGATTTTATCTTGCATATAAAAGCATTTAAGCCAATTAGTGACATCGCGTGTGGCATCATCGGCACGGCGCTCAGTCATTGAACAATGAATACCTAAAGCACTCCAGTCCCCTGCTTTGTACTTATCGCCATTTAATACCGCCTTAATAGCACGATGAATCAGTAAATCAGGATAGCGACGAATCGGTGAGGTGAAATGTGCATAGGCTTCATACGCCAAACCAAAGTGACCAACATTATCTGGGCTATATACCGCTTGCATCATAGAGCGCAACAACACTGTTTGCAGCAATTGTGCATCTGGGCGCTCTTTAATTTTTTCTATTAGCTTGCCATAATCTTTAGCATGTGGTGTATCACCGCCACCAACACCGAAACCAAACTCACCCATAAAAGCACGCAAAAGTTCTAACTTTTCAGGAGTTGGGCCTTCATGAATACGATATAACGCAGGATGCTCATGAGCTTTCAAAAAGTCAGCCGCACATACATTGGCAGCCAACATACACTCCTCAATCAGTTTGTGTGCTTCATTACGAGTAACAGGCACAATCTGTTCAATCTTACCTTGGTCGTTGAACATCATCATGGTTTCAGTTGATTCAAACTCAATCGCACCACGTTTTTCACGTTGGCTTAACATCAACTTATACACGCTTTGCAAATGCTGCAAATGTGGCATCAGCCATGTATATTCAGTCGCTAATTCACCTTGGGGATTTTGTAATATTTCATGCACTTGCGTATAGGTCATGCGAGCTTGCGAGCGCATGACTGAGGGGTAAAATTTATACTGCTTAACGACGCCCATGCCATCTACCTGCATATCACATATCATGCACATGCGCTCTACTTCTGGGTTAAGTGAACATAGCCCGTTAGACAAAGCCTCAGGCAACATTGGAATGACACGGCGTGGAAAATACACAGAGTTACCACGTTCAAATGCTCCTTTATCCAAAGCATCATTAGGCTTCACATAAAAACTCACATCGGCAATTGCCACAACTAAGCGCCACCCTTTGCCTTGCGGCTCAGCATATACGGCATCATCAAAATCACGGGCGGTTTCACCATCAATTGTAATAAGTGGCATTTCTCGACAATCAATACGGCCTTTATAGTCAGCTGGCTGTACTAATTTTGGATACGCTTCAGCAAGTTGTACAGCCTCTTTAGTAAATTCATAAGGAAGCTTGTGTTTGCGCAACGCAATCTCTATCTCCATGCCGCTATCAGCATAATTACCAAGAATTTCAACCACTTTACCCATAGGTTGAGCATACGATGATGGCTGTTCTGTTAGCTCCACCATCACTACTTGACCAGCTTTAGCATCCATATCCAGATGATATGGGATCAAAATATCTTGGTTAATACGCTTGTCTTCAGCCGCCACAATGGTCACGCCACTAGTACGCATAACGCGGCCAACTAATTTTTGGGTACGCCTTTCTAGCACCTCGACCAACTTGCCTTCTGGACGACCTCTTCTATCTAAGCCACTCATGCGAACTATGGCACGGTCACCATGCATCACTTGTGACATTTCTTTAGGGCTTAAAAATAAATCTTCACCATTTAACTTAGTTTTATCATCAGGAATCAAAAATCCAAATCCATCAGGATGGCCTTGTATTACGCCTGCGATTAAATCGAGTTTATCAGCAATACATAGCGCACCTTTTCTATTTTTAATAATTTGCCCTTCCCGCTCCATGGCATTCAAGCGTTTATTAAAAATCTCGCGCTCGTCATCACTAATATCCAGTAGTATATATAGCTGTTCTACGCTTAACGGAATACCTTGATCACTCATGCTTGATAATATCAATTCGCGGCTTGGAAGCGGCGTTTGATAACGGCTCGCTTCACGATCAGCATGCGGATCGCTACTTCTTTTGTTTTGTTTACTATTCTTTTGATTGCTATTTCTTGTCATTGACAAAGATTACCTTTAAAATAAAATTCAAAGCCAATACTGGTAAGTATGGCTAAAGTCGCTGGTTTTAATATAAGAATAGCCGATTGCTATATTATTGCTACATAATGTATCGTGCCCAGATGGCGGAATTGGTAGACGCGCTAGTTTCAGGTACTAGTATCGAAAGATGTGGAGGTTCGAGTCCTCTTCCGGGCACCATCAAATTAAAACTAAACTACATACACCATATAATTTTTAGCCTAAAACACCAAATTCTGCTCGATCCTGCAAAACTTCTGTCACTAAATCTACCCCAATTTTCTCAGCTCCACTAGAGAATCCATAGACCATCACCATATCAGTCAAAATATTGATACTTCTAGGTATCCCTTTGCTTGACTCTGCAATAAGTTCAATGGCTCGTTCTGTAAAAAGAGCCTCTTTCCTGCCTGCTACTTTCAACCTGTGTTCGATATACTTGTTAACTTCTGACGGCTGTAAAGGTGGAATGAAAAAATCGACTGCAACACGCTGAAAGAATTGTTGTAAATCAGGCCTACGGAGAAGCTCTCTTAACTGTGGCTGACCTACCAGCACAACTTGTAACATTTGATCTTTATCAGCATTAATGTTGGACAACATACGTAAAGACTCTAATGCTGCAGGGCTCAAATTCTGCGCTTCGTCTACGATCAACACCACCCGGCGTCCTGCAACGTAACTGTTAATCAAAAACTTCTGGAATGCATCAAAAAGTGCTATCTCAGACAAACCTTCATACGGCTGCTCAAAAGCCAACATAATCCAACCTAACAAATCATCTACTTTTTGATGTGTGTTATAAACGATACCCACCAAAACATCTGAATCAACATTATTGAGCAAATGCCTGACTAGTGTGGTTTTTCCACAACCAATTTCACCACACACTACGGTAAACCCTGCACGATTCGCAATGCCATATTCAAGCATAGCGTAAGCCATGCTGTGCCGATGACCAAGAAATAGAAAGTCAGGATCAGGTTGAATAGAAAATGGCTTTTCCTTCAGCCCGTAAAATGCTTCATACATATTAATAACGCCTTATTTATACTTCAGTATGTTAAAAGTCTTTTGATGATGTGTCTTTTACATAAACTTGTACATCTATTTCAAACTAATGATTGATAAATATCTACCATTTTATTGATTTTGTCTTCCCATAAAAAATTTCTTTTTACATGAAGTATTGCAGCAGTGCCCAATTTTTCTCTTAACGCTGCATTATCAGCAAGCATATCAATATGCTCCGAAAATTTTTCTATCATATACTCTCTAGATAATGGATCAATTAAAATGCCAGTATCTAACGTTACATAATCAGCTGGACCACCCCAATTGGTTACTATAACAGGTAAGCCTCTAGACATTGCCTCAAGCACAACGGCACCACCACATTCTCTGACACTCGGTAAAACAAAAATATCTGCTTCGTCATAATGGCGATTCACCTCTGAATACGGTACTTGCCCATAAAAAATAACCTTCTCACTACATTTTTCAGTTGCTTGCTTTTCAAGAGCAATACGCTCGGGCCCATCACCGACTATATTTAGTTTGATGTTTGTATTTTTACATTTACTAATCGCTTCGATCACAATATCTACTGTCTTCCAATCCACTAAACGGCCAACAAACAGAATATTTACGATATTCGTAGTATTTTTCTTTTTCTGGTCCAACGTTGACATCACGCCATTCTCCACCAGTGCTTTCACTTTTCCTAAACGAAAAAATGGGAGTGCAACTGCAGTTCTATTATTTGCAACTATTAGCACCGCCGCAAATAACTTTCCTGGGATTAATACATTGGAAACTGATGAGAAGAATCTAACGAATCCATACATATATTGCTCAAGCTTTGAAGCCATAAATTCAAATGCAACAGGAAATGACATTCCTCCGTTCATTGGGCCGATGACTACTGGCACACCTAATCCAAACATTAAAGATGGTTGTTTAGGAGAAACAGGGGAAGGCTCATGAATAATATTGATATTCTTTTCTTTTATCGCTTTCTTTGCCAAAAACCACTGGTAAATCTGAGTCAACAAATGCATCAGCGCACCTGTAGTAATGAGCGAAATACGATCTGGTAAAAAACTTCCTATCTTGTATAAAAACTTATGAATCGCCGTGTCAGGGATATAAATGATTCTATCTTGGTTAATTGTGTCTATGGACTCTAAGTTTTTTCTGACTCTTTCATGCGTTATCAAATAAGTATCAATGTTTCTTTGAGATAACATCATAAAATAATTCAGTGGTAGTACAGCTTCACCACCGAAAGTATTTGATGCATGCTCACTAACAATGAGTACTTTTAAATTTTTCATTTTAGAATCCATTTTATGACTATTAAAAATATCGACTAAACAGTAAATTGGCTTACTTTATTAAGTCAGCTAAACCATTCCATTCAAATAGTCTTTTCATGTGAGGATCTATCCTAATAACTTTCAAATGTAAATTTTTTTTATCCAGTTGTTTTTTAAGCATTAATAACAAGCCAAAAAAACCAAACCCCAAATATTTAGCATCAGTAATATCTAGTTCTACATTTTTATTTTGTAAATTAGCCAATCGAATAAGCTCATTTATTTTTGAAGGCACTGGGTCCAAAATCACACCAGAAATAATTAGCTTACATTCAGCACCATCAATAACCAAGTTCACCACACTTTTAGATGATAGTTGCTGTAAACGCTTTCTATTAAGCCTTAGCCACAAACTATGAGGGAGTATTTTGGTAGTAAGTAATTTTAGAAAAAATAAGCCATCACCCCAATAGCGCTTCCATAACTGCGGCTCTTCTTTAATACGCCACAACCATTCCAGCCCAAGTTTCTGGAAAATTACAGGCGCCCTTTTCAGACGTTTAGCCTCAAAATTGATAACTGCTCCAAGGTGACTAACCAAAGGTACAGTTATATTCTGTAGATTTTTCATTATCCATGCTTGGCCTTTTTTGGCACCGAGTGCTACTACTAAAAAATCTGCCTTACTTAAATTGATATTATCAATAACTGCTGGGGTACTCATTTCATCTACAGTGCCGAATCCTGGTGCATGATAACCAACACAACTCAACCCCTTGGATTTCCCATTAATTCTGCTGCTTGCCTCAGAACCAGCACCAGCAGGCCCGCCGAAGAAATAAACCGTCATTTTTCTATGTATTTCTTGGCCTAGAGATTCAAATAAAGTTGATCCCGCGACTCTTTCACGGATTGGAACATTTAGCAACTTGGCTATCCATACGATAGGTGTGCCATCAGCGATCACAATATCGCTGTGAATTACCGAGTTACGAAAATCTGCATCATCCTGAGCCAGTGCCAAAAAATTAAGATTTGGTGTTGTGAGGAAGCAAGTACTTTTATTGAATTTAGCGTCATACAAACGATCCATCGCTTGAGACAAATTAACTGCATCAAAAGGCAATCCGGCGATGCAATATACCTCACGGTCGAAATCATCCATTAAACCTAGTCCCTTTCTGTTTTATTCCAAGATTTTTGCCTTTTAAACAAAAACTTGATGTAGTGAGGGATTTTTAACATCACGTAAATTGGCACCAACAGCATTGTGGTTAGGGAAATAATTTTTCTCCCCCAACCATACCAAGCAATGGTAATAGCCAAAGTTAAAAGAATAAACCCTGATAGCGTAATCAGGAACGCTAGATAGGCAAAATCAAAAAACACTAAGAACATACCCATTGTTACTGCATAACCGAATAGCAGCGTAACAAGTAATGCCAGTGGCGGTACTGACAGATCAAAGGCCATCGCCAGTAAATTTTTATTACATTTAAGAAGCCCTTGGATAAACAGCCTTGGGGCTTCAGAAAGAATCATGGCTAAATGACCATGCTCCCATCGTGTACTTTGACCAGTTTGTGCTTCAGATGCTAAAGGGAAATAACTTGTCACCTTTGCGTTTGAATAAAACAGCGGAGGCTTACCCGCTATAGAGAGGTCAATACCTAGCTTCATATCCTCGACAATATTTCCATTTGCCAAGTCTGCGTTGGAAAGAGTGTTCCAAGGAAAAGCCATCCCGGTTCCCATCAATTGGCAAGGCAAGCCTAAATTGGCATAACCAAGTGGACGGACTAGATTTTTAACACACCAAGCAAACTCGGCAACTCTAGATTTAAGATCAGTGGCTTTCGCATACATAAGATATAAAGCTTGTACTGGCCTGCCATAGCTTAATGCATAAGTAGCTAATGGTTTCAGGGAGTTAGCATCCAATATACAATCAGCATCGATGATAACCACTACATCCGATGGATTTTGTGACAAAAAGCGGATGCCAAAATCTAAAGCGAAACCTTTGCCCCTGTTATTTTTGTCATGTCGCTCTACCACTTCTGCCCCATATTCTGCAGCAATTTTGGCTGTATCGTCATTACAATTATCGGCAACTACAAGTAAGCGATCCGTTAATTTTAACTGCGACCGTATTGAATTAAGCGTGGCAATAATACCTGAGGACTCATTATGAGCTGGAATCAATACAGCAATATTGATGTCATCAGAAATAATGGTATCAAAAGGATGTTTAGTTATACATGCGGACAAGACTTGGATTAATATAACTAAAACTGGTATTAGCAAGATTACTGAGATTACAGCCAAAAATAACTCAATAAAACTCATTTGGCACTTTCAACAAACAATGCGGCAAGTTTCTTAGCTTCAGTATCAATATCATGCCGTTGCCTTACTCTTGAGTAGGCAGCCTCGCCCATATCCTTTAACTGTTGAGTTGATGTTGAAAGTAATCCTTCAATAGCACCAGCAAGTTCTGCGACTGAACCGGCTGGAACTAGCCAGCCATTCTGTCCATGTATTACCAATTCTGGAATACCTGCAACAAAAGTACTAATTACTGGGCGTTTAAGTGCCATCGCTTCCATAATCACAACTGGCAGACCTTCGGCAAAGCTAGGCAGTACCATTGCATTTGAAGCTAATATCTCATCTCGTACTTGCCTACTGCTAATCCAACCAGTAATTTTTACATTTGCACTTAAATCATAAGCAATTACCATCCGCTCAATTTCGGGTCGCATTTCACCATCTCCAGCAAGTAGCAACTCAAAAGCAAGACCTTTGTCTTTCAAAGTTCGACATGCCTCAAGTAATAACAACTGCCCTTTTTGCTCACACAGCCTGCCTACACATATCAGGCGGACTATTTTAGGAAGTTGAGAGGGTGAAGAGTCAACATCGTAAAACGATTGCTCAAGTCCACAATGAACTATTTTTACCTTATGCCAATATTCATGCTTTATCCAACGAAATAATTGGCTACGCCCATATGAACTTATTGCGATAACAAAAGCTGCATGTTTGATTTTTTCTGCAAGTTTAAGCGCTTGTGGCTTATCAAACTCCTCTGGACCGTGCACAGTAAAGCTATAAGGCGGGCCACCTAATGCATGAGCTAACATGACAACTTCGGTTGAATTACTACCAAAATGAGCATGTACATGCTCAGTACCAAAAGACTTCATCCAAATAGCAATTTGGCAAGCCTCTGCAAAATAAACCAAGTGGTAAGGTAATGGTCTTTCAGCACGCCATCCCATGTTCAAGGCTAATTTAAATGCCTGAAAAAATTTAAAGGGGTTCGAAACAAGCATTTTAAAAACAGATAACAGCATTCTTAACATGCCATCATCAAGCACATATTTTGTATTAGCACGTTCACTCAAATCATCAGGATCGACTAACAGATCCTTCAAGCCCCTGAGTGCTATACGCTGAACCGTCATACCCAAACGTTCTAACGCGATTATTTCTCGGCGGATAAAACTGTGGCTAACCTTGGGATATTGGTTGATAAAATAGCTAACGCGCATTAATGCTCACTTATTAATTAGGTTTTGTATGATTAAATTTTGGTCAGAAATCATTTTATTCTAATATTCTGGCAGGAATACCAACAGCAGACTTACCTGCTGGAACGTCTTGCATAACAACTGCGTTAGCCCCAATGCATGCATGATTACCAATTTTGATATTACCAAGTATCTTAGCCCCTGCACCTATATCCACATGCCCACCGATATCGGGGAGCCCAAGCGTTCCTTTAACACCAATAGTCACTTGCTGAAATATTAAACAATTTGGACCTATTTTTACTTCTGGATGAATAACAATCCCGTTTGGATGCGGTATTAACAAACCACCACCAATTTGACAATTTACAGGGATATCTGCACCCGTTACTACACTCCAGAACCGATGCCTAAGTATCGCTATTTTTCTAAGTATGATACGAGTAAAAACATTTGAAGAAGCTGAAAAATTCTGATAATCACGAATGCTGGCTAATAGAGATCGTGAAGGTATCCATTCGAATGCAGCCTTATATTCGCGAGACCAGTCAGCAGTTTCTGATGAAACAATTATTAAATTGTCATTTGTTTTTGTCATAATTTCTTAACTCAATTAAAAATCCAGCAAGCTTAATTATTGGCACCCATTCCAAAGTTGAGGATATCGTTCTTCCAAAAGCTTAGCTCTTTGTTCAGCTACTTTTTCCCAAGTAAAGTCTTGTGCCCTCACTCGTGCATTTTCACCAAGCTCGGTTCTTTTGTGTTTATTTTCAGCAATATCTTTAATTGCATTTGCCCATGCATCAATATCCATATCAGGGAGTACTACACCATTAATACCGTCTTGCACAATCGCACCAGCTCCCATCGCGCTTACTAATGGAGGGATTCCATAAGCCATCGCCTCGTAAGTTACCATGGGGCCACCCTCTTCCAGAGTCGGAAAAACAAAGACATCAGCTTGTTTATAGATTTGTCCGATGTCTTTGGTATATGTTACATGACGAACACTTTTACCTTTTAATTGCTTTGCGAAACTAGATTGAATATCTTGATCAATCCCGCCACAAAGCAGTAACTCTCCATCAATATCTGCTCGCCTCCATGCCTCTAAAAGTAAAGGCACGCCTTTACGCAAACATAAATTACCAACAAATAAAAAAGTTAGTCTTGCGTTTTCCCTGCGTACTAAAGGAATCGAAGTGAATCGCTCTGGCTCCCATCCATAGCTGGTTAATAACAGTTTCTCGGCCGGCACTCCATTTTCAATCATCGAATTCCTAACCATTGGACTAGGACAAAAAATTGTATCAGCCATTTCCAGCTTTCTATTTTCCCCAGCAATATCATCATCGCTGATGATTTTTTCTGGGTTGATGCCCCACATCTGCTCAGCTACTTTTAGAATTCTGCGAGAGGTAGCTCTATGACAATTGATGCGCTCTATGATGATTTTCGTGCCATTTTTATGAAACTGCTCAAAAATTTCAAGTGACAGTCCCGCCCAAAGATACACGACTGCTGCGGACATCTCAGATTGGATAAATTGCTTTTCAGTCAGGCCTTTTGGCTGATCCTTAAACTTTAGCTTATAAATTAAGCTTTTTCTCAGCCCAGTGATTGCAGGTTGTAACCACGGATAATCAATACTTTTATCTGCACTAGGTACAGTCAATTTAACAGCCCTTCCTCCTCCATGCCAATAACGACATAAAGAGAGCGGCACATGGCTATTCCCCAGATTCGAAGCATGATAGCCAAATAATATTGGTAGGTAGTTCATTATGAATCCTGTAATTAGTATTTTATTATTATTTTGATATTACGAATATTTAAGTATTAAAAAGCTAATTGCATTTAGCTATAAAATAATTACTCAATATAAATACTGCTTCAAGTAACTTTTTGTCCATTTAAACGAGATAGAAGAAGTTGAATCCGTTTACGTCCAACAGTTGACCATAAATAGTCTGCGGCTTTTCCGTAAGCATTTTTAGAGAAAGATTCTCTTAAATTAACATCTTCAGAAATGTTTTTTAACGCGTCAATCCACAATTGCTCATCATGAGGGTCTATAACTAATCCATTTTTACCATGTTCTACAATTCCACCACCACCCATAGGGCTGACAATACATGGCAACCCTGCTCCAAGCGCCAAATAAGTGACTAAAGGACTTCCTTCTTCCAAGCTTGGCAATACGAATACATCAGCCTCTTTGTATATAGACCTCAAATCCTTAACATAGGGAACATGCTCAATATCTGGTCTTTTAAGATATGGTTCGATGATATGCCTCACCTCTGCCTGTATATCACCCACTAACATTAACTTACCTTTAACTTTAGATTTGCACCAATAATCTAAAATCAGATGCGGTCCTTTACGCACGCCTATCGTACCGACATATATTGCAGTAATTTCACTACCACGTGAACGTTCTGCCATTACATTCGGTGCGAGAATATCGCTTTCGCGAAGACCATAAGTAGTTTCTAACAACTTTTCTGGTGGCGCATTTACAGCAAGCAAGGAGGCAGTCACGGCTGGACTGCATGAAAAAACGAAGTCTGCTAATTCTAACTTTTCAGATTCCTCTGAGACATCTTCTAAAGTGATGCCATGGCAAACCTTAAGTCCTAACCTAGCATACTCGGCATCTAGTATAGATTTACTAGTCGCCTGATGAGTGTTCACATTTTCCATAATCAACTTGTGCCCTCGCTCTCTTAAGTTTTGATAAAGCTCAATTGAAACAGCAGGCCATAAGTAAGCAATATCAGATTCTTTCAGTGAGTGAGAAAACCTAAATTCAGCTAAATTATTAATCTGGGTATAAGTTAAGAGCCGATAAGCAATCGACTTGGACCAAATTGGCAATGCATTATGATAAAAAGGTTTAGATAGATCCGAGCCAGATGCAATCCCCATCAAAGACATTTCCACATCGTTTACCTGCATTGCTTCAATTACTGAAAGCGCTGCATAAGCAATACCAGCAATATGAAAATAATTAGGGTAAAAAGCGGCTATTTTGGTCATCGTTTTTATCTTAAATATATTATTAGAATTATGTTATTTGTATTCGATTAATGCTCTAGGTCTACTCAAAATCCGCTCGAAATGGAATCGCAATTGACCATACATTTCCGCAAACTTACCCAGCACGTTATAAGTTGCTATGGCCCATGGGTGTTGCTTTGATTCTTTTTTATCTCTTAATGCTAAACGACATATCTGTAATGGATACACAACGGCGACCATCAGACTAAATTGCCAATAAAAAAAACTACCCAACAATGCAATAGCTGGGATAACTAAGCCCCAAATCAGTGAGCGCCTGGATTCCTTGACCCAATGCCGCTCAGGTGATGCGCCATGCAAATAAGCACCTTCGGCAAAGGCATAGCCAGCACGTGTTGTTCTCTTCCACCATTGGCTAAACTTGGTCATAGCAGCATCATGCAAAGTCATTTCATGATCTAACCGCCAGATTCTCCAACCACTTTCTCTTAAACGTAAACAAAGTTCAGGCTCTTCACCTGCAATCAATTGAATACGATAACCACTTACTTGCTGGAAAGCTTTAACCCTCATTAAAGCATCTCCACCACAGGCTTTCGTTTCACCTATTGGCGTATCCCACTCTGAGTCACACATTGAATTGAACAAAGACTTTTCAGGATATCTTTCCCGACGACGTCCACAAACCACTGCATATTGCTTATGCACATCCAAAAAAGAAGCTGCATCAGCAATCCAACTTGATACAACTTCACAATCACCATCTACAAATTGCACATACTCAACTTCTGGGGCAAGTTCAACCAAGCGCTGAAACCCCTCATTTCTTGCTCTGGCTGCGGTAAATGGCATATTCATATCAAGCATTACTACTTGAACGCCCAATCCAATCGCATAATTTACCGAGTCATCTGTAGATCCTGAATCTACATATACAATTCTTTGTACTTGATGACTGATTAACGAATGAAGGCAACGCTTTAAACGCTCACCTTCATTGCGCCCAATTGCTACAACACCGACTCGCGAATTGTCATGCATGATTGTCATTTAATCTAACTTTAATGCTTGCAGGTACGCCAACTGCAATAGAGTTATCAGGCACATCACATATCACCACTGCATTTGCGCCAATCATCACATTATTACCAATTTTAATATTTCCAAGCACCTTTGCCCCAGCGCCAATATCTACATTATTACCAATAATAGGCGCAGCAATTTCTTCAACATTTTTTAACCCCACCACTACACCATTTCGAATCCTGCAATTATCGCCAAATCGTGCATAACCACTAATAACAATTCCGCCAAAATGATCGATAATAAAATTACGGCCTACTTCTACTTCACATGGAAGTTCAACCCCAGTAATAATCTGGATAAATTTATATAAAATCTTATAAATAATTGAAAAGAACTTGCGTAATATCACGGGCTTTACTGAATAACGCCAGCGTCCAAAACGATATACCAGCATCACCCAAAATCCCTGAGCTGCCCAATCGCCTTTATAAACCTTCAAATCATTACAAATATTATCAAACATAATCAGGAAACTATCTTGTTCCTTTTGTAGCTAGCTTTGTACGAAAGAACATTTTCCATACAAAGCACGCGTGATTGAAATATGTCATTAGTTTTTTTAAAGACTCTAACTTTAGAATATTCCTTATAATCTGAAGAACATCAGCTAATGTTGTGAAAAAAAGATGCATTAAAACACCCCACACACCATGATTTTTGCGGTAGTAAAGTAACTCACTTTCAATTTGCAACGATTGAATCTGACGACCATGAGTAGATATTTCACTATCTGACTTTGCACTCTGTCCACCAAGATGAATGACTGGTAAAGGATAATAAGCCACTTCCCAACCAGCTTTTTTAGTCGCATAGCAATGATCGACTTCTTCACAATACATAAAATAAAGCGGGTCAAAAAGTCCAACTTGATCTATTACTTCTTTTCGAACTAGATAGTAACAACCAGGCACCCAATCACAGCTTCTAACTGATGCATGATCCCAATTCATTTCGTCGACCATTTGCACATTTTTAAAAAAACGTTTGAGACCAGTAGTTTGTAAGAAAATACGCCAAGGAGTAGGGAAATATCGGCAAGAAGGCTGCAAATCACCATTCTCACCTATTAATTTGACGCCAAGAATACCGCACTTAGAATGGGCATCCATATAGGCTATGGTTTTAGCAATAAGATCTGGCTTAACAAATGCATCTGTATTCAATAATAATACATAGCGACCTGTGATAAATGGCAAGGCCTGATTATTTGCACGTCCAAAGCCTACATTCACTTGATTTTCAATTAGTGGAACATTAGGATAGGCAGCACGAATCACTTCAACAGAATTATCTCTAGAAGCATTATCAACAATAAAAACCTCCATTTGCTGCTTAAGTTCAGAAGCAAATAAATGCTGCAATGATACTTTTGTAATTTCTGCAGTGTTATAACTCACTAAAATAACTGAAATATCCAAATTTGTTCTTTCTCTAGAAATTAGAAGAAAATAATATTAAAAATAAAATGACTTCGTTGTTACTTAATCCATTAATCATTTGGATAAAAATATTTAATCCGTTGAGCCAGTAACTCTGGTTCTAGTGCAGCATCATGTGCACCTTTTCTCATTTTAATGAGATCTGCCCAAGGCAACTTATCAGTTTTTTCTTGCAATTTATGGACCAGAATATCTACCCTAGAGATTGGTTTAGCCGGAACACCACCAACAATATCGCCCTCCAATACATCCTTGGTTACTACCGCACCTGCCGCAACTACTGCATTAGGCCCAATAGTTACTCCAGGCATGATAATTGCGCCATGTCCTATAAATACATTGTCTTTAATGACAATTTTTCCTACAGAGTCTAACTTAACGTTATATGCATCATTTAATACACCAACAACACCGTCATGTCCTAATAAAGTGCAATCGGATAACATCACATTGCTTCCAATGTGTACATATTCAGGGTCGGTAATATTTACAGCTAAATTAATATAACAATTTTCACCTAATCCATGTAGCTTGCCATGACGACGCAGAAAATCAGCGTATTCAGCCATCCCAGGTTTACAAACCTTCAAATATAACGAAGTGTATTTGCCTTTTTTAAATGCAAAATAGCGCAAAATTGACTTGATAATATTCTTTATCATTATTTATCCTAACATTTTTATAGCTAATTGTTTTTTAGTTCACCATTTTTTGTTCTCTCGATTCCTCTAATTAACGCTTTCTCAAACATATCAGCTGAAGCTTGCCATGAGCTATTTTCGAGCGTGTTATAGGCATTGTGTGAATACTTCTTCCAGGCCACATTACTTTCTAGCAATATGGTTTCACTTGCCTTTACTAAAGCACTAACATCATCTACCTCAGTTAAAAATCCATTATATCCGTTGATGATAGCCTCTTCTGGCCACCCAGCTTTAGTTGATACTACTGGGGTGCGACATGCCATGGCCTCCATTGCCGGTAAGTTAAAACCCTCTGTGCGACTTGCTGTTATCCAAACATCACATTGGGCATATATATCTCCAATTTTATCTTGAGCAGGTGAGTAATTAAATTCTATAGTGTCATCCCATAGTGGAAAGTTGTGAGGCATATATGAACCAAAACTGATAACACGGAGATTCGGTATAGATTCTTTCAACTTCTTTATTACCTGCAAAGTAATATCCACGCCTTTAAAATGCGTAAAAGCATATAAAAACCCAATGGTTGGAATAACTTGCTTATCTCTCTCTTCAGCATAAAATTGATTTTTATCCACACTGTTTGGGACTAAATCTACATGGTTATCACCAAATTTAGCCTGCATCAGATTAAGTAACCATTTAGCAATGACAATTTTATGAAAAGGGAATCTATAAGTTGCTTCACATCTTTCCTGTGGAACAAAATCAAACTTCTCATAATGTTGTATAAAGTAAACTTTTGCCCCTTTTGATGGATTCAAGGCATTTACCCACTCCGCAGTCTCCCACCAAGTGGCAATCACAACATCTGCATCTGGTAAGTCCTTATCAATAACCTGCCTGAATTTCTTGAGTTCGCGATGATTTAAACCTAAATTTTGTAAATAACCATCATCTGACTTGTTTCTAAGCCAGCCTTTTCCCATTAAAAAGGATTTAATTTTTTGACGAATTGGCCGCTCTACTTCTGCAGGAGATACCAAAAATACTTCATGTCCCTTATCTGCTAGCGCTTTAGCGTAAATTACAGCAACTTTTATGCCACCAGACATACTCACTACTGGCAATACAAAATTAATTCTCATTCACATATTCCTTCTAGAGACTTATTTAAATAGATAAGAAAAAATGTATTATGATTAATTTATAAGATAAATTTACCTTTTATGAACAACTTTCGGAAAACTTAACTCTTAATCATACTAATAATTTTTATTCTAAAATTTACCAATCAATTGTTTCAGTTTTTTTTTGTACTCATGTAACCTTAATTTGATATCCCGCTTGTAATAACAAATAAATGCAAATCTAAGCAGGCCTTTAGTTGAAATATCAAAATGTCTATAAAGCTTGTATAGCTGCCATGTATATGCGAATGCCGCCTCATCTCTTGCAAAATGCATAGTGCAAGGCGAATATTTTTCACCTGTATCCTGATGAATGAAACTGCATTCCCCTTTTACTCCATTCATATGCATTGTTCCAGGCTTTGCATTAAAATAACGAGAGAAAAACTCACCCCAAGGAGCTGGGCCGTAATTCATCATAGTCATGACTATAGACACAGCATCCTCATCTGCATATTTGGCGTCACCTGCGTAATCACGATAATTTCTAGTTACTTCACGAGCTTTGTCAAAAAAGCTGTTGCAATCAGGCTTACGAAATAGTCCATGGCCAACGCCTTCTATTTTAACGAACTTATCTTTACCTAATAATTTAAGGATTTTCTTTATATCTAAGCTAAAACTGCTAAACCCATCAGAAACATAATGCCCACATGCAGCATAAGGTACTTGCCCCCAAGTTGCTAAGAAGGGTTTAACATCCCTGAAAACTAAAATGTCTGAATCTAAAAATAATGTTTCATCAAAAGGAGAATAACGATCCACATTAATTTTATGTTCGAATCCTTTGAAATTAGGATCTTCATCAACTACGTAACTAAAATATGGCTCTACAAGATGCCGTATATTTTTAGGGCATACAATGGCTACTGGCACTCCTGGGTTAGATACACGTAATGATAAAACTAACCCAATGGCTTTAAGATAATCGCTTTTTATAGCTGACGTTAAAATACCGAAACTCATGTTAACTCCATAATTAATCTATATATCTTATAAACTCAAACTAACTATGCAAAAGATATATCAATCTTCTGAAAGGCCATTTCAGCAGACTAAATAACTGCTGTAAAAAAAACTTGTACTTTGTGAAGCGGCCTTGAAAATTACCACCATCAGTACCCCTACGACCAACAATAAAAGGCGGCCAATATTGAGTCTTGATTACTCTCAGTTGAGCATCTTGATT
>JBKJRF010000057.1:0-4301 GCA_046594825.1 Methylotenera sp.
GAAAAAGCCAATTGCATGATCTGGAGTTTCAAACTTGATATTACTACCAGATGGGAAATAAAGCACATCACCAACGGTTGCAGTCACTTTTTGACCAGTATCGTCAGAAATAATAAATGTACCCTCTACAACAATTTTCATTTCTTCATAATCATAGCTATAGTTCAGCGCATTACCTTTTTCTAAACGAAAAAAACCTGCACAGATTGTTTTGTCTTTATCTGTAGAAACAAATGTATCGCCAAGCCAAGCTGGAACACCAGCCACATTCATAGAAGGCTGAACATCTTTAATAGCCTGTTTTTTATATTTAAAAGCTTTTGTAGTCATTGTACTTCTCCTTAGGGGGTTGATTAAGTAAGGTGTATTTAATCGCGACATGCTTAATCACACAATTACACCTAAGGTGTACTCTCAAAGAAGGATGCTTTTAGACTGATTGATTTAACTGGATTGACAATTTAACATAGATTAACAGTTAGCCTAAAATTGCTATTTTCAGGTTATTGCGACACATGATTATCAGTATTTAAATTCAAATTACCATGTGTTTCTTGCGTCAGGATATTTGCTAAATCCACTCTAGATTGATGGCTTTGTGCAATCATTTTCTTCATATCGTGCCTAAATGGATGCGATTCTTTTAGTCGATGCTCATCAAGCTTTCTAAATTTTGCTACTAAGTTTTCAGCATTTTCTGAGTCATACCCTAACACTTTCAAGGTGAGCTCGCCCAGCTCTAACGAGGATAAAAATGTTTCTCGAACAGACTCTATCTGTAGATCCATAAAATCAAAAGCTGTGGTACGGTTTCTGGTACGTGCGAGTATTTTTACATGTGGAAAATGACTGCGCACGTAGCGTGCTGTTTTCATTGCATCTTCATGGTTATCTATTGCCAGTATCAATAAATGTGCATTTTTAATACCTGCCGCAATTAATACATCAGGCCGTGCTATGTTGCCGTAATAAGCCTTAAAGCCAAAACGTCGTGAAAGTTCAAGTTGGTTTGCATCAAACTCTATCACAGTAGGCGGTGAGCCTATACCATTGAGCAATCGAGTAATCACTTGGCCCACTCGCCCAAAGCCCGCCACGATGACTGGCCGCTGAGTTTCGAAAGTATCATGTTTTGTAATGTCAGTTTGCGTAAGATGATGTTTAATCCACCAGCTATAACCCAACATGATTAGCGGAGTTGCTAGCATTGAGATTGCAACCACGGCATTTAGGATACTGGTTGTCTGGTTATTAAGTACACCCAACTGCTCGGCGGTACTAAAAATCACAAATGCAAATTCACCAATCTGTGATAACACTAGCGCAAAAAACAATGCATCTAATTTTCTCTGCTTAAACATTAAAGCCAGTGGGTAAAGCAGGGAAACTTTCACGACTACTAAGGCCAACGCAAGCCCAATAATGAGCAATGGCTGTTGCCAAACTAACCCAATATTGACCGACATGCCAACTGCAATAAAAAATAGCCCTAGTAACAAGCCTTTGAAAGGCTCTATATCCAATTCAAGCTCTTGCCGATATTCTGAATCTGCAAGTAAAACACCCGCTAAAAATGCACCTAAAGCCATCGACAGACCTACTAACTGCATCAGTAACGCTACGCCCATAATTAAAAATAGGGCGAATGCAATAAATACCTCGCGTAGGCCAGTATTAGCGATATAACGTAGTACGGGCCTAAGCACATAGTCCCCACCAACCACAATTGCAAATACTAACCCTAGCGCTTTTAAAGCAGAAATCCAATCAAAATGTGAATGGCCAACTTGCGGAACGAGTAAGGATAAAACCAGCATTAACGGAATAACCGCTAAATCTTGGAATAACAGCACTGAGAATGCTGCTTGACCAGCAGGTTGGTTTAATTCTCCCCGTTCTATCATGGTCTGCATGGCAATCGCTGTGGATGACATGGCAACGCCCATCCCAGCGACTAAGGCAATACGCCAATCAAGTTTAAATACTAACCCAAGTAACAAAATAACCAGCACAGAGCCCACCACTTGCAAGCCACCTGTGGCAAAAATAGGTAGTCGTAACTGCCATAGCTTATCTAAATTAAGCTCTAGCCCAATGAGGAATAACATCATTACTACGCCGAATTCAGAAAAATGCAGTACTGTTTCGACATCATCAATGAGCCGCAAACCCCACGGACCAATCAAAATACCAGCAATTAAATAACCTATTACGGAGCCCAGCCCTATCCGCTTAGATATTGGCACTACCAAGACGGCAGCGCCAAGATAGATAATACCTTGTAGTAAAAAAGTAGGTACTTGAGTTTCAGTCATTCCGAAATATACCATGCCTTTTAAGTAGGCGAGAGTTTACAAGGAGTTACTTCAAATCGAACTAGTAACGCTTAAACTAAAGAAAAATCAGGATTAGATGATCTTCAATTAAAATGCACTTCTCACTAAACCACCCTCGGCACGAATGTTTGCACCATTAATGATGGCTGCGCGTGCACTACAAATAAACGTAACTATGTGACCAATTTCGGATGGTTTAATCAATCGAGAAATAAGCGACGTAGGGCGATTTTCTGCCATAAATTTAGTCTCAGCCTCAACCAGGGTAAACATCCTGCATAAATTTTTCTACGCTTTCTGTACGTGTAGGGCCAGGTAAAACAGCATTCACGGTCACCTCTGTGTTTTTGGTTAACTCCGCCAATGCACGGGAAATCCCTAGCTGCATAGTATTGGTAGCACTGTAATGTGCCATTTCTGGTGCAGGCATCACGCCAGACTCACTGGAAATAAATACCACACGTCTACTACCCTTTTCTAGCATGCGGGCTAAATAATGCCTTGCTAATCTTACACCGCTCATTACATTGACTTCAAACAGGCGTTGCCAATCGTCATCAGTTTCATCAAAAAAACCGTTAGCTTCATAAATGCCAAGATTATTAACCAAAATATCTACATGAGGCAGTTGCTTGATAGTGGTTTCACAGCCTGCCAACGTACCGTTATCGCTCACAAACGCAATTAAATCTGCCTTAGGGTTATGTTTCCTTATATCAGCCATGGCCTTATCCACGCTTGCTTGCGTACGGCCATTGATCACTACTGTTGCATTTTCTGCTGCCAGCGATCTGGCTATTTCAAGGCCTATACCACCCGATGATGCCGTTACCAATGCCACTTTGTTTTCTAGCTCTAATTTCACTTACATATCCTCTTAATAGTATTCAATAAGCATAGATAATATGAGCTTGTTCAGCACACTTAAAGTAATGCCAATGCTTGCAATAAATCTTCCTCAATATCTTCAGAATCTTCCAGACCAATAGATAATCTTATTAAGTTATCAGTAATACCGCGTTCAGCCCTAAGCTCTGCAGAAAGGTCTCGATGTGAAGTTAAAGATGGCTGAGAAACAAGACTCTCAACGCCACCAAGGCTAGGTGCAATTGCAAATAAAGACAATGAGTCCACCATTTTTACGGCAGCCGCAGAACCGCCTCGAACAGTAATAGATAGCATGCCACCAAAACCAGACATTTGGCGCTTAGCGACCTCATAGCCTTCAAAATTTTCAAGCCCTGGATAATATACTTGCTCAACTACGGGATGCTGTTCTAAGGTCTTTGCAATGCGTAGTGCTGATGCATTCTGCTGCTTTACCCTAACCTCTAGCGTACTTAAACTTCTAGCAAGCATATGTGCAGTTTCTGGGGCTATACACTGGCCTAGATTTTTTCGCCAAACTCGCAATGGCTGAAGCGTAGCCATACACCCAGCTACCATGCCTCCAGTCACATCACTGTGACCACCCAAATACTTAGTTGCACTATGAATGACAATATCTGCACCAATGGTAAGTGGCTGCTGATTGACGGGTGTAGCGAAAGTACTATCAATCGCTACGAGTGCATTATATTGATGTGCAAGTTTACTTACCCGAGCAATGTCTATGATTTGCAATAAGGGGTTTGATGGCGTTTCAAAATATACCAAACCAAAACCCTGTGATAAATACACGTTAAGCCCCTGCCAATCATCAGCGGCTAAAAACCTAACCTGTCGGCCAAGTGCTTGGAGCTGCAGAGTCATGAACTCCCATGTACCACCATAAACCTCACCAAAACAAATAACACCACGTTCGCCATGTGCTAACAGCGTGGCTGAAATAGCGGCCATGCCTGAAGAAAATGCAATCGAACCCTCAGCTTGCTCAATACTCGCAAGCTTATTCTCTACATTAACAATACTGGGATTTGAGCCATAACGCGTATAAAGAAAGCCTGGCTGTCGACCTTCAATGAC
>JBKJRF010000005.1:0-6994 GCA_046594825.1 Methylotenera sp.
TCTTAAATGTGGTTATATACAGCCAAATCGGTGGTTATATACAACCATTATTTATGATTAATTCATAAGCTTAGATACTGTTAAGCAACTGCCTGGGCGGTACATTCAAAAATCCACGCAACCCTATCCATGCGGCCATGGGAATGAATATTGCCGCTATCAACATAGTAGTGAGTGCCAAGGTAATATTGAATTGAAATGGAATATTCAAAATATGTGCACTAATGTAAAACGCTAGCGAATTAGCAGCTAAGCTCGCAATAAATGCTGCGATTAAACCTATACAAGCAAACTCTGCCAAATAAGCAATACTCACTTGTTGGCGTGATGCGCCAAATACTCGCATAAGTGTTGCCTCGAGCATTCGCTCATCTCGCGTGGCAACAAGCGCTGCGTATAACACTGCCACGCCAGCAATTAAACTAAAAGCAAACACATACTGAATGGTATCGCTCATTTTTTGCATAATGCCACGCACTTGCTGCATCAACGCAGCAACATCAATAACGGTTAGATTAGGGTAATTTTTCACCAATTGATTCATAGGCGCATCAGCACCAAGCGGCAAGTGAAAACTGCTGATGTAATTAGCTGCGTAATTATCTAAAACACCAGGCGGCGTCACGGCAAAAAAGTTAGCGCGCATGCTATCCCAATCCACTTTTCTGATACTGGTAACTGTGAGTGTCAATGGGTTACCTGCAACATCAAATGTCAGTTTATCTCCCAATTGTAGGCCCAAGGTCTTAGCTAAGTCCTGCTCAAGCGAGATATAAGGCCTGCCGTGCTCTTGTGGTGTCCACCAACGGCCTGACAACAGCTTATTATCACTTTGCATCTTATCTATCCAAGATAAATTAAACTCGCGTTCCGCTAAGCGTCTAGCCTTATCATCTGTCCACTGCGTGCTTGTGATCACCTGACCATTCTTGCTAATTAAACGGCCACGCACCATTGGAAAGATGGTTGTATTTTTAATATTAGTTTGCTCAAAGAATTTATGTATTCCATCAATCTGTGCTGGCTGAATATTGATAATAAAACGATTAGGGGCATCAATCGGCAGCGAGGCCTGCCAGTTGCGCACTAAATCACCACGAATTAACGCCAACAACATTAGCACCATTAGCCCCATACTAAAGCCTATCATCTGCACAGTAGATAAACCGAACCTGCGCTTGAGTCCAAGCACACCGAGCTTTATGGCATTCAGCTTTATGGATTGAACTGTTAAACTTTGTTGGGATTCATTAAAGAAACGGCCACTTAAATACACGACGATATAAGCTAAACCTGCAATTGCGATACACAATATCAATATCGCAAAAATGGTAGCCAAAGCAATTTTTACATCATTGGCTTGCCAAAAAATCATCGCACACATTACCAAAGCAGCAGGTAAGAATTTGGCTTGTCCTGATATTGGCTGCGTTAAGGTTTCTCGCCTTAATATGTTCATCGTGGTTAACTGGCGCATTTGCCATGCATGTGGCAATACCACGGCAAACATCATAGCAATACTCGCTACCAAACCAACCAATGCCGGCATGAAAGTAACTGGTGGCAGTGCCTCTAAAAACAAACTGCCAGCTAAGTAAGCCAATCCAAATTGCGCCAAAAAACCTAGCGCTATACCAATGAGCGCACTAAAGAAGGCAATTAACATGGTCTGTATCGCCAACACTTGCATGACCAAATTTTTTGCAGCACCAAAGCAACGCATTAACGCAAAGGTATCAAGGCTCTGTTTGACATAAGGCAAGCTTGATAGCAGCATAGCTACCATAGCCAAAATGACACTTACCATGGCTGATAAGCCTAAAAACTGCTGCGCTTTATCCAGCGCCTGTTTAATCTCGGGGCGCGCATTCCGTACGTCTTCAATCTTTTCACCGCGGCCTAATTTAGGTTTGGTTTCAGCAAAGTAATCATTGATTATTTGTGGTTGCGCCGCCAGCAATAGCTGATATTTCACCCGGCTACCCAATTGAATCAGCTTAGTTGAAGTTAAATCAGACGCATTCATCATAAGGCGAGGCGCAAAACTAAACATATCCCCACCACGTGATGGTTCATGCAGCAATATTGCCGCAACTCGCAATGTTCGTTCGCCTACTTCTACGTTAGAACCAACGCTTAAACCTAATAAACTTGCTAAGCGTGGCTCTACCCAAACCTCCCCTGCATTTGGCGTAGTTTTAACAACTTGTCCCTTATTAGTAGATTGCTGGCCAATAGTGAGATCACCTCGTAGCGGAAACCCCTGCCCCACCACTTTAATTTCCGCCAACTGGTTTGTTTCACCAAACACCACCATGCTGGCAAACTCATAGGTTTTAACCGTGGTAATATTTCGCGCTGTTGCACGCTTTTCAAATTGCTCTGCAATGGGATGATCGGACGATACCGCAAGGTCACCACCCAATAACAAACCACCCTGCTGATTCAATGCAGTTTCTACACGTTGTGTAAAAAACCCTACGGCTGTGATGGCTGCTACTGCCAACACTAAAGAGAACACCATCACTCGCAATGCGCCAGCACGCCACAGGCTTAATGTTTGCGTCCATGCTAACAAAGCGCTTAGTTTAATAGCTGAGCTCGTTCTAGGCATTAGTAGACGTGTTTCTAGAGTATTTTCTATACTCATGCTGCAATCAACTCGTTTAACACACCGTTTTCTAGTTTGAGTTGCCTATGACAGCGATTTGCTAAATTAATATCATGCGTTACCAATACCAGCGTCGTCCCAGCTTCGGCATTCATGCTAAACAATAACTCAATAATGATTTGGCCCGTGGTATTGTCCAGATTACCGGTCGGCTCATCTGCAAACAAAATAGCTGGTTGCGTGGCAAATGCACGCGCAATCGCCACGCGCTGTTGTTCACCGCCCGATAACTGTTTAGGATAATGCTGTGTACGCTGACTCAACCCTACTTTGTTAAGCGCTTCTAGACTGAGAGCCTTTGCCTCTGCTGTATTTCTTAACTGTAAAGGTAACATCACGTTTTCTAGCGCTGTCAGTGAAGGCAATAATTGAAATGACTGAAATACAAAACCCATATATTTTGAGCGCTGCGCGGCACGCCCATCTTCATCTAAACTACTAAAAGGCTTATTTTGAATTTGAATATTGCCACGCGTAGGTACATCCAACCCGGCCAGCAAACTCAAAAGCGTAGACTTACCTGAGCCTGAACTACCAATGATAGCCACTTGCTCAGCCGCAAATATGTTTAAATTTAAACCTTGAAGAATTCGAATTTGGTTAAGATGATTGCTAGTTTCACTATTGATTTCATAATGCAAATCTTGTGCTTGGATTATAGTTTGAGACGTAAATTGAATATTTGGAGGTGATTGCATCAATGTATTTTCGCTTATTTTTAATGTTTAAACTGCTAATCACTAAACGAATAGCAGGTAGATTCATCACTATTAGTCTATTGAGTTTAAGTTTCGTTGCATGTCCAGCTGCAGCAATAGCGGCCAATGCCAAAATTTTGATTTATGGTGATAGCTTATCAGCTGCCTATGGTATAGCACAGCAGCAAGGATGGGTTGCGTTACTACAAACAAAACTCACTAAACAACAATATCATTATGATGTGGTGAATGCCAGTGTTAGTGGTGAAACTACCAGTGGCGGATTAAGTCGCCTTGCTACTAATCTCACCGCTAATAAGCCTGCTATCGTCGTTTTAGAGCTAGGAGCAAACGATGGCTTGCGTGGATTACCAATCAAAGAAATGAATACTAATCTCAGCACAATGATTCAGTTAAGTAAAAAATCAGGCGCAAAAGTACTGTTGGTTGGTATGCAAATCCCACCTAATTATGGCCCAAAATATACCAAGGATTTCAAGCTAACCTACTCAGAGTTAAGCCAGCAATATCGAACCCCGTTAGTACCATTTATGTTAGAAAACGTAGCTGCAAAACCACAATTGATTCAAGATGATGGCCTACACCCCAATGTGCTTGGACAGCCTATTGTGTTAGAAAATATTTGGCCACAACTGCAATTATTACTTAAAAAGTAAAAAGATAAAGTGAGGAAACTAGGTAATAAAACATACTAACTTGATGTATCGTGCCAAATAATTTCTAAACCTTGTTCATCTTCAGCCGCCTGCAATTCGTATGCAATACCTATAGTAGGTACATAAGCTAGTGTATCCTGCCAATAAATCAAAGGTAAACCGGCACGTTTCCAAGGTGGAATTTTAGCTTCCTGTAATAAATGTTTGAGTGTGCGTGTCGGCCTGAGTGGATTGGGCTTAAAGCGTTCGCCACCGTCTCGATTAGTGATCCTTAACTTGGTCATACCAAATTTAAGCGCTAAGCCGGCACCAAGAACCTGCTTAAATTGTAGAGTCCCACCGTTTGGTAGCAACAATTCTGGCTCCCCATTCCAAACTAAATCAAAAGCTTGAATGTCTTGCTCATGGTATAAATAAGCCCTTTTCTGAAAACGCTTCAGCGATAAAAATTTCCCCAGATTATTCGTCTGAAGCTGGATATTAATGTCAGCATCAGGCTTAGCATTAAGTAATTGCTGGATAATTTCAGTTAAATGGTCTGAAGTCGGCATTGCCAATTGATTTTGTGAAAACCACCACCGTAATAGATTTTTGGCACGTGCTACATCAAGAGCGCTTAAGCCTAGCAAACATAGGCTGTTATCTCGGAATAACTGTTCTGCATCAATTGCGGCTAAAGCATCTAGTAACTCATTAGCATCTGCCAAATGTGAAGCAGTTCTAGCTAATATTGATTTAATGGCTGGATGGCGCGTTTCTAAAAGAGGCATTACCTCATGTCGCACGAAGTTACGCTCATAGTGAGTGTTGTCGTTACTTTCGTCATCACACCAACGAATATGATGCAATTTGGCATACTCTTCTAATGCTTTGCGCGACACATCAAGTAGAGGGCGTAATAACCGTCTATTTTCATCAACTGACGGCATACTAGACAAACCCTTAACACCTGCACCCCTAAATAATTGCAATATCAGTGTTTCAGCTTGATCATCTTGATGATGGGCTGTCACTACATAGTTGGGTAGTATTTCTGAATGGCTATCAGGACTTAACTTGCAGTTAAACAGTGCTTCATAGCGTAGATTCCGGGCAGCTGCTTCAATACCTAGGTGAGAGTTTTTGTCAATATTGACATGTACTATTTGTAACGGCACATCAAGTAACTGGCACTGCTGAGTACAAAAATTGGCCCAATTATCTGCATTTAGACTTAAGCCATGATGCACATGCAAGGCATGTAGTTCAAAAGGTAGACTCTGCTTTGCTTGAGCTAACAAGTGTAATAAAACACTTGAATCTAATCCACCGCTCAGCGCTAGCAGCAAATACTGTTTATGATTTAAGTCATTTTTTAAATGTGTATTTAAAAACTGATTAACTTGAAGTGTTAAAGGGCAAACTGTCGTCACAACGCCATCTAAACTGGCGCTATTAGGATTAAGCCTTTTTTTCGACGACTTCTTTAAATTTGCCATAGCCCATTAAGCGCTCATAGCGACTAACTAATAACGTTTTGATTGATTTAGTTGTGAGCTTAGCAAGCTCTTCTTTTAACGCAGCACGTAAGCTCTCCATAACCACTTCTGGCGAACGGTGCGCGCCGCCTAAAGGTTCTGACACTATGCGGTCTACCAAACCCATCACCTTGAGACGATCCGCCGTGATTGCCAGTGACTCTGCAGCCACTGATGCTTTGTCTGCACTTTTGTATAAAATTGAAGCACAGCCTTCCGGTGAAATAACTGAGTATGTGCCGTATTGCAGCATTAGTAGCTTGTCCACTACACCTAAAGCCAACGCTCCGCCTGAGCCGCCCTCACCAATAATCACACCAATAATAGGTGTTTTAAGTTCTGCCATTACATATAAATTACGTGCAATCGCTTCTGATTGACCGCGCTCCTCTGCGCCAATCCCTGGATATGCGCCTGGTGTGTCAATTAGCGTGATAATAGGAATATTAAATTTTTCTGCTAATCGATAAAGTCGCAAAGCTTTGCGATAACCTTCTGGACGTGGCATACCAAAGTTACGGTATTGGCGTTCTTTAACATCACGCCCTTTTTGATGACCAATTACCATCACTGATTGGCCTTCAAATCGAGCAATTCCTCCGACAATCGCAGGATCATCTGCATAAGCACGATCACCATGCAATTCTTCAAAATCGGTAAACATGCCTTGGATATAATCTAGCGTGTAGGGCCGCTGCGGA
Organism: Methylotenera sp.; assembly: GCA_046594825.1. GTDB lineage: Bacteria > Pseudomonadota > Gammaproteobacteria > Burkholderiales > Methylophilaceae > Methylotenera. Next base: position 6,265 of record JBKJRF010000005.1, read on the forward strand.
TGACGTGCTAACTGCGAAATCTGCCAAGCAGTTAAATTGCCATAAATATCTTCTGAAAGTTTTTTATTCTTCTTTTCCAGTGCAGATAATTCTTTAGAAATATCCAATTTATCATGATCATCATGTGCTGACTGCAAACCTTCAATCTTGGCTTCAAGTTCAGCAATTGGCTGTTCAAAATCTAAGTAACTTATTTTCATGCGTTTAGTTTATTCTCAAAAAATACGACTTTAAATTCAAACTCAATTATATAGGATTTTTACGTTTTCACGGCTTAACCATGCAGTTAAGCTCGCAATCAATTCTTCGTGTAAATCAACCCGCCAATCGTTACCCAGCATCAACTCTACTTTACTAGTCTTATTATGGTATTCCACTTTTACTGCACAGCCGCGCTGCTCGTCAGACACATTCTTGCAATAAGGTTTTAATAGTGCTTTTAATTTAAGCGCATCTGCCTGGCCATTACACGAAATCTTTAAAAAGCTCGCACGGCTGTTTCTAAGGCTAGATAAATCATGCAATTTTCTAGCGTTCACCCTAACGCCACCTGAAAACTCATCATTACTCACGCGACCCTCTACAATAATCAACTGGTCGTCTTTTAACAAAGATTGATATTGATTGAGTAAATCATTGCCCACCACAACTTCAATTCGCGTGGTGCCATCATCTAAACCAACAATCGCCATTTTTCCGCGTGCTGTCATACGGTTACGCACACCAGACA
>JBKJRF010000012.1:0-3496 GCA_046594825.1 Methylotenera sp.
GAGCGTGGCTGCCAATGTAAATAAAGCTACCAGTTGTGTAGTAAAGGCTTTGGTAGAGGCTACGCCGATTTCTGCGCCTGCACGGGTGTAGAAAATTAACTGCGAAGCACGTGGAATTGCGCTTTCTTGTACGTTACAAATCGCCAATGTTAGATTTTGACCTAAAGATTTTGCATGTTTTAAGGCTTCCATCGTGTCTAGCGTTTCACCAGATTGTGAAATGGTGACAATCAGCTGGCGTAGATTGGGCACGGATTGGCGATAACGATATTCACTGGCGATTTCTACATTAGTCGGTATTTTTGCAATACTTTCTAGCCAGTATTTAGCGGTAAGCGCAGCGTAATAGCTGGTCCCTGCGGCGAGTATCAATATACTATCGATTTGATTAAACACTTCGCTCGCAGCGTCTCCAAACAAGGCAGGGGGAAAGCTGTTATCGTCAATTAACGCCTCAATCGTATCCGTAAGTGCTTTCGGCTGCTCATGGATTTCTTTTTGCATGAAGTGCGCATAAGGGCCAAGCTCCATGCTGGCAAGCGAAACATCGCTCATGTGGATTTTGCGTAATATTTCTTCACCATTGCGGCCGAAAATCGTGACGCCATCACGACGAATATCCGCTACATCGCCATCCTCCAGATAAATTACTTTACGTGTTACTGACAATACGGCGGATACATCGGAAGCAATGAAGTTTTCGCCTTCACCCAAACCTATCAATAATGGACAACCCAAGCGGGCGGTAATCATGTGCTCAGGCTCTTTGACTGAAATCACGCTGATGGCAAACGCACCTGTCAGCTCACTTACTGCTTTTTGCGTGGCAGCTAACAGTGCTAAATCTTTCTGATAATAGTGAATTAAATGCGCAATCACTTCTGTATCTGTTTGTGATGTGAACTCGTAACCTAGTGCTTTTAAGCGAGTGCGCTGTTCATCGTGATTTTCAATAATGCCGTTATGCACTACGGCAATTTCACCTTTGGATACGTGCGGGTGTGCGTTGCTCTCAGTAACACCGCCATGCGTTGCCCAACGCGTATGACCGATGCCAACTTGGCCACTTAGATTTATCTCTAAGGCTTTTTCTGTCATGGCTGCTACACGGCCAACAGCGCGCACGCGTTCTATGCTATTGCCATTTAACACTGCAATACCAGCAGAGTCATATCCGCGATACTCCAAGCGGCTTAAGCCTTCAATTAAGGTAGAAACGACATTTCTATTTGCAACTGCGCCTACAATGCCACACATAAACTATTTTCCTGTACTTATAATTTTTAACTGACTATTTTTTTATTTTTACAGGTCGTTTCCAACCCGCTATTGATTTTTGTTCTTTTGCCCGGCAAAAAGTAAGTTGCTCTGCTGGTGCGTCTCTCGTGATAGTTGAACCCGCAGCGATGGTGGCACCTTTACCTATCGTTATTGGTGCGATTAATTGCGAATCAGAGCCAATAAAAGCATTATCTTCAATGACTGTTCTAAATTTATTAGCACCATCGTAATTACAAGTAATAGTACCTGCACCAATATTAACGTTTTTACCAACCGTGGTATCGCCCACATAGCTCAAATGGTTGATTTTGCTGCCAATATCAACCTGCGTATTTTTGAGTTCTACGAAATTACCTATATGTGTCTCGGCAGCAAGTGTAGTACCTGGGCGTAAACGCGCATAAGGACCTATGCGGCTATTTTCACCAATCCGAGAGTCATCAATATGCGTGAATGGCGCGATATGTGTGCCTGCTTGTATCACCGCATTTTTTATCACACAGTTTGCGGCGATTTTAACGTTGTCACCCAAACTTATATTGCCCTCGAACACGCAATTCACATCAATTTCAACATCGCGACCACAAGTAAGCATGCCGCGTATATCAAGTCGTGCAGGGTCTTTTAACGTTACACCTTGATGCAGCAGCTTATTTGCCAAGCGCGATTGATACACACGCTCAATTTGTGCTAAATCTGCTTTTGAATTGATTCCTGTGACTGTCCACTCATCTGCTGTGATTTCAGCCGCGACTTCAATGCTATCTTTAACAGCAAATGCAACTATATCGGTTAAGTAGTATTCCGCTTGCGCATTGTTATTGGTCAGTTTTGATAACCATTTTGTTAGGTACATATTTGGCATCGCCATGATGCCAGTATTCACTTCAACGATATTACGTTGTGCTTCTGTAGCATCTTTGTGTTCAACTATTGCCGCTACCAAATTGTTATTACGCACGATGCGTCCGTAACCTGTAGGGTCCGTTTTATTGAACGATAAAATTGCTAATTTTTTATCTGCATTTGCAATCAAACTTTTACAAGCGTCTGCGTTTACTAACGGCACATCACCTAACATAATCAATGTTTTGGCATCTGAATCCAAATAGGGCGCTGCTTGCTGTACTGCATGCCCAGTACCAAGCTGTTCTGCTTGATTCACCCATGTAATATTTTCATTGCCAAATGCATCTCGTACTATCTCACCACCATAGCCGTACACCACAATGATTTTTTGTGGATTAAGTGCTTTTGCACAATCAATCACATGCGCCAGTATTGGCTTGCCACCAATCTCATGCAACACTTTCGGCATGTTTGAATGCATGCGCGTGCCTTTACCTGCAGCCAGGACAACGATATTTAATTTACTCATAATCTTTATGGTTTGTAGTGGGCATTTATAGGTAAAGTATAACAAAAAAGGCAGCCTAGGCTGCCTTTTTGCTGGTGTTAACTTTTATGTAGCACCATCTTGTTTTCTAACTTTAGTGCGCTGATTTACGTAAACGCTCAATTGCTTGGATTTGCGCAAGCGCTTCAGACAACTCAGCTTGAGCTTGTGCATAATCCACATTAGAAGCTCTATTTTGCATCGCTTCAATAGCGGCTTCTTTTGCTGCGATTGCTTTTGCTTCATCTAAATCATGACCACGCACAGCCGTATCTGCCAACACAGTAATCATACCTGGCTGTACTTCTAACAAACCACCAGAGATAAAAATCAAAGTCTCTTCAGCAGTGTCAGATAGCTTGATACGCAATGCACCTGGCTTGATGGTGGTAATCATAGGCGCATGATTTGGGTAGATACCCACTTCACCCGCGCTGGCAGGCGCTACAACAAACTCGGCTTCGCCAGAGAATATTGAGGCTTCCGCACTTACTACATCGATATGAACAGTATTTGCCATAATTTTCTCTTTAATCAGTAACTATTAATTCATTTTATCTAAGCAGAGCAAGGCGCACGGAACAGAGCGACGCAGACAGCACATATTGTGCGGCAAGGAAGCGAGTACAGCGCAACGCGGCTATGCAACGATAAAATTAATTAAGTGTTTTTGCTTTTTCAACTGCTTCTTCAATACCACCTACCATGTAGAACGCTTGCTCTGGCAAGTGATCATATTCACCAGCAACAATCGCCTTAAAGCCTTTGATGGTTTCTTTTAGTGGTACGTATTTACCTGGCGCGCCAGTAAACACCTCA
>JBKJRF010000045.1:0-3295 GCA_046594825.1 Methylotenera sp.
TCATATACATAATAGTGCAGAGCATTAAGTACATAATAGTGCAGCGCCTGAGAATTGTAACTAAATTTAATTATGCAACGAGATTTTTACGGCACTAGCACCTTAAGTAATAGTCCGTAAGGTGCTATATGCCCTTATGTTTGGCGTAGGATTGACATCCTAAAATGACATTGCAATAGAACAAGATTTAATATACCAAAACGTATATATATGAAAAAATCTGGAAAATTTACTGAATATTATCAGAATGAAATGGAATATTGCGGTATACCACAACATCTCAATTCACTGATTTTACTTGGTGCGAAAGGAGAGACTCGAACTCTCACGCCTTACGGCGCTGGAACCTAAATCCAGTGCGTCTACCAATTCCGCCACTCTCGCAGGTAGGGTACAGCTTGTATTAAATCTTATAGATAAGAATACTGCCGTTTCAAACAAGCCGCTATTGTATCTCAACTCCATGCGATGAGAAAAGATAAAATCAAAGAATCTACCATTTATTTATCAAGAAGTTGATGAAATGTCATTTTGTGTATAGAGCACACTTGAATTTTTAGCAGAGCGGACTATGATTGTGGGAGAATACGACTTAATTATTAAGCTAAGTAATTTTACCCTGTATTCATTACAAACAACGTAAAGTAAAAGTCATGCAAAACAATATCAACATAAACGAAATCCATATGCTGCGCACAGAATTAGAGCTTCTAATGCGCGAGCGTCAATCTTTATTAAAAGTAACAGGTGCTGCAGCTGGGCTTATTGCCGAAATGGATAGCCATGACTTACCTATCAGCACTGTAGAAGCAGCAGATTTACTCGCCACCACTATTAATAGCCTTACAGAAGAAACATTACAAGATGCACTAGGCGCTGTGAACGCCGAAATTGTCAACTAAAAGTAAGTCCGCAAGAAATGGCGGATGCCATACTTTTTATCAAAATAAACTTAAAAAATCTAAAAACCTAAAATAACCCTAACTGTTTTGATAAATCATACCAGTTTGACTAATCCTTCCAATCATATATATCAAACTCCTTGTGCAGCGATATTGGTCGCTTGTCTACCAATATTTCTGGCATTCCTTTTAGGAGGTTGTGATTTTCTGCAATACACAGCTAAACCTATAGACCCTGTAGCAAACACGGTAAAATTTGAAGCGAAAGACCCTGCCAGCGAGCAGTTTAATGAATACTTAATCAGTAATGGTTATCCAGCTAACCAGCTACCTATAACCCTGTGGGGAGTGGATGAACTCACGTTATGTGCACTTTTCTTTCACCCTAGCTTAGACGTTGCACGTGCACAATGGCGTGCAGCACAATCTACTGAGCTTGCTGCGGCAGTGAAACCTATACCGACCTTGAATAGCAATATTGCTCATAGCAACCGCGCCAATGGCGATATTAGTCCGTTTGCATTTGGATTTAGTATTGATATTCCTATTGAAACTGCAAAAAAACGTGATATCCGCATTGAAAATGCACGTCATTTATCAGAAGCCGCTAAATTGGAAATTGCACAAACTGCTTGGCAATTACATAGCCAAGTAGCGCAAAATTTGAATGAATATCAATTTAATCAGCAACAGGTTAAATTACTCACTGAAGAACAATCACGTCGACAAGAAATTGTAGCCATTTATCAAAAGCGCGTGACTTTAGGTGCTGCTTCTAATGTTGAGTTAAGCACGGCAAAACTACAGCTTCAAATAACTACTTCTGAACTTATTGCCAGTGAGCAAAATAAACTCGTTTTACTATCCAAGTTAGCGAGTAATTTAGGCATACCACTTAACAAAGTAACAGCCATGAATTTAAGTAATGGTGATAATGCCCAACAAATACCTAACAATCAAACCATCCCTACTGACATTCAAGCTAGTGCACTGCTAAATCGTTTAGACATTCGCGTCGCACTCGAAAAATATGCTTCTGCTGAGACGAAATTAAAACTGGAAATTGCCAAGCAGTATCCTGATATCAATATAAGCCCAGGTTATGCTTATGAGTTTGGGGATAGAGTATGGTCACTAGGTTTATCTAGCTTACTTACATTATTAAATAAAAATAAGGTAGCCATTGCAGAGGCTACCGCGTTGCGTGAAGTAGAAGCAGCACAGTTTATGGCATTGCAATCTAAAGTGATTTCTGAGGCTAATATTGCTAATGCTGGACTCATTCAAGCTAAATTAGCATTAGATAACCAACAGCAAGTGCTTATACAGCAACAAAATAACTCACAACGCATGGCGCGAAAATTTGCTGCAGGCGAGATTGATCGGCTGGAATTAGCCTATGCGAAATTAGAAGACAATGTGGCAGAAAAAAATGTAGCTCTAGCTAACTTTCAGCTCAAAACAGCAGTTAACCAATTAGAAAACACGTTACAGAAGCCGCTATCAACTACCAAAATTAATGCTGCCAAAATTGAAATGGAATGGGATAAAAAATGAACCGTAAATTAGCCATTATCATCGGCATACAAACATTTTTAATCGTTATTCTTTTTTGGGTGCTGGTATTTTATGGCAAAGATGAGTATGAAGCGTCTACAAAAGATACTGACGACCAGATTCAAGCACCAAATCGGGTAAGCAGTAAACAAGGACTAACTACTATCACTATTGACGCTGCCACCCAAGCACAAAGTGAAATCAAAACTAGTTTACTAAATGCTAGTACACACGCAGCTAGCGTTAGTAGCTACGGTAATGTGGTAGCTATTGATGGCCTTATAGAGTTGCGCACACGCTATCTAGCAGCAAAATCTGATGCTCAGGTGTTAAGTGCAAGTTCAGCGCATAATAAAAGCGAATACAACCGTTTGCATGAGCTTAACTTAGATGACAAAAACGTTTCAGACAAAGTAGTAGCGACAGCGCTGGCCGACCTCAAAGCAGATGAAGCAAAACTATTTGCCGCTGAAGCTAATGCAAAAAGTATTGCAGATACTATGCAACAAACATGGGGGGATGCACTCACACGTTTAGCCACAGGCAAAGATATTAGTGGCGGATTACTGCAGAGTTTAATCAACTATAGTGAAGCGCTTATTCAAATCACACTGCCATTTGATGCACCTGAGCCTAGTGTAAATAGTACTATCATAGTTTCGCCCTCAGCCTCACCTGCAACAAGCGTCAGCGCACACTACCTTTCTCGCGCACCAATGAATAATGGTGCAATTCAAGGCAAAACTTATTTTTATCATGCTAAAAGCACAGCTTTACGCACAGGTATGCAAGTCAGTGCGCAATCGTCAGGCACAAATGTGCAATCCAAGAACAAG
>JBKJRF010000046.1:0-9082 GCA_046594825.1 Methylotenera sp.
TTCGCTTTCCTGACTTATATGCGTTACCTCATAATCACTTAACTCCCCTGCTATCGTGCCTGCGTTTGCGTAGAGTTTATTCTCTTCGCTTATCAGTGCATCCGCTAGTAAAGAATAAGCTTCTGCCCATGCATCTAATAAAGGAACAGTCGCAGCCTCTCCAAGCGTTTCCTTAATAGCGCCAAGCAAATGATGGCCAACAATTGGATAATGTTCAGCTGTGATACCTAAAGATGCATGCTTGTGAACGATACGGCTAACTACAGGTGCAAGCACATCTGCCTTATCGATATTAGCTGCATAGGCAAATACTGCGGCTGCAAGCGACTGCTGCTGTGTTCCTTGTGCTTGATTACCCATGTTGAAAAGATTTTTCAACTCAGGATGTGCATTAAAGAGATTTCGATAAAATGTGGTTGTGATCGCTACGCCATGTTCGCGTAACACTGGAACACTTGCTTCTATATAGGGTCTTGCAGAGGCTGATAACATTATTTTCCTTTAAACTTACATATAAAATGAAACAATAAATATAAAAAAATACACTCTGGGAGTGCTAGCTAAAAATTAATTCGTATGTCTTGTATTAAATAGTAAATACTACTTAAGGCTCTAGGCAACTTCTCTGTCTTGCAAGATGACTTGATATTGCTTATGCATGTTGATCACGGCCATTTTAGTCTTGGTATTCACAATATCAGCCAAAGTAAAGTTATTCATGTGTTCATAAAATGACTTCAAACCAATATCCAGGATTTCTTTCAAATGACATTGGCCTTTAAGTGAACATGGCGGAACAGCACAGTTAATTAATGCGGTAGAGTTTTCAAGCTCCATCAACACATCACCCAGCCTTAACTTTTTTGCTATTACGCCTAATCTTAATCCGCCACTTCTACCTCTGGTAGCATCAACCCAGCCTAACTTATTTAAACGTGTAACTATTTTAATTAAGTGGTTGCGTGGCACATCAAACTGCAAGGCAATTTCATTGATGGTTACAGGCAACAAGCGATCTTCCTGAGTCAAATACATTAAGACCCGCAAACTTAAATCTGTGAACTTAGTTAATTGCATGATATGAATACTATATATGTTTCATATTAAATACAACATATATAGCACTTAGTTAATTTATTCTTGCTTGAATCTGTTAACTTTCTTTATTTCAAAGATAAATTCCATGCGCACTTAAACGGTGCATGTTGTAAAATTACCAACAATTTTACTTACTGGTAATCCGTGTGAATAAATTAATTAATTGGATGCGAGGCTTTTCCCCAGAACCTATCGCCGTGAACTACAAAGAGCGTTTGCGTAACTTGAAATTTATGCGAGTTGACTAATGCCAACGCCTTTACATCATACAGAGACCAAATAAGCATGTAATGTCTGTACTGCTGCTGCACCTTCGCCGACCGCTGCTGCGACTCGCTTCACCGAATCGCTTCTGACATCGCCCACCGCAAAGATACCCGTCTGCTAGTTTCCAGATAATAAGGAGCTCTTTTAAGTGACCACTTTTCGCTTCCCGCATTTTGTCCAGTAAGTACAAATCCGTTCTGATCAAGATTTACGCAGTCACCTAGCCATGATATATTGGGTTCTGCACCCAGAAATAGGAACATATGCGAAATATCGACTTGCTCTGAAGGTGCATCATTCATTTGCCATTCAATACTGGATAGATGGGTGTCACCAAATAACGCTACAATTTTAGTATTAGTGTGCAGTGTGATGTTTTGAGCGGCTTCAATGCGCTGGATAAGCTAGTGGGACATACTGGCTGCAAGGCTTGGGCCTCTAACGATAATGTGTACATGCTTGACATGGCTCGATAAGAATACTGCTGCCTGGCCCGCAGAGTTACCGCCACCATTCACTATTACCTCTTGGTTAGAACATATATTGGCTTCCATTAATGATGCGCCATAATAGATGCCTCTACCTTCAAATCTCTCAAGATCAACAAGTGCAGGTTTACAGTAGCGCACACCAGTGGCGATGATGACTGAGCGTGCAACAACCTGCTCTCCATTATCAAGTGTGATATTAAACTGCCTGCTTGAGTTACAGTTAAGATGCATAACCTCTACTGGCACTGCAACATCTGCGCCAAATTTTCTGGCTTGTGATATCCCGCGTCCGGCCAATGCCTGTCCTGAGATGCCAGTTGGGAAACCAAAATAGTTCTCGATTTTAGAGCTACTTCCGGCCTGACCACCCTGGGCTTTCGAGTCTAGCACCAGCACATTGAGCCCTTCGCTTGCGGCATAAACCGCAGATGCCAAACCTGCAGGACCTGCACCGACAATTACCAGATCATATTGTTTACCATCAAGGCTCTCTGGACTTAAGCCGATAAGGTCTGCCAGTTCACGGTTAGTTGGGTTGATTAACGTATGTGATTGTGGATTGATTACAAACGGAATATCACTTGTACTTACGTTGTATTTTTCCAGTAAAGACTGTGCTTCAGGATGAACATCGATATCAAAATAGGCCACCGGGTGCGCATTTCTGGATAGAAATTCCCTAAGCCTTAAGGTATCGGCGGAAGTTTGAGAGCCAATCAGAGTCACCCCTCCGTTCTCATCTGCAATGAAGGCCACCCGTCGCAAGATGAACGCACGCATGATCGTTTCACTGAGTTCAGCTTCAGCAATCACTAGCGTCCTTAAAGAAGATTCGTTAATTACAATGGCTTCACAGTCCTCTATTACTCGACCAGTCGCAATAGCAGCGCGGCCAGCCAACGTACCTACCTCCCCTGTAAAAACACCTGCGCCCTCTGAAGTAATCGTGTGCAGACCCTTGTGCCCGTTGCGGATGATCTCAACACGTCCGGAAAGAATCACATACATTGGAATATGACGCTCACCCTCATTGAACAACACGTCACCTGCTCTGAACTGACACAACTCTCCATAGTTTCTCAGTATCTGGAATTGTGCTTCATTCAAAATTGGAAATATCTGATGCCGACGACCTTCACTGATCTCGGACTTTTTATCATTAGCCATCATCGACCACCATTGTATAAATCACGGTTTGTGTGGACACCATAGACTTGCAGTCTGCAGGTAAAAAATTTAGAAGTTATACTTATTATGATTGAAAAAGAGGTTTGTCGAAGACTTGAAACAGTTAATTCCTGTTTTAAAATCGAAGAAACAATGTGAGGACTAAATCGGATCGAACATCTTTTTGTCTATGTAGCACCAACCCCAAGTCTCCCCCGGTTCTTTAGAGGCAATCAACGGATGTTGAGTCTGAATGAAATGCCGGGTAGCATGTTTATTCTTAGAGTCATCGCAACAACCAACATGTCCGCAAGTCAGGCATGTTCTGAGATGAACCCAGTGATCCCCCATCTTTATACATTCTTCACAACCTGTTGTATTAGGTTCGCGTGTCGTAATGTGATTGATATGATCGCATTTAGCCATCATCGTCTCCTTCAAAAATAGCATTCACTAAAAAATTCTATTACTGATTTTGGCCGCATATCACATCAGACTAAGACTTTAGATTTGTTAATGCCCCTGACTAGAGGTTGTACGTTTGATGAAACATATTTCATATCTTTTTTGCACTGGTAATGCTTATCAATGTCGGCACTTAGATTGCAAAGTGCTTTGTGTCATATCCTGCAAGACTTTGCTAAATGAATATATCTATGAATTGTTATTATGGCACATCAATATTTTTTTCATCTTTTGGCAAATGAATCACACCGGTATTGAAATTGTATTCAAACACATCACCATATCTTCCCCACTCAATGGCGATGCTAAGTGCTCGTTCGGCCTCAGTTTGGTTAAGTGTGAAGCGCAGTAATTTGAGAAATAAATCCTCGGGAAGGTCACCTGAAGGATCTTGTTCCAAGCCGTGACGAATGTAGGCTATTAAGGGTACATTTTCCAGCACTTGATCGCTAAAAATTCTTTGCCGCTCCAATTTACTAGATGACACATACGTAATACCAAGCTTAGTAATTACAACATCGCCTTGAGCCAAATGTACGAAACCTAGCAGCGTGAGCGCGCGAGAAACTTCCAGCAACTCCTTATCTGTGAGTTCTGTATCCTCAGCAAGTTTAGGCAGGTCAGCGCGGCCATGAAAAGGTTCCTCTGTCAGTAGCTCAAGTATACCTTCCATACGAGCAATGTCAGCTTCTGGTAATCGGTCGCCTAATTGCAGTTTAATCTCGACTTCAGCTAAACGACCAGACCGAACAGAACCTGCAGTCATTAGACCATAAACGTTATCAATCAGCGTGCGTACTTCCTGCCCTTCCACCACTCTTGGATGATTTAGGGTGATTGGTAGTTCAGCTCGGACACGTCCAGGATCGCTAGCAAAAATAAGTACGCGGTCAGCCATCATCACTGCTTCCTCAATATTATGCGAAACAATGAGGATTGCCTTTGTAGGGATTTCTTTATTATTCCATAGTTCTAGCATATCCTCACGCAAGCGCTCGCCTGTCAGTACATCCAGTGCTGAAAAAGCTTCATCCATAAGCAAAACTTCAGGCTCCAATACCAATGCGCGAGCGATACCAACGCGTTGGCGCATGCCACCTGATAGCTCACGGGGCAACGCACCTTCAAAACCAGACAAACCTATCATTTCGATGGCTGCTTGAGCACGTCTTTCTCTCTCCTTGATAGGCACACCTTGTGCTTCTAGGCCTAGCTCAACATTTTTCTGTACTGTGAGCCATGGAAACAATGCAAATGATTGAAATACCATGCTAATACCACGTGCAGCTCCATATATAGGCAGCCCTTTATATAGCACTTGACCTTTATCCGCGGGAATGAGGCCAGCCATAATACGCAGCATCGTGGATTTTCCTGAGCCAGATTGACCAAGTAAAGCCACGATTTCACCTTCGTTAAGGGTGAAATCAACGTCTTGCAATACTAAACGTGCAGAGCCGTCAGCTGAGTGAAAAGATTTTGCTACAGATTTGAGTTCGACTATTGGAGTACTCATGATGAGCTTTCTTAAAAGTGCAGGCGGTTTTCAGCCATACGATATAGCCTACGCCAAATAAAATGGTTAAATCCCATGACAAATACACACATAATGCCAATTCCCAAGGCAATCCGCGGGAAATCGCCGATAGCAGTCATTTCCGCGATATAACTGCCAATACCATGTGCATGCAGTGTTGTGTGACCCCAAGTCACGTATTCAGCGACAATGCTGGCGTTCCACGAACCCCCTGTAGCAGTGATAGCGCCAGTCACAAAACTTGGAAAAATTGCAGGTAATAGATAACGTCGCCATTTAAGCCACCCACTCAAACCTAGGTTTTGTGCGGCATAGCGTAGCTCTGTCGGAATAGTCGAGGCACCTGCGATGACATTGAACAGTAAATACCATTGCGTCCCTAAAATCATTAGGGGTGACAACCATATATCAGGATTGAGCTTGAAATGTACTATGAGTATTACAGCTCCTGGGAACATTAGGTTGGCTGGAAAAGCAGCCATAAATTGTGCAATAGCTTGTACTTTTGAGGATATATTAGGCCTCATACCTACCCAAACTCCCACTGGAATCCATATCAAAGCAGCAAGAATAATTAATATAACAACACGCGATAAGGTGTAAAGGCCAAGTATGAATACACGTCCAGCCTCACCCCAACCCACCTCTGTGTGGATAAAGTGAATAAGTAACCACAGTGCATAAAAAGCCGCTGCAGCAATGATTGCATCCCAGATACGTTCACTAATTAATGATTGTTTATTAAGCCTAGCTCGAACCGATGTACCATCATAAGTCCTTCGAAAGAGAACGAAGGTCATTTGCATTAAGTTGCCTAACTTTTCAGTTATTGTCTCTACCCAGCTGGTTCTCTTGAGCCAAGTAAGTAACCAAGACTCTTGTGCAGTAGCGCTAGTAGATTCTTCAAAACGAAATTTATCCGCCCAAGCAATTAATGGTCTAAAGAACAGTTGGTCATAGAGTAAGATGCCAATAAACATCGCACCAATCGCCCAGCCAATAGCATGTAAATTTTGTTGTTCAATTGCAAGTGCGATATAAGAGCCTATGCCTGGTAATTTGATGTTTTGATTGGACACTGAGATTGCCTCAGAGGCCACTACAAAGAACCAGCCGCCTGACATTGACATCATCATGTTCCATAACAGACCTGGCATGGCAAATGGCAACTCTAGCCGCCAAAAGCGTTGCCAGCCTGACAATTGGAATACTTCCGCAGCCTCTGTCAGTTCAGCAGGAACTGTGCGAAATCCTTGATACGCACTGAAGGCCATGTTCCAAGCTTGCGAAGTAAAAATAGCAAAAATTGCTGCACATTCTACCCCGAGCAAGCTGCCCGGAAACAGTGCAATAAACATGGTTACCGTAATAGACAAAAATCCTAGAATCGGTATCGATTGAAGAATATCTAAAAGTGGTACTAGAATTTTCTCAGCAATCTTATATTTCACCGTCAAGGCTGCAAAGACGCAGCTGAACACCATAGAAGCAGCTAATGCAATAAACATTCTTAGTGTTGTGCGTAACAGATAATATGGAAGGTTAAGCGGATCTAACGACAATGGTAGAGTTTCGCCCAATTCAAATGGACGATTCATTTGCTCAGCGCCATAAGCCAGTAACACTAGCAATGCTAATATCATAGGCAGCAAAGCCCAATCCCAGCGCTTACCGCCGGCTTCTAGGACTTGTCGAGGGAAAAACTGTTTATTTTTTCTCATATTTTGGTGGCTTAATGGCTATTGTTTTTATAAATTTATATAAAAACAAGAAATCCATCTGCAAAATATACTAACCCGACCAAGCCTGCTGCAACACCCCCAAACCAGACCACCTTTTTTTTCAAAAGGCCAGCAATAGAAGAAAGTAAAATAGCAATTTGCAAATAAATAACAGCAATTCCAAATGCTTTAGAGTGGATTTGTGCTTCATCTCTTATTGCTTCAAGTGTCTTAGCTTTTTCTTGGGCCTCGGTTTTTTCCTTTTCGTATTTTTCAATCTTCTTTTTATAATCTGCAATTTTATCAGTGTAAATTGTTGTTAGATTTGATGATGCATCAGGTTTGAGACTTATTAAATCAAGCTCTAATTTTTCTGATTGCAGTTGGTAAATATAAGATTTGATGCCTTTAGATTGGTAGTATGCCCATGCATCTGATGCCTGCGCTTGAGTAATGACGGATTTAGTTGAGAATCCTCCACCTTTGAAGGTTGAGAGTGTCGCGCATACTGCAAATATTACTGTGGTTAATGCTAGGTAGCTGAGCCAAGCATCCTTCTTTTCTTCTAACATTAAGCTATCCTTACTTTATTGAGTACAAATTACATTGCTCCAGTTTTATCAATTAAAGCTTACATTAGCCTGACAATTCACTACGAGCGTGCTTAATTACTGTCCATGCTGAGTGCAATGCAAGACTTGCCATGATGGATGCAACAACTAAATCTGGCCACGAAGACTTTGTTCCCAATACCCCAAGTGCAGCCAAAATGACCGCAACATTGCCAAGTGCATCATTACGAGTACAAAGCCAAACACTGCGCATATTGCTATCACCTTCACGGTATGCGTAAAGCAATCCGGCAACGCTGAGATTCGCAGCTAACGCTAGAATCCCGATCAACCCCATGGTTTGCGCGTTGGGAAGAACGCCTATAGCTAAATGCCAGACGGAACTAGCCAACACCCATATCCCAAAAGCCGCCATGGATACAGCTTTGAGCAATGACGCCTTAGCACGAATCGCAAGTCCCAATCCTAATACCCATAAGCTAATACCATAATTAGCCGCATCCCCTAAAAAGTCTAAAGAATCTGCTAACAGAGATACGGAGTCTGCTTTTAAACCAGATACAATCTCCACTGCAAACATACCCAGATTGATAATCAGTGCAATCCATAATATTTTGCGATAACGCCCTTGAAGGGGTTTGCCAACCTCAGTTTCTTGCTCATTATGACAACAATGTGCGCTCATAAAACTTCCTTTCTAATTTAGAGCGCGTATCATGAAGCCTGTAGTCACTACAGAGTCAAGCCATGTTAGAAAAATATACTATTGGGACCTTAAGCCTGGAGTCTGGAGTTAATCTTGAAACCATAAGATATTACGAAAAGATTAACCTACTACCTAAACCATCACGCTCTCTGAATGGCTATCGTCATTATGATGATTCAGCTATCAAGCGGCTTCGCTTCATACGGCGAGGTAGAGAACTTGGATTTGGTATTGCAGAAATGAAAACGCTGCTAGAACTTGCTGACCATCCAGAACATCCTTGCAGAGAAGCAGACC
This sequence comes from Methylotenera sp., assembly GCA_046594825.1. Taxonomy (GTDB): domain Bacteria; phylum Pseudomonadota; class Gammaproteobacteria; order Burkholderiales; family Methylophilaceae; genus Methylotenera. The sequence goes on from JBKJRF010000046.1 coordinate 8,322, forward strand.
AACTTGCCCAGATACATTTGACCGAAATTGAGACCAAAATTAAAGACTTATCAGCAATGCGGGAAGTGCTTACACAAATAGTAGCTTGCCAGAGTAATACAGCTGAACATTGCAGACTGATTGAAACCTTGGATCAAAGATCATGCTGTAATTAAAGCTAAATTCTATGACGGCACAATATTTTGCAGTCATCCATATCTATAAACATGCTTAAAAGTAATCTACCTATATTCTTGCATCAACCTATGATGAATCAACATTGGTTATGGCATTTGTAGATGATCTAACCAATTTAAAAACTGGATACTCTGGAGAGCTATTATGGCAAAAGGTCAGCAAAAAAAGAATAAGGAAATTAAGAAACCAAAACAGGATAAAAACGTTGTAGTGGTGACAGGCTCAATCGTGCCTAAGCCTGCACCAAAAAAATAAGCGTATTTGTAGTTAGTACTATTAAAAGTAGTAACTACAAGTAAATTAATCACATTAAATGTTTTGCAACGCATCAGTGGCAGCTTTGGGTCGTTAATTGCCCAAGGCAGACATTGAAAACGCTTTTTATTTACTCAAACCCCCTCCTTGCACCTCTGCAAAAGGGTCAATTAATCCCAGCTTAATGCACCCCCCGTTTGATATTCTGTAACACGCGTTTCAAAGAAGTTTTTCTCTTTCTTTAAATCCATCATTTCACTCATCCATGGAAATGGGTTCGTTGCACCAGGGTAAAGCGCATCTAAACCGATTTGCTGACAACGGCGGTT
>JBKJRF010000122.1:0-7567 GCA_046594825.1 Methylotenera sp.
GAAAGGGAAATGGTTGTGCTAAAAATATAATATTAAAGCTTTTATTGTGAATATATGGCACTTTTCCTAAATCTGTAAGCGGGCCGTGCTTTTCACCTGTAGGATCGTAAAACTGCCCATTTACAACTAAATCACGAGAATAATCTTTAATGTTTATCAATAAAGCTAAGCGAGTTAATGCAAACGAGGCGGTCGCATCCTTTTCTTTGTTTTTAATTATTTCATCATAATAATCTTTTGGTAACAAAAGATTACAGTCTGGCAAAAGTCCAGTGACGGTCATTTTGTTATTCTTTTGTTCAACCACGTCCTCTGCCCAAAAAAATGTGACCTTCATACCGATGCTCCCAATGGAATTCTTTTAGTGCTTAAATCATTTTTAGACTGGAATCCCGTAACGTCAAATCTTTTTGTTGCAGCTCCGAATGTTGAACTTCCAATTATTCCTGCCAGCAAATAAACTTTATTTTCAACCCCAAAATTTATCACTTTCGTAACATTAAAATAATGTTTTGTGTGTGGGTTCCTCAAAAATTCTATTGCATTAGAACCGAAAGCTTTAGTCATTCTTAATAACCTATCCATAGCAAAGCTTTGTAATACCTCGCCAGATTCATATTTATTAAACGAGTTAAACCCACCTCCAAACAACTCAGCGGCTTGCCTTTGATTTAAATAAAAACTGGTTCTAATTTCAGCTATTTGTGTAGCAGTTAGTAAACCTTCCGCCTCTCTTTTCTTATCTCTTACAATAGAATAGGCTGATTTTATTTGTTCTAGATTATGAATATGCTGAGGTTTTTCAACCCAAAGGTGATTACATGACGCACAATGCAATTGATGTAAGTCCTCAACGTCAAGTGTAAAACCTTTGTAATCTACATCATCTGAATATGAAATATCTTTCACTTCTTCTGAGTCGCATTTTGGGCAATTTTTTAAATGTTCAATTATTTTCATATTAATTACCATTCACTATGGAACGAAACAGTTCCAGCTATACTTCCGTTTGGAGTTGTAGCAATAGCTATCTTTGCTGATATTTCTACAGTTCCCCGATTCCATCTATCTGCCTTAACATTGTTGTGCTCGCACCACTTAACAACATATTGATCAGCACATATAAGAACATGTCCGGCTAAATCATTGACCTTATTACTTGGAAAATGTTTCTTAAAATCGTTAGGTTGCAATTTCAAAAGGAAGTCTATTATCTGTTCGTCAGTCCATTCATATTTGGCCTGAAAATTCAACACCCTTTTTTTATTAAAGAAAAAAACGCCATTTGCACGGATTAAATCTTGAAATTCAGATAAAGAATATTGTGGCACAGTGATATTCATTTGTCACCATAATGGTGATTATAAGATATATTTAGCATGAAGTTATTAATTGAATTCAGCTGGAGTTTTACGTGGCGGAACTGTGTCAGCTGATGTTTCTTCCTCAAGATGTATTTAATTATATAATTTCCCAGTTATCGTTCCTAGGAGCGCCTCAATAAGTAACGTGAATAAGTCTGTTTGTCTTTTCTGCTCTCAATACCATTTGTTAGTGCAAAGGCGTTTAATCTTTAACCTAGACCACTCTAGCATATAATCTAATCTCTAACCTATACCCCAACTGGCTATTCCAGATTGGAAAAGTCTGATGATAAATTCTCACTTTTTGTCTAACTAACATGCTTGAAAGGCTCGCCAATACTAGTGTTTGGATGCTCTCCTTTATATACCTTTAGGTATATTAAATCTTGTTCTATTGTAATGTCATTTTAGGATGTCTATCCTACGCCAAACATAAGGTCATATAACACCTTACGGACTATTACTTGAAGTGCTAGTGTCGTAAAAATCTCATTGCATAATTAAATTTAGTTACCAAAACCAGTTGTAGGCCAGAATGGCTTAAATTCGAAATTACGGAAAGTCTGTTACTTGAAGATAACGACAGCATTCAGCAAATGTTGCATGCGATGCATGACATGGGTTTGTGTATTTCAATTGATGATTTTGGAACAGGGTACTCTGCTTTAAGTTATCTCAATCGTTTTCCAGTCAGTCAACTCAAGACCTTATTTGGCGATTAAGCCCACTAACTTTGAAAAGCTAGTGGGCTTAATGGTTAGTATGAGTAGTAAACTTACTTCGTACCATTCCTAACATTACGTTTAATACCAAAGCTTTCGGTAATACGGTCTAGCATAATTGCCAGTAACACAACACCCAAGCCGCTTTCAAAGCCTAAGCCGATATCTAGGCGTGAGATGCTAGATAACACATCGTTACCCAAGCCGCCTGCGCCTACCATAGAGGCGATAATGACCATGGATAATGCCATCATGATGGTTTGGTTGATACCGGCAAACAGTGCTGCCATAGCGCTAGGTATTTGTACCTTCATCAAGAGTTGCGTAGGGGTACAGCCGAAAGCGATACCAGCTTCCACTTGCTCTTTATTCACCTGACGTATCCCTAATGAGGTAAGCCTGACCACTGGAGGCATAGCAAAAATTACCGTAGCAATCACACCTGGTACACGACCCAAGCCAAAGAACATGGCTGCAGGTATCAAATAGACAAATGCTGGCATGGTTTGCATGAAGTCCAGTACCGGTCTAATCACTGATTCCGCTCTATCATTTCGACCAGCCCAAATACCTAGCGGTATGCCTAGTGTTAAGCTGATTAATGTAGCCGAGATAATAAGTGCTAACGTGACCAAGGTCTGGTCTGTAAAGCCCATATTATCAATTAGCCATAGTGATGCTGCACAGAATAGTGCAAACTTCCAGCCACGGCGCCAAAAGCCCACGCCAATAAATATCGCAGAAAATAACCAAAATGGAATCGCCAGTAAGCCGTTTTCAATACCTGCAGTTGTGCTATCGATGATGCCGCCAGTTTTGTCGAATAAGCCATGATCGTTGACTTCAAGCCAACTTACCGCGCCTGCTACCCATTCACCTAGAGGAAGTTTGTAGCTCATGCTTTTTTCTCCTTATATAGTTTGCGTAACAGAACGGTTTTGGTGATTGCGCCTATATATTCGCCATTTTCATTGACTACCGGAAGAGGGCATGGATATTCAACTACTTTTTGTAGTACTTCATTGAGTGGGGTGTTGCCTGAAATAGCTACTTTTCCTGGGATTAGTGCATCGCGCAGCTTTTTATTAGGCTGGTTCATACAGTTCACTAGTGATTCGGCAGAAACCACACCAAGTACTTTTTGCTGCTCATCTAATACAAATGCATAAATGCGGCCATACAAACTCATGCGCTCCAGTGCGGCGCTAAACCCTGTTGCAGGATCATCTGGACGATCAAAAATAGTGACTTGCTCTTTAAGTGCAACATCTTTGGCAGTGAGGTATTTATTTGTATCCACGCCAGTAAAGAATGCTTTTACATAGTCATCCGCAGGGCGCTGTAGTATATCGTCAGAGGTACCTACCTGTACCACGCGGCCGCCTTCCATGATGCAGATGCGGTTGCCGATGCGTAGTGCCTCGTCTAAATCATGTGATACAAAGACAATGGTACGTTTTTGTTCTTGCTGTAACTTGATGAGCACATCTTGCATTTCGGTACGGCGTAGTGGGTCAAGTGCTGAGAAAGCTTCATCCATAAGCATGAGCGAAGGGTTTACTGTAAGTGCACGGGCTAGCCCAACACGTTGCTGCATACCGCCAGATAATTGTGCAGGCAAATGTTTAGCAAAAGTGTGTAACCCCACTTGTTCCAGCACTTCCATGGCGCGACGCTCGCGTTCAGCCACATTAATACCTGCTATTTCCAAACCAAAAGCAGCATTTTCAACCACGGTACGATGCGGTAGTAAGGCAAAAGACTGAAACACCATGCTCATGTCTTTACGTCGCAAGTTGAGTAATTTGACTTTACTCATTGCTGCAACGTCTTCGCCATCAACAATGATATTGCCTGTTGTGGGTTCAATAAGACGATTTAATAGACGAATCAATGTAGATTTTCCAGAGCCTGACAGCCCCATAATGACAAAAATCTCACCCTTATTAATTTGAAAAGAGGCATCTTGCACACCGACCACTTGTCCAGTTTGCTTGAGTATCTCATCTTTATGTAAGCCGTTTTTTAGCATTTGCAGCGCGACTTCTGGTTTGTTGCCAAAGACTTTGTGCAGATTGCGCACAATGACTTTGGCTTCTACATCTCCGGTTGGCTGTGCTGATTGTGTTGCATCCATCATATTTATCCCCTTTATTTCATGCTTTTGCTACACATCATGTTTTATTACATACCATGTATTACTTAATATAAAGTGAAGCTAATCTTTGATGCTTTTACTACTTTTCAATGACTAAATTTTCTAATGGTTTAGAACAGCAAGGTAAAAACATGCCTTGGTCAATTTCCCGCTGCCGTATCCCACCACCGTGTTTCATATCTACTTTGCCAGAAATCAGCTTGCTTTTACAGGTGCCACACAGGCCTTTGCTGCATGACGATGCTAAACGCAAGCCAGCCGCACGTGCAGCATCAAGAACGAACTGGTTTGGCGCGCACTGTATAGTTGTACCGCTTTTGGTCAGCTCGATTGAGAAGCTTAGGCTGTCAATACTGGCATCAGCTGCGGCGGCCTCTTCATCAGCGATTACTTCGGATTTAACTTCTGCAGGCAATTCATCGAAAGTGAAGCTTTCTTCGTGATAATGGCGCATATCAAAGCCAATGGCAGTGACGAGCATATTACGTACTGCCGCCATATAAGGCGCTGGACCACAGGTAAAAATTTCACGCTCTAAAAAGTCGGGTGCGATAAGCTTGAGAGCGTCTAAACTTAGAAAACCCTCTGTAATAAACTCTGGCTGCATCCGCCAATTAGGTTTTTTATCAACTTTTTGACAAATATAAGCCTGGCGAAAATGTGGCTGATTGAATGCCATTAAATCTAGTTCGTAGCGAAAAATAATATCGGCCGGTGAGCGTGCGCTATGTACAAATACAATATCAGCATCTTCAGCCAGTTCATGAAAAGAGCGAGCCATCGACATGAGTGGTGTAATGCCAGAGCCGCCTGACAAAAACAGGTACTTACTTGCAGGGTGATGCATACAACTAAAGTCGCCAGTCGGTCCTAGCACAGATAACTGTGTGCCAACTTGCATATGGTCATGCAGCCAGTTAGAAACGATGCCATTAGGTTGTCGTTTAACGGTGATGGAAATCACATGCGGATGAGTGGGGGATGATGAGATCGTGTAGCTACGATTGATAATCTCACCGGCAATCGGCAGCTCTAGCGTAATAAATTGCCCCGGCAGAAATTTGAATATGCTGGGGTTGAGCGGGCTAAAGTAAAAGCTTTTAACGTCATGCGTTTCTTGGCGCACTTGGCAGCAAACAAGCGTATTGTCCTTGTCGCTATCCCATAGCGGCAAGCTGGTTTCCCAAAGCTGAGCTATATTACGTGAATCCATTATTTACACACTTTAATCGGCATGGCGATAGAATTTTTAGCAGATTTTGCCGCAAGTTTTGCAATGAACTCAGCATTTTCTAAAGTTGCTTCTAGGCGCTGTATATACCAATTGGTAAATTTCTCTACCAACTCTTCGGTGTATGGTGAGTAAGGGCCAGGTTCATACCACTCACTATTGGCGCCACGTTGCGTGCGTTCTACCAAAGTTGAATCTTGTTTATTGGTGGCGCGCCAGACTTCGCTGATTTTCTTCGGGTCGTAATCTACGCCTTCAACCGCATCTTTATGCACTAACCATTTAGTGCGCAACAAAGTGTGTTCTGCATCTATCGGCATCACGCTAAATGTAACGATATGATCGCTCATAAAGTGATGCCAAGAGTTCGGTTGTGTCCAGAATGACAGCCCACCCAAATTACGCTGTGTTAAATCACCTAATAATTTTTGGCATGCCACTTTGCTATCCATAGTTTGCGACTCACCGGCTTTATCCAATGGCAAACGTTGTGTTCTGTAGGCTGTAGCACACGAGTCTAGTAAGTCGATTTCGGCAGAAGGTAATCCGCATGCTTCCCAACGTTTACCTTCAGTGACGATTAAGTCTTGAAACTCTTGTACTTTTTCTGCGTTCTCAGGTGATGGTTGATAGCCAAAACCATATTCATATAGTGATACAGTAAGCTCTGGGTGGTTAGCAACGCAGTGGTAGCATTCACGGTTATTTTCCATGGTGAGCTTCCAGTTACCATTTTCAACGATGTCTTCTTGCCAAATAACTTTGCAATCTGCCACACGGTGCGGCGTTATATATGGTTCCATGGCCGCGCGCATGGTTTCAAAATCTTCAGGTGGGGTGTCGGCTAAACAAATGAAAATTAATCCAGCAACAGATCCTACATGTACAGATTTTAGATTGTGGCCGGTTTTATCAAATGCTTCGCCCATGTGCTCGTTATAAATCAGCTGGCCAGATAAATCATAGGTCCATTGGTGATATGGGCATACAAGGTTACCCACACTGCCTTTGGCATCATCACAAAGCTGCGAGCCACGATGGCGGCATACATTATGAAATGCTTTAATCGCCATGTCGTCATCACGCACGATGATGACCGAGTTATGACCGACTTCTACTTTTACGTAATCACCAGGCTCGGCAATGTCTGGTTCTACCGCCACAAAAATCCAGTGATGGCCAAAAATCGCCGTCATATCTAGATCAAAAATCTCAGGGCTTAAGTAATACGCCGCATCTAATGAGTGATTTTTGCGACGATTACTAATTAAGTTTCGGATGTCAGATGAGATTGCCATGTAATTCCTCTTGTTCCATTTATTTATAGTTACTAACTTTTTCTTTAGCCATTTAAGGTACAAATTTTGTTAAAAGCTAATGAGATGATGCTCTCGCAAATAGGCTAGTACGACTTGTGCTTTTTCGACAGAACTCCCCTCATTTACGACAGCACCGCCTTTGTTTTCACTTACAGTGGCAGATAACATACGTGCATGACCAGACTTATTTTCTCGTGCTTTAAGCTTATTTGGCTTACGGGTGGCAGGTTGTATATGCCATTGCATTCGATTACTTGCGGTAGTGTTTGTGTGATGTACTGTCGCTTGTAGAGTTATTTGCCCGGACATTTGCTGTGCATACGCAAAACGTAGTACTACTGGGGCTAGCGGGTGCACCACCACTAGCGCTGGTAGCTGAACCGTTACATTTCTACGCTTTCCTTTGGGTAAGAATTGCAGTACTTCTATACCATTGGTGATGGGTTTAATGGCCAGCGCATTGGCAACTAGTGGAATGCCAAGTTTCGCTGCTAACTGATAAGGTAATAGACCACTGTCTTTGCCATTTTCTGCGCGGCTGCCAGTTAAAATTAAATCAGTATTCGTTAAACTAGTGGCAAGGCTATCAACAATATTCTCTTCGGCGGCAACTGGGATAACATCTACCTGTTTAGCGCCTAGTGCTAAATAATCCACCAAGGCAGGATTATTTTTATCACCGGCATGCAACACTTTAATTTGCGCTGAAGTTAATCCTGCAAGTTGTAAGCCCAGCGTCATCGCCAAGCTATCGTTACGGCAATGACGTGGCT
>JBKJRF010000159.1:0-14821 GCA_046594825.1 Methylotenera sp.
ATTCAGCTTTTTATGATTCACATCCACCAGCAAGTATTAGAATTTCTAAATTAGCGGCGTATACTGGTTAGTGAGTTGTTAATTAAGGCTTTGCATATGAAACCGCTACTTTTAGGAAGTTTATTATTAGTAAGCTGTATTACTATGAGCTTTCATGCATTTGCGGAGCCATATGCCAAAGCCGATGCGGTGGCTGGCAAAGCTTTAGTTGATGGCAATTGCATTAACTGTCATGCCGCAAGCTTTGGTGGTGATGGCTCGTCAATCTACACCCGTGAATATCGCAAAGTGGAAACTTCAAAGGGCTTAGTGGCACAAATACGCAACTGCAACACTATGATAGGTCTTAAATGGTTTGAAGACGAAGAATTAAACGTGGCTAAATATCTAAACCAAACTTATTACAAATTCACCGAATAGCCAGCCCATTGCTCAATAAAAATAATGTAAATATGCAAGAAACGCCAGCTTCTTCAGGCTTAATCTTGCAAGGTATCGTAGTCGCTGCTTTTGGCAAACGCTTTCAGGTCGAGCTTACCGACTTACAATACGACAAAAAGCGTATCAGTTGCGTTACCCGTGGGAAGAAAACAGATATTGCTTGTGGTGATCGAGTCTCCATAAAGCTCACAGATAAGCACGAAGGCGTCATAGAGGCCACCTTGCCACGTAAAACTCTGCTATACCGCAGTAACGCATTTAAAAGCAAAATGTTGGCTGCTAATGTCACACAAATTATTATAGTGCTGGCGACACAACCTAGTTTTTATGAAGTGCTGCTTAATCGTTGCTTAATTGCTGCAGAAGCCGCCAATATTAAGGCATTGGTAGTACTAAATAAATGCGATCTAGCCGATAACGATGATGCAAAACAAAAACTTGGTCTATATACGGCCCTTGGCTACCAAGTACTACCATTATCGGCAAAAGAGGATATTTCCACACTTAAGCCTTATCTAAAAGGTGAATCAAGTATTTTAGTTGGGCAGTCTGGCATGGGCAAATCTACTATCATTAATGCATTATTACCTAATGAGTCTGTACGAACACAAGAAGTGAGTCATGTGTTAGATAGTGGCAAACACACGACTACTGCTGCGCATTTGTATCATCTTGATGCAAATAGCCAGCTAATAGACTCACCTGGTCTGCAAGAATTTGGTTTACATCATTTAAGCACAGACGAGCTTGAACATGCATTTATTGAATTTAGACCATTTTTAGGCAAATGTAGGTTTAATAATTGCAAACATCTACAAGAACCAGATTGTGCAATCACGGCTGCTATGAGCGCAAATAAAATTACTCCCGAGAGATTAGCCATTTATAAAATGTTGCGTACCGAGATAACGCACTAGAATCTATACAAAAATCCTGGTCAATGAAGGAAACTGACAGCCAAACTGTAGCGATAAACTAAAGCTATCCGTAAAATTCATCTTAAATTATTTACGTTGAAATTGTAAAAGTATCTTAAATTGAATGTCTTGTAATATAATCGTTTCACTAATAATAAATATCCCCTAAAGGTTACGCATAGTGAGTGATATACGCCGAGAAAAAACACAAGTATCGCAGTTAGATATTGGTATGTTTGTCTGTGAGTTAGACAGACCTTGGTTAGACTCGCCCTTCATGTTGGAAGGCGTACTCATAGAAGAATCAGAGCAAATCGCGACAATCGCTGCTTTATGTGAATTTGTATACATAGACCGTACCGTTTCTGTTGGCAATTACTTTACCGCTCCTCCTAAAGAACAAGTTGCCATTAAACGTGATGGCGCAATCATTCGTATTCAAGCTAGTGCAAATTTAAAGAAGAGTTCAAGTAAAAATCCAGGCACTGAAAACAAGTCAATTAAAACGTCCGCTACAAACGATAAGTTTTCTTTTTTTGACATACTGAAAGAAATCAAAGCAAGTAATCAGACGTCCCCATCTCCAGCCAGAAAAAATGGTACTGCTGATAGTGTCATGTTTAACGTCCAGCATTTGAAAAATGAGAGTGATTCGAATAGCTCTAATGTTGAAATAGCCGATGAGAATCCATCTTTCACATCTCAGATTAAAGCAGATCTTTCAAACTTCATCTCAGGCATAACAAGTTGGGGTGGTAAACAAAATGGGCTTAAATCAACGATTGATAAAACAGCATTAAAAGCAGATTTAGACAAAAAAACTGAAGATGACGATAGTTACAGAATTACAATTTTTGAAGAAGCACCACTAGTAGAATATGAAATTGCTAAAATTTATCCAGCATTTGAAAAGTCGCAAATAGCGACTCGAGAAATTTTTGAGGCACTTGCACAAGACCAAGAAATTGATTTAAGTAATGTCAATGAATCCTTGGACAGTATGGTAGAAAGTATAGAGCGTAACCCAGACGCACTAATATGGCTGGCAAAACTGAAACAAATGGATGACTATACTTATAACCATGCACTGAATGTTTCTATCATGCTCATGGCATTTGCAAGCTTTATGTCAATGCAAAAAAAACAAGTTAAAGATCTAGGTTTGGCAGGCTTACTGCAAGATATTGGTAAAGCCAAGATACCTTCAGCTATTTTAAATAAAGAAGAGGTTATTACTAAGGAGGAGTTCGAATTACTGAAGCAACATGTTGATCATGCGCTAGAGTTGTTAGAAATTGCTGACAAAGGATCTGGAAGTATTACTGGTACTGTAATCCTCACGATCTCACAACATCACGAACGAATAGATGGTAGCGGATATCCTTATGAACTTTCAGAAAAGCAAATTAGCTTAACTGGCCAGATGGCTGGATTAATTGATACTTATTGTGCGCTTACCACCAATAAGGTCTATGCCAAGGGTGTTTACAATCAAAATGCATTAGAAACTATTCACGCCTTACGCGACATTAAATTTAAAGGTGTGCTGATTGACCAATTAGTACAGTTTTTAGGAATATATCCTGTCACTACCTTAGTAGAATTAAATACTGGGGAAGTGGCAGTAGTAATTCAGCAAAATAGTGTGCGTCGTATGCTCCCTAGAGTCATGATATTACTTAACCCAGATAAAACTAAAAATGAATACCCTGCTACCATCGACTTGATTACCCTACCCCCTACGCCTAGTGGTGAACCTTATCAAATTGTAAGGGGCTTAGCACCCGACAGTTATGGTTTAAACGCTAGCAATTACTATGGTTAGCAATGCCAAGTCCCTAATGATGCCTGAAGAACTCTCAAACCACACATCGTATTATCAAGACTTTGTTATAGAACTACCGCCTAATTTATTGCAACAAATCATGAGCAGCTATCAGCTCAAAGCTAGCGACATCATTGGTAATTATGTTTTTAATGTGCAAATGTTTAATCAAAAAATGGATGCACAATTCTTTGATGTCGAAAACATCAATCTCAAACAACTGCTAAATACCATACATAGTTGGCCACAACAGCTGAATTGGCCACAGTTTAATCATCAAATCAACAATTTGCTACTGGCCTGGCTTCATGACTATAAACTTGGTGCTAGTTTAGATGGGGCATTATTATTAGTCAGTTGTTTAACTTTACAACCTGCAAAAACTAAAGAGCTTCCTCATTTAGCACCTGATTTACTATCTGACTTAATATCTGAGTCAATACCAAGTTCGAAATTTCAACAGTTACTCATGCACTTGCTGGCACGTGTCACAAATCAGCTTGATCAATATAAATTTAATCATATTCAAAATTTTGATCTAGAAACTGGACTACCTAATCAGCAGCTAATGCTTAACTTTCTAAATCAGCACTTACAAATCGACCCGGAACATACTCTTTTAGACTCATCAAACTTAATTTCAACCAACATCGCTCCAGTACACTTAGGGCTTATTCTCGTAAATCTTAATATTAATTTTGATGAGGCATCGCAATTGAATGCGGCTTCCTCAAGTTTGATGATGGCTGCAATCCATGCCATCAAGCGACACCTCAATGATGACGCTACACTATTCCGTGTAGGACCAGTTGAGCTTGCTATCATCATTAAGCATATAAGTTTTCCAGCTCAACTAACGCTAATTACATCAAAAATAATGCATGCCTTTGAGGCCGAACTACCACTAGAAAATATAACATTGATATTAAAACCATATTTTGGTGGTGTTAGCTCATTAAAAACACGACAAAATGCAATTGCTATGTATGACTGTGCAAAATTAGCACTACATCATGCAATGATTAACAATTATCAAATCGAATTCTACGACCAGCATATAACCGCCTCATTCTCAAATGCACATCAACTTGATGAAGCCATTATTCAAGCATTACAACAAAATGAATTGGAAATTTTCTTCCAGCCTATTGTGAGTTTACCTAATGAAGTATGTAGAAATGCAGAAACGCTATTACGCTGGCAAAGTGAAATATGGCCTTCAATATCCCCGGTTAGACTGGTAGATGCAATCTATAAAAAAGGGTTTGGTAAAATATTTATACGCTGGCTTATCAATAATGCCTGTCAACGAGTCGCTGAACTGAAATCTGTCCATCAACGAGATATCTCCTTAACAATCAACTTGAATGGTACGGATTTATTAGATGAAGACCTACCAGAATTACTGGCTCAATCGATAGTACTTTGGGAGATTCCTGCAGAAAATTTAATCATTGAAATCACAGAAAATGACCTGTTAATAGATGAAGAAAAAGCTGCATTAGGGATTAATAAAATAGTGGCTTTAGGTTGCAAACTTGCTCTAGATGACTTTGGCACAGGTTATTCATCAATGACTAGGTTACGTAGCATGCCAATTGATTTAGTTAAAATCGACCAATCCTTTGTGAGAAGTATTGCAACATCTATTCAAGATAAAGCAATTGTATTATCGATAGTGAAGCTGGCTCACAGTTTAGGTAAAGCAGTAGTAGCAGAAGGTGTTGAGGATTCAGCTTGCCTAAACATACTCAAACAAATCGGATGCAATAAAATACAAGGTTATTATTACGCCAAACCCATGGACTTTAGTGAATTTATCACTTGGTTAGACTTATTTGAAACTCAACAATTCGACTTGATAAATCAGACTGATTCAAACGGCTAAATTGGTATAGTTCATTAAACAAGTTGACCAATTTTAAAAGCAACTTCAGTCAGCGTATAATACGTTATAGATTTTTTAACGTATTCAGTTTAAGTGACATTCATGCATATTACCACCCGCCTTGAATTTGATGCTGGGCATCGCATTCCAAACCATAAAAGTCAATGCAAAAATTTACATGGTCATCGCTATGCAATGGAAATAACACTTTCCGGTGACATTATTAACCAAGAGAACACCTCTGAAAATGGTATGGTTATGGATTTTTCTGATGTTAAAGCAATCGCCAAATATGCAGTGGTTGATGTATGGGACCATGCTTTTTTAGTGTACCAGCATGATACTGAAGTCATAAATTTTCTGAACACTCTAGAGAATCACAAAACTGTTGTTTTCCCTACGGTACCTACAGCAGAAAATATGGCTGCTGAAGCTTTTAAAATCCTCAAAAGTAAATACCAAGATACTTACGGCAACCATTTAAAATTAGAAAAAGTGCGTTTATATGAAACCCCTAATAGTTGGGCTGATGCATTAGGTTAACCTTAAAAAGGTTAATAGGTTTAGTTAATTTGGGGCAAGCTAACTTGGATTTAAGTTTTGAAGCTCTGATAGTAAGGCGTCTCGCCAATTAGGCATTACAACTGAAAAATCCTCCGCTAATTTAGAACAATCTAGACAAGAATTAGCTGGTCGTAAGGCTGGAGTGGGAAATTCTTTTGTAGTAATCGCCTCAATTTCAGCTGGTTTCGTTTTAAGTAGTGGCCAACTATCCTGAAACGGAAAGTTTACATCTGCTTGTAAACGTGAATACTCTTCAACAATTGCAGTCGCAAAACCATGCCAGGAAGTTTGACCATCATTGACTAAATGATAGATACCATTCGTTTCATTTTTCCACTTTCCAATTACGTTTAGCACTGCTAAGGCAATACTAGTACTACTAGTAGGAGCGCCTACTTGATCCGCAACAATTCGCAGCTTATCCCGTTCAGTTGCTAAGCGTATAATCGTTTTTAAGAAATTTTTTCCATACGCTCCATATACCCAAGACGTACGGAAAATTAAATATGGTAAACCAACAGAATGAATAGCATACTCTCCCGCAAGTTTACTTTTTCCATAAACACCCAATGGAGCAGTTTCATCACTCTCAACATAAGCACCTATCTTGGAACCGTCATACACATAATCAGTTGAGAAATGAATGAGTCTTGCACCAAGCTTAGCAGCTTCTTCAGCCAATACTTGTGGCGCAATTGCATTGATTGCGTAGGCTAACTCTGGCTCTATTTCAGCTTTATCTACTGCAGTATAAGCTGCAGGGTTGATAATCAAATCAGGCTTAACCATTTGTACTACGCGGCGAATTTCATCTGGATTAGATAAATCTAGCGGGCTACGATCTAGGCTTACGACAAGGTTAGAGAATAATGGACTATTAGAGAAAATTCCATTTAAGGCATGCCCGACCTGCCCGTTTACACCCGTTAGTAATATTTTTTTATACATTTAATCTAATTCAAAAGGTGTGTTTACGTTGTCTTCTTTATATATATAAAGAACTTACATAAATATTTATAACTGATCCTCAAAGATTTCAGCTTTTAATAAATCTAAACCCAAATTATCTTTTGCAGATAGCAATGGCAAACCATCCTTAGACAAGCCAACCGTAGGCCATTCTATGCCAATTTCAGGGTCATCCCAACGAATACAACGATCATGCTGTGGCGCATAATAGTCAGTTGTTTTATACAAAAACTCAGTATTATCTTTCAGCACTAGAAAGCCGTGTGCAAAACCTGGTGGAACCCATAACTGACGCTTGTTTTCTGCAGATAACACTACCCCAACCCACTTACCAAAGGTGTGAGATTGACGGCGTATATCGACTACAACATCAAACGCTTCACCAGCCACCACTCTCACTAACTTGCCTTGTGGCTGCTCTATTTGATAGTGCAAACCGCGCAACACATTAGCCGCAGATTTTGAATGATTGTCCTGCACAAAATTGGCACTAACACCCGTCAGTTGTTCAAATGTTAGTTGATTAAAACTTTCGTAAAAGAATCCTCTATCATCGCCAAATACTTTAGGTTCAAGAATTAATACTCCTGGAATTGCTGTTTGCGTGATTTGCATTAAAATATTTGCTCACTCAATATTAATTTGAGATATTGACCATAATTATTTTTAATATATTTATTGGCCAATACATCTAAGGCTGCGGCATCAATGTAATGCATACGGTAAGCGATTTCTTCAGGGCATGCAATTTTTAGCCCTTGGCGCTTCTCTATCGTTTCAATGAATGAAGATGCCTCTAGCAATGACTCGTGCGTACCAGTATCTAACCAAGCAATACCACGCCCCATCACCTCCACTTGCAAATCGCCACTTGCTAAATACTCACGATTAACATCCGTGATTTCCAACTCACCACGTGGTGAAGGTTTAAGATTTGCAGCAATATCAATGACTCGCTTATCGTAAAAATATAACCCTGTAACAGCGTATCTCGATTTTGGCGCTTTAGGCTTTTCTTCCAAACTAATAGCTTTGCCTAGTGTATTAAACTCTACAACACCGTAGCGCTCTGGGTCATGCACAGGGTAAGCAAATACTTTAGCGCCGCTAGTAAGTTTGGCGGCAACCTGAGTTCTGGTTGCAAGCTCATCGCCATAAAATATGTTATCACCAAGTACTAATGCGCAACTATCATTACCAATAAAGTCTTTACCTATAATGAATGCCTGTGCGAGTCCATCCGGTGAAGGCTGTACTGCATATTGAATTGAAATTCCCCATTGACTTCCGTCACCTAATAATTGACTAAAACGTGGGGTATCTTCTGGAGTAGAAATCACCAATACATCACGAATCCCCGCTAACATCAATGTTGTAAGCGGATAGTAAATCATTGGTTTGTCGTACACTGGTAATAGTTGTTTAGAAACAACCTGTGTTGCTGGATACAACCTTGTACCTGAGCCACCTGCTAAAATTATGCCTTTCATGCGAGCTCTTCTCCACGTTCTATATAATGTGTTTGCACCCAGTTACGGTATTCTCCACTGGTAACATTATTCACCCAGTCTTGATTAGCTAAATACCAATTGACGGTTTTTTCAATCCCAGACTCAAACGTTTCCTCTGGTTTCCAGCCTAGCTCATTGGCAATTTTAGTGGCATCTATTGCATAACGCTGATCATGACCTGGCCGATCTTCAACATAAGTTATTTGGTTAATATAAGATTCGCCATCACTACGTGGTTTTTTGATATCAAGCATACGACATAGCGTTTTCACTACGTCAATATTAGGTTTTTCATTCCAGCCGCCTACATTGTATACTTCACCAACTTTACCAGCGGCCAGCACACGCCTAATGGCCGCGCAATGATCTTCTACATACAACCAATCACGAATTTGCTGTCCATTGCCGTATATTGGTAGCGACTTACCAGCAAGTGCATTATGAATAACAAGCGGGATTAATTTCTCAGGAAAGTGATGCGGCCCATAATTATTAGAACAATTAGTTGTGAGCGTAGGCAAACCATAAGTGTGGTGATACGCACGAACTAAATGATCTGAAGCTGCTTTAGACGCAGAATATGGACTATTCGGCGCATAAGCATGTTTTTCAGTAAAAGCCGCATCGCCCTTGCTTAGTGAACCATATACTTCATCTGTTGAAACATGCAAGAATCGAAAGTTTTGACGATTTTCTGTATCAAGATTGCCCCAGTAAGCACGTACAGCTTCTAATAAATTAAATGTGCCTACTACATTAGTTTGAATAAAATCCTCAGGGCCATGAATAGACCTATCCACATGGCTTTCTGCAGCAAAATTTATCACTGCACATGGTTTATGTTCTACTAAAAGCTCAGCAAGTAAGGTCTGATCGCCAATATCACCATGTACAAAAACATGGTTAGCACTATGTTGAATTTCACTTAAGTTTTCTAAGTTTCCCGCATAGGTTAATTTATCAAGGTTAACAACCTTACCCAAATCTTGCTTAACCCATGCCAATACAAAATTAGCACCAATAAATCCAGCACCGCCAGTTACTATAATTGTTTGATTCATATGTTAACTTTCTTATTGTTCTTTAATGGGATTCTTTAGTAGGATTTTCTAGCATATTCCATAAACAATCACCTGACTTTGCAAGTGATGCTAAGTAAGTATCATGTCCAGCAGTTTCTACTTGGTTAGCAAGTAAAATTCTCACAGGCTTCATACGCAAATGCACATTTTCATTATTTATGCTTTGTGGCGTATCTAACTCCATCATCAAGCTATCTTGGCCGCGTG
This sequence comes from Methylotenera sp., assembly GCA_046594825.1. GTDB lineage: Bacteria > Pseudomonadota > Gammaproteobacteria > Burkholderiales > Methylophilaceae > Methylotenera. Next base: position 9,405 of record JBKJRF010000159.1, read on the forward strand.
TCATCGCCATGTAGACATCAGCGAGCAATTCCGCATCCAATAAAGCACCATGCAAAGTACGTTTAGAATTGTTCACACCAAAATGTCGGCAAAGAGCATCTAAGTTGTTGCGCTGACCAGGACGCATTTCTTTAGCCATTTTTAGCGTGTCAGTAATTTTTGCAGTAACAGACTCTACTGGTTTTTGTCCTAGCAGCCCCAATTCCGCATTTAAAAAACCTACATCAAATGGCGCGTTATGCATAATAAGTTCAGCGTCGGCAATAAATGCGATCAACTCTGCTGCAATATCAGCAAAACGCGGTTTATCTTGCAAAAACTCAAGTGAAATACCATGTATTTCTTGCGCACCTTGATCAATTTCTCGGTCAGGATTTAAATAATAATGAAAGTGATGCTTAGTCAACCGACGATTCACTACTTCAACTGCAGCAACTTCAATCACACGATGCCCTTGTGCATGATACAAGCCCGTGGTTTCAGTATCTAGAAAGATTTGTCTCATGATTTATATTACCTAAATTTTGGCTTTTTTAAAAAGTTTTATCGTAAAGAAGTATTAAAATCTAAGATAATGAATGACTCAACACGTTATCTACACCCTTATTAGCAAGCATATCTGCACGCTCATTACCCACATTACCTGCATGGCCCTTAACCCAAACCCACTGTACCGTATGTTGTTGTGCTAGAACATCTAAAACACGCCACAAATCATCATTCTTAACAGGTTTTTTATCAGCAGTACGCCAATTACGTGCTTTCCAGCCAATAATCCATTCAGTCATACCTTTTTGTACATACACTGAATCTGTAAATATTTTAGCATGACATGGTCGCTTTAAAGCCTCTAATGCACGAATGACCGCAGTGAGTTCCATACGATTATTAGTAGTTACCTGTTCACCGCCAAATAACTCTTTTTCGCGACCTTCATGGCTAATCCAAGCGCCCCAGCCGCCAGGCCCTGGATTACCTTTACAAGCGCCATCTGCGTAAATTTCAACTTCTGTTTTTTTAGTCATATTTTTTTATATCATCGATATGAAACTAATCATACGTTTATCTATTTGAAGAAATACTTTAATGCGTTACAAGTTCTGAATATATAAAATTGTCTAATATTATTGAGTCTTTAGAATTAAGTCTTTTTTTTCAAATTTATCTCGTAAATATCTTAGTAATGGTTTTTCTAATACCTTATTCAAAATCAGGCCTGTTAATACCCCCAATCCTACAAGTAAAAATAAAGTAACCACCGTTGGTAGTACCTGAATATCCCACTCCAAAGTTCGTAGCATGTGTCCAACTAAACTAAAAACACCCAGATGAAATAAGTAAATTGAATAGGAAGCATCACCCAATGTATTCAATAGGCTGAAGTTTGTCTTATTGAATAGAATCAAAGTTGAGTAAACGATTACAGCTGCCGGAAAGCCATCTGCCACTGCACGAGGTATTGAACCGTTATCAAGGACTAGTATAAAAATCGCAAGTAAGAGTGCAATGATAACTACATTTTGGTTGGGTGCCTTTTTTAAAGATAAAAAGTAAACCCCTACGCCCAACATGAACTCCAACAATATAGATGAGGTATAAAATATAAGCGCTGCTGAAGCTGGTTTTGTTAGCAAGCCCAGAAGTATCAATATTAAAAACACAATGCTGAACACTCTATAACGCCAAACACCGAATAGCATTGAGACTCCGAATATTAAATAGAAAAACATTTCATAGTTTAATGTCCACCCTACGACCAACTCTGGCCAAATCGCACCATGACTATGAAAATAAAATCGCGGGAAGAATAAAAAATCAGAGAGTAGGTTTAAATCAACCTCGTTGTTAAAGAACATTGCTTTGGTTGTCCACAACAAAGCAATCCAGTATAAAGGCACTACGCGAATAACTCGTCTGCGGATAAAGTGTAACGCTTGCTGTAGTTGGTCATTACCTGCAACAAATCCTTTTGTTGAGTACGCCATAATAAAACCACTTATTATAAAAAAGATATCGACACCTGCAGTGCCAAACTGCATCCCATCGTTCGAACCAAAGACCATTAAAGAAGCATGATGGAAAACCACCATGATGGCTGCTATAGCACGAAGATATTGAATTCCTGAAAGTGTATTCATAGTTTTCATTTTTAGGCTTTAAATTTAGCACTAAAAATATTTAAATTTAAGAAAATTAAGTGAATTTTTAGTTAATACAATTACCTGTTTGTGCTGAACAACATTTTCAATAATTATATTATGCGATGTTGTGTAAATTTTTTACTAATTAAAATTATCTAAATTTGAATTACGAAGACCTAGACTTTGAAGAAATAGATTTTAAAGAACTAGATTGAGAAGGACTGGATCGACGCGGTTTACTAACAATCAATGATGGCTTTAAAGGTAATTTTTTCCAATTGGGCTTAATAGGCATCATACCTACTACACGTTTTTTAGCTACAATGAAATATATACCACCTAACGCAGTACAAAAGTGCTGGCTTGCCTTATCCATAAAGGCAAAACGTTTTTGCCAAGTGATCTGTTCAAAAGGCGGTACATGGCAACACATTTCTATAGACAAAACCTCGAAACCTAATAACGCGAGCCAATCTTTCATCCTAGTAAGCCCAATGAAATTGCCATTCCATGGATATCTACCCTGGTTAGAAAGTGTTTTTTTAAGTTTTGATGTTGCCCCCCAAGCACTAAGGGGATTAAATCCAGAAATCAACAAATGGCCTTCTGGCATGATTACTCTGGCAGCTTCACGTAAAGTTTGATGTGGGCGTTCACTAAACTCTAAGCGATGCGGTAGCAATAAAAGGTCTAAACTCATCTCACCAAATGGTAAAAAATCATCATAACAACGTAAATAATTGATTAATGTACCATCTTCAGAATTGGCATCAAAAAAATCAGCAGCTTTATAACAATTCGGAATGCGTGAATTGCGCAGTAGGTCCATCTGCAACCCGCCCATTTGTAAGGCATTAAAGCCAAACAAATCAAACACTGCTTGGTCATATAAAGTTTGTTCGCTTTGCAGGAGATACTCACCCGCAGTTGAATTAAACCAACTTTGTTGCACTTCCCATGCATCTTGCAAGCTCATCATATAAGTATTAACTTCTATTGACATTTTAAGCGGCTACCCAAATGATAGGTGATATGCAACATAATCTTCAAATTATACCCATTCCTGCATTTAAAGATAATTATATCTGGCTGCTTCACAATGGCAATGAGGCGATTATTGTGGACCCTGGAGATGCGACACCTGTACTGGAAACTCTTACACGTTTAAGTTTACGCCTACATAGTATATTAATTACGCATCACCATCACGACCACATAGGCGGCGTTACAAAACTGATTGAAAAATATCCTGATGTAAAAGTATATGCACCGAGATTAGAACGATACGATTTTAAACATATCGCTGTAGCTGAGCCTGAGCTGGTTGATATTGCTGCTTTCAATATCAAATTTAAAGTAATCGATTTACCTGGCCATACACTAGGCCATATTGCCTACTACGCTGAATATAATGCACAGAATATACTTTTCTGTGGTGATACATTATTTGGTGCAGGTTGTGGGCGATTATTTGAAGGCACTCCCGCACAGATGTTTAATTCATTACAAAAACTAGCGGTATTACCTCAGTTCAGCAAAGTGTATTGCACACATGAATATACAATGCACAATATTAACTTTGCGTTGACTTTAGAACCTGATAACCAGGCTCTTATTAAGCGCTATGAAACGACACTGGCTTTACGAAATCGACAACAACCTAGCTTGCCTTCTACTATTGCTTTAGAGCTTGCAACCAACCCTTTTTTACGCTGTCATACAAATGCAATTCATGCATCAATTCAACGACTAAACGCTACATCTTTAGAAGTTTTTACTACAATCAGAGAGCTAAGAAATCATTACTAATCATCAATATAGCGCTTGTTTATAAAGTAATATTTACTTGACTTATAACGTTTTTTTTCGGTACTATGTTTCAATATTATGACTTTGAGCGCTTATATTTTTCAGCAACTCTTTTGTGCGTTCGTCATACACCAAGAACATTCATCACATCATTCCACAGACATTTATACACGTGATTAAAAATTTACTAAAGGCTGGATTGATTGCAATTGCAGCAATCAATTACAGCATATCTCATGCTGAATCTAATGTGGTTGGCGAAGAAATCACCATTTTTGCTGATGACACTTTTAAGCCTGCGCCTAAAGATTTAGGTACTAAAGATTCAACTGCAAAAAATCCAAGCAGCGATACATTGAATGGAGGAAAAGCAGGTGCAAACTTAAGCAGAAGCAGATTAGGTGACTCTCTAGATGGTCAGCTCCACGACAACAGTTCTGATAGTGTGAGTGATCAACAAAATAATATCATTACCATCAATAATGATGACCTATGGCAACGCATTAAAGATGGATATGCAATGCCCGACTCAACTTCACCGCTGGTAGCTAACCATGAAGCTTGGTATAGCTCACGACCTGATTACGTAAGACGCATGGTAGAACGCAGCCAAAAATACTTATTTCATATTGTGGAAGAAGTAGAAAAACGTGGCATGCCGACTGAAATTGCACTACTGCCAATGATAGAAAGTGCTTACAACCCTCAAGCGTATTCGAGTGGCAGGGCTTCTGGCATCTGGCAGTTTATTCCATCTACAGGTAAGAACTTTGGGCTTAAACAAAACTGGTGGGTAGACAATAGACGTAATGTGACGGTTGCTACAGATGCCGCACTCACCTATCTACAAAAATTACATGCCATGTTCGGTGCGTGGGATCTAGCTTTGGCAGCCTACAACGCTGGCGAAGGCACAGTTGGGCGGGCTATTGAACGTAATCGTAAATTAGGCTTAGCTACTGATTACGAAAGCTTAAACTTACCGCCCGAAACTAAGAACTATGTACCTAAACTGCAAGCCATTAAAAACCTAATGACTAATCCTGGGGATTATGGTCTTAAAATTCAAACCATTGCAAATACTGCTTATTTTGCCAAAGTATCTGCGCCACCACAAATTGATGCTCATTTGGCAGCAAAACTTGCCGAAATTAGCGATGATGAATTTCTCGCACTCAACCCAAGTTACAACCGCCCTGTCATTACTAGTAGCGGCGGTAAGCATGAATTGTTATTACCGATTACATCTGCACAAACTTTTAGGGACAATTTAGCAAGCTACAATAAGCCATTAGTTAGCTGGCAAACTTACTTCGCTAAACGTGGCGAACGTATGGATAAAATTGCGACTAAGTTCGGCATAAAAATCGGGCTATTGCGTGATGTGAATAACTTACCCGATCAGAAAAAAATCAAGAATTCATCGACTATTTTAGTACCGAATGGTAATCGTGCCGATTTTAATGG
>JBKJRF010000118.1:0-8143 GCA_046594825.1 Methylotenera sp.
CAGGTGCAGCCAAAGATGCTAACCTAGACAAAGCCGACATGTATAAAAATAACTATGATGCGACTAAACTAGCCATTAAACGTGCTTTGAACGATGAACCTACGATTGATGAGTTGATTGCAAACCGCCATAAAATCAAACATTGTATGTGGGAAGATTCATGGGATCAAAAATAAATGATCAGCAGTAGTTAAAGACTCAAAACTAAGCAAACAGTTAAATAAAAGGCGGCTTAAGCCGCTTTTTATTTAACTGTTTGCTTAATTAACTAGAAAATTAATTAAATAGATCGTTTTTTACCTGCGCCAAAAATCGGTGAAGCCTTTACCAAATCATCACGATATGGATGTGAAGATTTATTATAGAGACTAGTGATTTTCTTCACATACATCTGTGTTTGTGCATATGGCGGAATGCCCTTATATTTATCTACAGCACGCTCACCTGAGTTATAAGCTGCAGCTACTAGTTCAACATCACCTTTGAAGTAAGCAAGTAACCATTGTAGATACGCTAGCCCGCCTTTGATATTATCTTCAGCTTTATAAACATTTTTTACACCAAACCGCTCTGCCGTTTCAGGGATGAGTTGCATCAGGCCTTGTGCATTTTTCGGTGAAGTTGCTTGTGTATCGAATCCTGATTCCACAGCAATGAATGCCATCGCTAGATTGGTATCTATCAAATAGCGTGGCGCAAGTTTATCAACTAGCTTTAAAATGCGGCTTTGTGAGTAGAACAATGCGGCTGTTTCATCTGATATTGTTTTTTGATTAACTGCTTCGTTAGTTGTGATAGTTATTTTGGCCGGCGGGTCAGGAAATAAGCAGGAAGGTAGTTTAGATTGTGGTGCAGTGTTGGAGATTGTAGCTAGCGATTCTATCGCGCGTGCATGTTTTTGTTCTGCTGCCATTGAAAATAGCTGCGCAGCAATACTTTCGTCTGCTGTAACACCCTTGCCATTAGCATACATCCAGCCGAGTGCATATTGTGCATCCGCATCACCAGACCTTGCTGCATGACAGTAATTTGCTGCTACTTCAGCATAATCGTGCATAGAGCCTTCACTGTTTTTAAACTTGAAAGCCATCTCTACCAACATAGAGTTTGGGTTCTTAAGGGCTTTTTTTACTTCTTGTGAGCTGATAGAAGTTGTTGATGATGCTACTGAGTTTTCGGTATTCTGTTGTGTATTAGTTGTGGCCTCAATGTCATTTGCCATGCTGCTAGCGCATACCATTAACCCAGCCAGTATTACTAATGGCTTAATATACGATAGGTTAAGATGGGGTTTCATTGATTGTAGTTTCGCTTTGAATATTTATTTTAAATTTAATATCGCAATCGGAATGCTACGATGAAAATCATTGTATCGCTTACGCTGCAACTATCAATGACCCTTTAGGGCTATAAATTTCAAGTGATCAGTAAACGAAAGCAGCTAGAAAGGAACCATACTTCACGAAGTATAAGCTGATAGCCAGTACACTCGGGCTAATGATCTAAATCGGCTTTAAACCAAGCTATATTGTTTATTTTGTAGGGATTGTAAAATTTTACGTACAGGCGTGGGAATCGCCGCACCAATAGCATCTTCAATAGTGAGCCATATTTGGCCTGCTTCACAAACCTTAGAATTTTGCTTTACCACGTGTAGCGGTTGAGGTTGAATATGTAGCTTAAAGTGTGTAAATGCATGACTTAATGTCGCTAGGGGCTCATCAGCCTCTGCGTTAATAGCAAAACGGCTGAGCACAACCGCCTCAGTATTATAATCGGTTTCAACTTCTGGAAAGCTCCATAAACCACCCCAAATTCCTATAGCAGGACGTTTTTCTAGCATGATTTCATCGCCCCGCCGCAATATCAACATAGTGGTGTATTTTTCAGGAATCGTTTTACGTGGTTTTGGCGTTGGCAATTCACTTACTCGGTCTTGTGCATATGCCTGACAGGTATCATTGAGTGGGCATACGCTGCATTTTGGTTTGCTTCTGGTACACAGTGTTGCGCCTAAGTCCATCAGGCCTTGTGTGTAAGCTACCATGCTTTGCTTGGGCAATAACGCTTCAGCCAACGTCCATAATTGTTTTTCAATTTTTGGGGTGCTGGGCCAACCTTCAATTAAAAAATGTCTGGCAAGCACGCGTTTTACGTTGCCATCAAGTATGGTTTGTATCTGATTAAATGCAAATGAAGCAATAGCAGCGGCGGTAGAGCGGCCAATCCCAGAAAGTGTTTGAATGGTGTTGAAGTCTTGCGGGAACTCACCATCATGCTCATCCATAATGGTTTGTGCAGCATTGTGCAAGTTACGCGCACGTGAGTAATAGCCTAAACCGCTCCAGTATTGCAGCACTTCATCTTGCGAGGCTGCGGCGAGTATCGCGATATTAGGAAATCGCTGCATGAATTTGCTGTAATAGCCAATCACCGCCGTCACTTGCGTTTGCTGCAACATAATCTCTGAAACCCAAATAGCGTAGGGATCAGTGGTATTTTGCCAAGGTAAATCATGGCGGCCATGCACTTTTTGCCATGCAATTAGACGGTTTGCAAACTCAGACATTTTTAATTAAGCGGTATAAATTATGAAATTTAAAAATTAAGTAATTTTTTTAGTTTTTTCGCAGCCGCTTCTTTTGCCTGATCTTCAGCAGATTTAGGTTTCTCAGCAGGCGCAGCCTCAGTAGTACTAGGTGTTGTATTTGCAGGAGCGGCTGTATCTGTAGTTTTTTTCTTACCTAACAAACCTTTAAGAGCATCTACTTTATCGCCGCCGCCAATTAAATCTTTAACTGCAGCACCTTTTTCGCCACCTACTTTATCCAACAAATTAGATTTGGCCATTGCTACGCCTATCGCAGCAAAGTCCATGCCGTATTTAGGGCTAGAAAACGTACCAGTAATTTTTACAGGAATTGAAAAACCGGCTAGAGCATCTAGGTCAGCTCCACCTTGACCTTTGAGAGATTTAACCACGCTAGGCTTAGCTAGATAATTGATCGTTTCATTGCCAATATCAATATCACCGCGACTATCTCCTTTAGCCAAACGTAAAATAGGTGCTTTCATCGCTAGATCATCGTTGTGAGCCACACCATTTTTAATGGTAAATGAAGCAGTGAGTTCGCTAAAGTCAGTTTTTTTGCTTTGATCAGCGCCAATACTACTTTTGTCTTTAAAAATATTCACCTTAGATTTTACGTCACGTAAGGTTCCGGCAATATCTACACCTTTAATAGCACCATCTGCTAGGTTGACTGCGGCGTTCCCAGCCAATGCTTTTTTCAGTGCACCAACACTATTTCCAGTAGTAGTGATATCTACATTGAGTGTACCTTTACCGCTTAACATATCGTTGTTAATGGCATCAACTAGTAATGGCCCAATAGATATGCCTTTCATATCTTGTTTAAAGTTTATCATCGGGATCGCGCGAGCATCCACTTTCAGCACACCGCTCATGCTGCCTTGATATAAATTGGCGGCGAAAGGTGAAACAGTCGCTATACCTTCTGCCGCTTTTAAACCGATATTGACGTTCTCAGTTTTAACGTTAGCAATTTTAAGCCAGCCGATTTTCGCCTCGCCCGAAGCGTTTAACTTTTTTAGCGCGCTCAAATCAATAGGAGTATCACCTGTAGTTTTAGCTGTAGGTTGGTTATTTTTTGTGATGTATTTGTCAGCATCTAATTTATCAATATTTACATTAAAGCTATAAATTGGGTCGTTAAAGTTGGCAATGCCTATATTAGCGTTAATTTGACTATCATCCACTTTGGCAGCGAGAGGATTTAAACTTAGTTTCTGACCATCTGCTTTCAAATCGATGCGAATATTGGAAGCTTTGGTTTTGCCATACTTCAAACTGCCAATACGCAAAGAACCATCTGCATTCAGCGCTTTGAGTGCGCTTAAATCTAACGGTTTGTCGTTGGCTTTGCTCGCTGTCGGTGTGGCGCTAGTGTTAGAGGTGACGTATCTATCCACATCTAATTTATCAATATCAATATCAAACGTATATAGCGGTTTGGCGAATTGGCTAATCGCTAAGTTCCCTTTGATTTGGCTGTCATCAAGTTTTACATTGAGACCAGTTAACGCTAGCTTTTCGCCATCAGCTTTAATGCCAAGGTTTAAGCCAGATAAACGGTATTTTTGATAGATTAAATTAGCAATTTTAATTTTTCCATCAAGCAATAAGTTTTTTAAGAAAGATAGATCTGTTGGTTTTTGGTTGGCGGGTGCTTTATTCGCAGGTTGGTTGCTTGTGCCGAGTAATTTGTTTAAATCTAAAGTGTCAGCAATCAAGTTAAACTTGATATTGGGCTTTTTGAAACTTGCTACAGCAACATCGCCATTAAGTTTTGTACTATCAACGCTTAAATCAAACTTACTATCTACTAATTCTTGTTTAGTATCAGTATGCAAACTCAAGCTAAAGCTACCTTTAACGCCGCCGTTAGGTAGCGCAGGATCCTTAATATCTAAGTTGCCCACAAGTTTTGGTAGGTCGAAAATCGAGTTTTCAAGATTACCGCTAAATGGTGAAGAGAATTTACCGTTGATAGTACGTTTACCCTGCACCCCAGAAATATCGCCAGTAACACCACTACTTTGTAATGCTTTTGGCGAGCCTTTAATGTCGGCTAATACCAAGTTAGCTTTGAAAGTATCACTGCCTTTTTCTTGAATTAAACTTACAGTGGTTTCTTTGCTCGTGACTTCATCTTTTAGCGCTTTTAGTTCAGGAGCACTTAAATTGAGGGTGAGTTTTGCCCCACTAAATTGACCATTCGCTGCTATTTTTAAGCGGTTAATCAAAAATTCTTTGGTTTCTGGTTTTGCATCAATGTCACCGCTGGCCGTAATGTTGACCTCTTTACCTCCAAGTAACTCGCCTTTAATCGAGGCATCTAAACCTTTAGCAGCAAAGTGTTTGGTGTCTGGATCCACAAGAAAATTACCTTTTAATTTCGCGTTAGCGGCAATCGACGGTTGATTTGCTGTAATAGAAAAATCAGTTTCTAAATCCACTGGTTCAGCTAAAGCAAAATGGCCAGACTTTAGGTTTAATTTGGTGATGTTATATTTAGCACCAGTACTTTCGTCAGAATAGCTCGCAGCAGAATTTGTCACGTTAATGCCATCAATATCAAATTTGATGGTTTTAGATTCTTCTTTACTAAGTAAATCATCAAAGTTAGTAGTGCCGTCTTTATATTTCACGATATTGGCACGCACGCCATCAACATACACTGTGTCCACTATCAATTCTTTTTTGAGTAAAGGTAGCAAAGCGAGTGATACTTTTACACTGTCTACTGCTGCAAATTCAGCGCTACCTTTGTGTTCTGAAAGCGAAACTTTCCCCAAATTAGCACCAATTTTTGGCCAAAAAGCGAGTTTGATATCGCCATCAAGTTTGAGTGTACGATTTTTTTTCGCTTGTACTAGGTCGATAATCTCTTGTTTGTAATCGTTAGGGTTAAAAGTGGCCGCTACAATCGCAACAATAATCAACACTACGCCAATTAAGCCACCCAGACCAAATGCAGAATATTTAAGGATTTTTTTCATGATGACTCTCAGTGCAAGATTTACAAAAATTTTAACATTATTCAGCGCGCAACATTAAGAATAAGCTTTAACCTTTATAACGCAAGCTAGATAATATACGCCGATTATTTCCAAAAAAAGTGGCTGATGGCAGCTGCACCAAATTTCCACACTATGTAAATGAGCAAACCATAAAAAATTACCGTTAGTACTAAACAGATCAGTGCAAAAACTGCCATTAAGCCATCACTCTCAATCTCACCCGTGCAATAAAACAAAACGGCTAAACTAGGAAATAGATTTTTGAACGGTACAACACCACCTAATGGAATGGCCACCAGTACGCCGACTGCCATAAAAATGAAACCGCCAATTTGTTGACCTAACTTACCTTCAACTAAAAAACTCAAACGTTGCCTAGTAAATTTACGAAAAAACCCGATGATTTTTAGGCAGGTGCTGACTAAACCACAACGCATACGCAAACTTAATGTGACTGCGCGGATTTTTTGAGGTAGCACTAACACTTGTTCGCCCCTAAACAACTGCAAACCCAGTGCAATAAAGGCAGCGCTACCAATAAGGGCAAAAAAACCTAAAGGTATCGGTTGTAAAAAAGGCAAAACAGCAAGAGTGGCGGTAAGAGTGTAGGCCTTATTATCTAGTAGATCCATTGCTTCACCAAAAGCGAGTGGCTCGGCTACGACTGGCGCTGCAAATTGATTTAAGGTGGTTACCAAGTCATCGTAGCGGTTCATAGTGAGGCCCCAATTGGATGCTAATTTAAGACAGATGCCAAAAGTAAAACAACACAATGGCGCCAAAAATAATACGATACCAAGCAAAAACTTTAAAGTCGTGTGTGGCAACAAAGCGCAATAGTATTTTTATGACCAATAAAGCCGAAGCAAATGCTGTAATAAAACCAACAATAAACATGAGTAAATCATCTTTAGACAACAGTTGCCAGCTTTCTAATAAATCATACGCTGTTGCGGCAAACATTATTGGTATAGCTAAAAAGAACGAGAACTCAGTAGCTGTTTGGCGGCCAAGTCCAAACACCATACCACCTAATATGGTAGCGCCAGCACGTGAAACCCCTGGAATAAGTGATAGCGATTGAGCTAAACCAATCTTTAATGCTTGTGTAGAGGTGAGTGCTTCGATATCAAAAGTAACCGGTTTTTTGGCAGTATTTTCGATGAGTAAAATGACAAATCCACCTACAATTAAAGCAATAGCTACGGTAACAGGTGAGAATAAATATTGTTTAATTTGGTGATGAAACGTTAAGCCTAGTATCGCTGCAGGTAAAAAGGCGATGAATAGATTGAGTACAAACTTTTGCGATGAACTTTGCGTTGTTATGTGGGTTAATGTGTCCATCAAGCGCTTTCGAAATTCAAAGCACACGGCTAAGATTGCGCCTAATTGGATTACGATTTCAAAAATCTTACCCTTATCATCGTTAAAATTTAATAAATCGCCCGCAATAATTAAATGACCTGTGCTGCTGATAGGTAAAAATTCTGTTGCGCCCTCCACTAAACCAAGAATAAATGCTTTGAGTAATATGATGATATCCATATGCTTATTTTAGCAGACTTGACCTTGTTATTAGACATGGCTGTCATTAGCCTTACGTCAAAAAAAAGGCGAGTAGCGCCCTTTTCACTTAATTTTTAATAATTGCTTATATTACTGATGTTATTTAAACATACCTAATACCGAGCTTAGTAAATTACTAGAATCGGTACTTACTTCGCCATCCGGGGTCATTTTATCGACCATACCAGGCAAATGCTGTGCAATTTGGTTACTTAATACTTCAGGCGTCAAGCCAAATTTAGCCGCCATTTCTGCAATCGCTCCGCTTCCCAATACGCTGGAAATTTGATCAGCTGATATTGGCAAGTTTTCACCTTTACCTACCCATGAGGCTGCTTGTTCGCCTAGGCCGCCCTCTTTAAACTTTTCAATCAAGCCGCTTAAGCCGCCGTGCTGATTAAACATGTCCATCACAACTTGCACCATACCACTTTGCTCACCACCTAATTTACCCATTACTGCACCAGCAACGCTATCAAATAAACCCATATTGTCCTCACATTTCAAAAGTATTTAATTCCAAGGCAAGTTTACATTTTACTTCATCAGATTAGAGCAACATATGACTATTTACAAGACTGCGTTACATAAATTTACACGGTTTTATGGGTTATGTTGTTTGGCTAGTTATTTAAATTTATAAGAATTGGCATTGCAAGAGTTCATTACTTGCAATGCTTAATTTGGTCATAGAAATGTAAGCTTAAAACTTTTCTTCAGGCCTTAAATAACGCCATTGCCCAACCGGTAACTTACCTAAATTTATACTGCCGATTCTAACGCGCTTTAGGCCTACAACATGCAAACCCACCATTTCACACATACGGCGAATTTGGCGTTTTTTGCCTTCGCGTAGTGCGAATCTCAGTTGGTCTTCATTCTGCCAGCTTACTTTGGCGGGTTTGAGTTTTTCACCATCTAAGCTCAAGCCGTGGTTCAAAAGTTTCATGCCATTTTCGGTTAATGTGCC
>JBKJRF010000130.1:0-6663 GCA_046594825.1 Methylotenera sp.
ATCATTAGAACGATTATTAACATCAACTGTGTTGTATTCAAATTGAAAACGGAAAAGATTTAGGACATCGTTAATTCTTAACAAACCAACAAAGCCAAAGCCATAGCTGTCAAACAGTCCATTAGAACCAGCAGCGGTTTCCTCAAGGACAGTATTAATATCTTTACCTTCCTCGATTGCTTTGATGACAGTATCAATAGTGGCTTGATTTACTGTGCTATCTAACACGTTAGGAACGAGGGTACCAGTAAGCTCGTCAGTAAAGGCAACCAACTGCTCGGCAGCAATATGAACAACTCGCCCTGTGACTAGTTCTAAATCTACGTCTACGCCACGAGGCGTCTCGATAGTATCGCCAGTCTGAATTTGGTCACCTAGATGTAGCTCGCGTTTTGTGCCATTATCTGTTAACAGATATGCTACACCCGTCATTGCTACCACTCTGCCGATTAATGCCATTTTCGTGTCCTAACTTAAAATATTGAATGTTGCGTTAAACCTTTTTCTACAGTTGCATTAAATGCCTTATTTTACAATAAACATATTGTACCGATGGGCAATAGCGTCTTTGATGCTAATGCTTGGTAAGTTCTTGGAAATGTGACAAAAAAAGCATACTTATTGTTATATGCAGCTTTTTTTAAAAATGATAATGATTTAAATTTTCAACGTTAATAATTAACCATTTATATTTTTCATAGCTATAGTAGTGAAAAACTATGGGACACGAGTTATTTCAATTTTTAAAATAAAACTTGTTGTGTTAAAGCAAACTGTCACCTTGATTTCATTGATCATTTTGATATTCCCTTGCTTTACAGGCATTTATGCCGCGGGTTATGACTTCAATAAATTAAGTCAACTTGCCAAACTCAGATACGGTGAAGTAGCGTATCGGAATATTTTAGAACTCAACCAGTTAGTTATTAACTTAAAATCAGCGCCTGAAACAGAAAAACTTAAACAGATAAATGATTTTTTTAATCAGAAAATCAAATTTACCGATGATATTGACCTGTGGGGACAAGCTGATTACTGGGCTACGCCTTTAGAAACCATTGGCATGCAAGCAGGTGATTGTGAAGACTTCAGTATTGCTAAGTATATTTTTCTAAAAGCATTAAATATCCCTAATGATAAACTTAGATTAACTTATGTTAGAGCAGAAATTATGGGGCCTGATAACAAGTCTGTAAAAGCTCACATGGTACTCAGCTATTACGCAACGCCACAATCTGAACCACTCATCCTGGATAATTTAGTACCTGAAATAATGCCTTCATCCAAAAGAAATGATCTGACGCCTATTTTTAGTTTTAACAGCAATGCGTTATGGATAGGTGCAAGCAATAACCCCAAAGGCGAAGCAAAGTCACACTTATCAAGGTGGCGTGATGTTTTGTCTCGTATACAAGCAGATGGAATTGAATAATTGAAAGCAAGGAATAATATGTCACTAAATAAACAACTCTGGTTAGCGATTGTTTTTACACTTATTTTAGCGTGCGGCGGTGGTTTTATTTTGAGTACGTTATCAAGTAAAAACATTCTTGAGCAGCAATTACAAATGAAGAATATTGATAATGTGACCTCACTCGCACTATCAATGTCGCAGATGAAAAAAGACCCTGTCGTTATAGATTTACTGCTATCTGCACAATTTGATTCTGGTCACTATGAATACATCGGCTTATTTGACCCGAATGGTAAATTGATCAGTGAACGTGTCAATGCTAACAACTCAACAAAAGCGCCTAAATGGTTTGTTAAACTCATTCCAATCAAAGTGCAGGCTGGTGTCGCAAACATTCAAAATGGCTGGTTACAATATGGGTCATTAAAATTAGAAAGTGACTCAAAATTTGCTTACGATAAACTTTGGGATGAGACTTTGCTCATTGCATTATGGGTATTATTGATTGGTTTACTCAGTTGCTATGCCGGTAGTCAAATTCTACGAAAAATACTCAGCCCTCTCAAAGACGTTGTAGACCAAGCAAAAGCGATTGGTGATCATCGGTTTATTACTATCAATGCACCTAAAACAGAAGAGTTTAAAGCTGTTGCAGATGCTATGAATAGCCTTTCAAATCGCATTAAAAAAACCGTTAGTGAAGAATCAACGCGATTGGAAGATCTGCGTTTACTGAATAATTTTGATCATATTACCGGACTCATCAAGCATGACTACTTTGAGAGTAAAGTTGATGCGAGTATTAGTCATGAAGAATATTTCAGCGAAGGTGTTTTAATCGTTTCAAGGCTGTCCAATCTAGCAATAATTGATCAAAGTCTAGGCTATTTAGCAACCAATGACCTGCTTAGAAGAATTGGTGATGCCTTGGAAAATGAATGTAAAAACCAACCTACCCTTTTTGCTGGCAGACTCAATGGCACAGATTTTGCCATTTTCTCAAATCAACCAATTGACTGTTTTACACTTGGAAGTCAAATACAAAATACGCTTGCAAAGAGTACAGAGTCAAGGGATAAATTACTGAATGGCAATTTCATCACTGCGGCTATTCAAGTTACAAAATCAGATACAGCTGGCAAATTAATTGGCTTAGTAGATAGTATCCTTGATGAAATAAGCACAAATAATAGCAATATCCTGCATGTGATCAACCAAAGTGATGTCGAAAAACATCAAAATAATGATCAAAATGAATGGCAGCGTTTACTCACTTCTGCACTAGATCATAAAAGAATCAAGCTTGAACTTTATCCAGTTATCAATCACTCTGGAGTGTTGATTCATAATGAGAGTCCAGTCAGGCTGCAGCTGGTTCCAGATGGAAAATGGTTTTGTGCAGGTGAATTTATTACTTGGGCAAATCAACTTAACTTGATTAGCCGTGTTGATGAGCTCGTATTAGAAACAGCTTTGGATTTACTATCTAAAGGTGCTGAGCCAATTGGCCTCAATATTTCTGCAAGCGCAATGTGTAATCTTAGTTTTGTTGAAACTACGATTAACTTAATCAAACAGAATTCAAGTTTTGCGCAACACTTATACTTTGAAATTCCAGAACAAGGGGCATTTGATCATTTAGTAGAGTTCCGTCATTTCTGTAATCAACTCAAAGCATTAGGCTGTAAAGTGGGCATAGAGCATGTTGGCTCTCGTATCTCGCGTTTAGGTGAGTTGCATGATGTTGGGTTGGACTACATCAAAATTGATGTATCAGTCATTCGTGGAATAGATACTAATGAAGCCAACAAGACACTTTTAAGAGGTTTATGTATGATTGCCCACTCTATTGGTGTGCTGGCAATTGCTGAAGGGGTGCAAACTCACGATGAATATGCATCACTAAAACAAATAGGTATTGATGGAATGACAGGGCCTGGTATCAAAAGCCCTAG
Source organism: Methylotenera sp. (assembly GCA_046594825.1). GTDB lineage: Bacteria > Pseudomonadota > Gammaproteobacteria > Burkholderiales > Methylophilaceae > Methylotenera. The sequence continues at coordinate 3,370 of JBKJRF010000130.1, forward strand.
CGTTTAATCAAATAACCCTCAGGCAAGAGTTTTGATAGAAACTCAGACGCTTAAATAAGAAAGCCTGTGCAACTAAAAGCTTATGATATGAAATACTACAGCTAATTAAATTGGCGTCGATGATTACTATTTAACATGAGTGCCAGTTGCAGTCTGTCTTTAGCGCCTACTGTTTCAAATGCAGATGACAAATGTGCTTTAACAGTACGGTCTGTAATCTTTAAAATCCTAGCGATTTCTTTGTTACTCAGGCCTTTAGCTGCTTCTAGCGCTACTTCTTGCTCACGCTTTGTCAACTTATTCAGTAAATCTGACACTTCTTGTGGCTCATTACCCACAAGACTTGTGGTGATTTCAATCAATTGTTTGAGTAAATCATTACCCATCCAAATACCGCCAAGCATCACCACTGTTTTTACTTCTTTAAGTAAGTGTGCAGGGCTAAATGCATGGCAATATCCTTGTGCACCTAAGCTTAAAGAATAAAAAGCTTCTGCTTGATTTGGCGCGTTAGCCAACACCACAACTTTAGCTAAAGGATAATGTTGCCTGATATCTTTAATCGCATTGGCCATCCACTGCTGTCTATCCACGTTCATATGAAGCCAAAACATTACTTCCTGTTGTATCTCGGCTAAATTAAGAATATTCGGCTCAGAAATTTTGGATGTTAATTCTGCATTTGGAAAAGCTTCCAACCAACTGCTCAACAATTGCTGTTGTGTTGTTATAAATAGATTGCGCATTGTTGTTTAATCAGCTTAGTAAGTCATCGTTCAGTAAATGCAGTGGCTTTGGCCTTAAGCACAGGTTTCAATAAATATGAGAGTATGGTTTTCTTACCCGTTAAAATATCTACTTGCGCCACCATGCCAGGGATAATCGGCAAACCTTTACCTAAGCTGGATTTAAGTGTGCGGACACGCACCAAGTAATATGCATTGCCTTTATCATTGACTGTAGAGTCAGCAGAAATGCTTTCTAGCACGCCATCTAATGTACCGTAGATGGTGTAATCGTATGCAGTCAGTTTAATAACAGCAGGCTGTTGTGGTCGTAAAAAAGCAATATCTCTAATTTCAATTTTAGTTTCTATCACTAAAGCGTCATCGGTTGGCACAATCTCCATCACCTCTTTACCAGCTTGAATAACGCCACCAACAGTGTTAAAAAATATGCGGTTCACTTTGCCATTCACTGGCGACTTTAATAGAGCCTGCTTCACCCTATCACTCAAACCCACACTAGACTCTGTAAGCGCACTAACCTTAGCCGATGTATCGGCTAGCTCGGTTCGAACTTTACTTGTAAAAGTTTGATCCACTTCAGTTATTTTGCGCCTAGCTTCACTAATTGAAGCTTGGATTCTACTTATCTGCGCACGTGCTTGATCAATCTCACCGCGCGCTTTATTTGCTTCTCTTTCTAACTTCAGAATGTCAATTTCAGAAACTGCACCACTCGCTAACAATGGCTTATTCGCAGCCAGCTCTTTTGCTGATGACTCATACGTCTTTTCAGCCAGATCTTTTTTGAATTGAACTTCAACCAACTCTTTTTCACGTTGCTCCATCTGGTCACGAGAAATGCTCACCATAGAAGAAAGCTCTTCTTTACTGGATTGATACAGCGCATATTCCTGGTTATACAAATCCGGATCATTTTTCTTGACTTCAGGTGGTGGATTAAAAGCGCTACCGGTTGCCAGCGCCTCTAGCCTTGATTGTTTTGCCAACAGTGACAAATACTGAGATTGGTTTTCACGCAACGATGACTCGGCACGCGTTACGTCTATGCGAACTAATGGGGTTCCTGCAATAACTGTGTCGCCCTCTTTCACCAGAATAGCAGAGACAATACCACCGTCTAACGACTGTATCACTTGTAGTTGCCTGGATGGAATCACTCTACCCTCGCCACGTGTCACTTCATCTACTTTGGCAAAAGATGCCCATATAATTAAGGCCACCAAAACTATGGCAATCCAATACAGTAATTTTTTTGCACGCATTGGTGTTTGTTCATGCAGTAGCAAATCAGCTTCCTCACTCCAAGGCATGTCCTCACTAGTTTTATTGGGTACGATTCTTTCGAGTAAGTGATAAATTGGCTTACTGAGCCAATCGCCCTTATTGTAAAACGCTTGAACTTTACCCAAAAACTTAAATAACCATTCACTCATAAGGCTTTACCTATCTTACCTGAACGTAATGCCTCAATAATTTGCTCTTTATCGCCATCAGCAACGATACGTCCGCTATCAACCACGATAATTCTTTGCGCCATATCAAAAAGTGTAGACCGATGTGAAATCAATACGACTGTTTTGCCTTGTGTCGCCTGAATTAAGCGCTTTTTAATCAACTCCTCACCTGAGTGATCCATCGCACTAGTAGGTTCGTCAAAAAGAAAAACAGCGGGCTTATTAATCATCGCCCGTGCTATGCCCACACCTTGACGCTGCCCACCAGACAAAGTTTCACCACGCTCTCCTACGAGCATGTCAAAACCTTTAGGATGCGTATTCACAAACTCGTCAATACCGCCAATTTGAGCTGCCTCTAAAATATCATTAGCAGATACATGATGAGCTGCAATTGCAATATTGTCGCGCATGGTGCCGTAAAACAATTGTGTGTCTTGCTGTACGTAACCTACGTAACGGCGTAATTCAGCGGGGTCTATTTGTCGTGCATCAATACCGTCAATTAAAATAGCACCAGCAGTTGGTTGATATAACCCTAATATCAGTCGATGGATCGTCGACTTTCCAGAACCCATTCTGCCTAATAGCGCGACATGCTCACCAGCTTTTATTTTAAAAGACACCTTGGTTAAAGCATCAAGCTCTGAACCAGGGTAATTAAATGAAACTTCTCTAAATTCAATATCACCCTTGAATGTTGCACGTGATAAGAAGTTTGCATCAATTGGGCGCTCTACCGGGTTTTGCATCATGTCGTTCAATGCGGTTAATGAGGTAGAGGCATTGTGATATTGCGTCATTAAACCTGCGGCTTGTGAGATAGGTGCAAGTGCACGACCTGCCAGCATAGTACAAGCTATTAAACCACCCATGGTGAGATCACCATTAACCACCAAATAAACGCCCAGCAATATCAAACTGATATTGATTAACTGGCTAATAGCATTAGCTGTATTACTTATTGATGTAGAAAGCAACTTGAGCTTTCCGCTGACCTCAGTCATGAACGTAGCGCTTTTTTCCCACTTGCGCTGCATTTGACCTTCAATACCGAGTGACTTAACGGTTTCTAGGCTTACTAAACTTTC
>JBKJRF010000082.1:0-10240 GCA_046594825.1 Methylotenera sp.
AACATGCATATCAGTGCCTAGAATATTAACTTTAAACGTATCGTTTTTGTTGTATTGAAGTCTAGGCACGATTAGCGTTTGATGCGTTGAAATGCCATATTCTTCAGGTACATATAAACATGTAAAATTTGCCGTGCCCTTAGTGAAATTGGCACTGACATTGTCAAAGCTATTAGCAATGTCACGTACTTTCACTTCAATTTTGCTGGCATTTTTTGCTTTTACACAAAATGCGGTTCGACTTAATACTTCAATGCCTATTTGTAGCTCATTGCCTACCATAGGCTTAATGCTGCGAATAACACCAACCCTGACGCCGTATTTCTCTTCTTTTATAGATACACCTACCATCATCCCTAAACTCACTTCATTGGCTTGTTTGCTAACGCGTAAACCAAGGCCTTTGCCGCTTTCATCAACGATGTTAGAGTCACTCGCGCTCATATCCACGTATATGATATTTGGCTCAGCCCGACCTTTAACTAAGTAATGAGAAGCTAGTCTTTCTTCAAAAGATTTATCACCTTTATATGACTTTTCTCCGCGCTGTAATTGGATATTTTCATATTTTTGTATTTGATTGCAAGTATCTTCAAAGCCATAAGTAGTGGTAGCAGATTTAGTCGTTTTAATACGTTTTTCACTTCTACGCTGACGCTTGTAGTCGCCACGGGACCATTCTGTACGTAATACTTCTAAAGTTGGTAAGAAATATTTGTTATGGATAAACTCTTCCAAAGCTAACTGTTTAGGTGATATATTGAACTCAATGGCAGAGATACATAATTCAATTTTTGAGTTGATACTGTCAAAACACCAATATAGATAAGTCTCAGCAGGCGTGAAGTTTCTAATACGCTTAGCAGGAATATTTTTAGCAGTATCTACATAAAATAAATGTTTTTTCTCATCATAAACCTTCTCAATTTCAACTCTGGCAGCCCATTTAGTAAGTAGTTTGCTAACTAAATCAATTTGTTGGCGTTTGAAACTTACACTTTCTAAGCTGCCCAACATACAAGCTTTAATATATATAGTTGAGAGTGTTGTAGTCTCTTGATCCGTATAGATTTCTACATTGGTATCAAGTAGTGATTTTTGTTCGGCAATTTTATATAGCTGAGCTATTTGTAACCATACATTCGCTGGGGAACTGTGGTAATTGTAATAACGCCATTTAATCATTTGTGTTGCACTATTTAGCCCACGCGCCAACATAATGGCTAGCTTAGGATGATCCTCTGGGGCTAGGTTTTCTATGAGTGTGTAGTAAACCAAAAATATTTGGCGATGATAAAAAAATACCGATTCAGTAATACGCTCTTCAAGTTCGATGCCAATATTTTCGATATTGATATAGTGAGATGTAATTCTTTCGACAATGATGTGTGTTTTTTCGTCAGCAGAAAATAATGCCTGCAGATATTGCTCATCTTTGAAGAGTCCATTTTTGAAATCTTCATTCAATTGCTTGGTGCAATATTCAATAGCAGAGAAGTCGTCCATGCTGTTTAATTCATAGCTCCAAGCCAGGTTGCAACTGGCTTTTGATGCATATGATTTGCTAAATATTTTTTTAAGTAATTGCATATTATGTTTTATATCTTGGGTATAGATATATCAGTAACAGCAAATAATATGCCATGCAGTATTTGAGCTAATTGAATGAGGTTATCTATTTGATATGGCTTGAGGGTCAATAGACCTTATGGTCAATTATTTTGGGGATACTAAGAATTATTAGGCAAGCTTACCTAGGGTAGTTAATTTTTATCCAATCATTTTTACTGTCAATGCTATCACTAAGCACTACTCGGTCGAGCATGCCAGCAATTGATATTTCATAATGTGTATGAGGAATAAATTCAATTCTTGGGAGTATAAGCATGGACCTTGAGGATAAGCCTGCTTCAATAGGTAGATATAAACCTGCAAAATGAGACGAATTTGTATTGTTATATTGTGCTGATTTACCTTCAACTGTGTCTGGTTTGACTGGCTTTAGTTGAACCCATTTCGCGTGACGAGATAAAATCTCTATACCAACCTGCATTTGACGGTTTGCTTTTGGTCGAATGCTTCTAATTACAGCAATAATTAATTCTTGTTTGGCATCTGCTAATATCAGTCCAACTAGCTGACCAACCACGGTCTTAGTATTCAACTCTCTATTAGCAACTGCGCCTAAGCCTTGATTACTTTCATCTATAATTACCCAATGATGATTCACTCTATCAACATTGGGTGTATTTGAAGCGCCTTTAATTAAGGCATGATTCCTTAATCTTTGGTCTAGTAATCTACCATCGGTAGACAATCTAACACCATGAGAAGATTTGCCATTCTCGTTTAATTTAATGTGCCCACATACTTCCTTAATCCCATGCACCACATTTGCAATAGTGGTGATTTTTCGCCTAATTTCTTTTCTACGTTGCCGAACGTAATCATTTCGAGACCACTCCCTGAGTAACAGACCTAATGTCACTGTCGCAATTTTAATTTGATGGGGTTCAATTATTAAATCATCATAAAGTACAACTTGAGGAAAATTCTCAGATGTTAAGTCAGGTGAGTTACTAGAAATTTCGCTGATTATTCTTTTTATTATTTTTTCTAGCGCATCAATCTGCCAATACACACAAGTGTTGGTGGAAGAGAATTGACGAACTCTTTTAGCGCCAATATCTTTATCTAGGTCCACATAAAACAAAAATTTGTTAGGGTTAAATTCATTTGAAATTTCAACATTCAATAACTGGCTACGTAATAGTTTGCAGGCAATATCAATGCCTTGCCTACTTAGATTAGCTTGCTGCAGAGTATCAAGCATATAAGTTTGTATTAGAAGCGCACTTAATGTGACATTACTTAATGAGGTTTTAGAATCAATCAGAGGTTGATTTAAAAGCTTATTACTGTCTGCTATTTCAAGAATTTTATGTAGTTGCAGCCAAATTTTTGGCGCTAACCCTAAATTTACAAAGCTGCGCCACTTAAGCATTTCAAATGCTTGATTGACTGCGGCGTGCATATAGAAATTAGCATGCTCTTTTTTAAATTGCTTAGGACTACTGCAAAAATAATTGAGCAAAGTGACATAGTTGCCATAAAGTTGCTTATGAAAACCATACACAACAGTGAGGATGTTGTGTTCTACGCTAGAACTCATAAATTCAAAGCGAATGAACTGTTGACTTAGCTTAATTAAAATTGGGTTGGTTTTTTGTACTGTTTGATCAATAATTTTAGATAGAATATTGACTGGTAACTCCTTGTCAGCCAGAGCGAACTCCAAACCGTGGGTGGCTGATTCCAGTAAAATTAAATCGTCTTGACCATTTATGGCCTCTAACCAAACTGCATGTTTGCTAGGAATGTCACTTAAGACAGTGCTGATGATTTCTTGAAAAATCTTTCTCATTCAATATAGTTCTTTTGTCAAAGTGCCTAATTATTTGATTTTATTATTCATAACCAACATAGCATAGTTTATGAATAAACTCTACAAAAGGTAATAGCCTAAAAGAGCGATTGTTTATTAAAAGTATTGTTTGACAAGGTTATTACTTCGCGAGCTAAACGCTCAGCCATGATAAAATAATGCCATTACTATTAAATGATTTTCAATATGATTGTTCGTACACGTTTTGCGCCAAGCCCTACAGGTTTTTTACACATTGGAGGCGGCCGAACTGCATTATTTTCATGGGCTTTTGCCAAAAAACATGGCGGTAAATTTATTCTACGTATTGAAGATACTGACGTGGCACGCAGCACACCAGAGGCAGTGCAGGCAATATTGGATGGTATGCAATGGCTAGGGCTGGATTACGAGGAAGGCCCGTTTTATCAAATGCAGCGTATGGACACTTATAAAAAAACACTGCAAAAAATGTTGGATAACGGCACTGCTTATTATTGCTATTGCAGCAAAGAAGAGCTAAATGTTTTGCGTGAGAGTCAGATGCAGCAAAATCTTAAGCCACGTTATGATGGTCGCTGGCGGCCTGAGGCTGGTAAGGTTCTACCAGTGCCACCGCAAGAAATTCCACCAGTGATTCGCTTCAAAAATCCTCAGTCAGGTAATGTAGTGTGGCAGGATTTAGTGAAAGGCGAGATTAGTATAGCCAATCAAGAGTTGGATGACTTGATTATTGCTCGTGCAGATGGCACCCCGACCTATAACTTTTGTGTGGTGGTAGATGATTGGGAGATGGGTATTACCCAAGTGATTCGTGGTGATGACCATGTGAATAATACCCCGCGCCAAATCAATATGCTGTTGGCACTCGGTGCTACGATTCCGCAATATGCACATCTGTCGATGATTCTTGGTAACGATGGACAAAAGTTATCTAAGCGTCACGGCGCTGTTAGTGTGATGCAGTATGATGACGATGGTTATTTGCCAGAAGCTGTGCTGAATTATTTGTCTCGCTTGGGTTGGAGTCACGGCGACGATGAAATATATTCTATGCAACAATTTTGTGAGTGGTTTGACTTAGACCACATTACGCCATCTGCTGCGCAATTTAATACTGAAAAACTTAATTGGCTAAACGCACATTATATTAAGCTGGCTAGCACAGATTATTTGGTGGGTGATATTACCAAACGTTTAGCTAAGTTAAACGTGCACGTAGCTGAGCAACCTAAATTGTCTGCAGTAATTGATTTGTATAAAGAACGTGTGAATACACTTAATGAGCTGGCAGAAAATATTGCATATTTTTATCAAAGCCCCATCATTGATGAAGCTGCTGCTGAAAAGCACCTCACCAATGAAATTAAACCTGTGTTGGCAGCATTATCAGAATTGTTAAAAGAGGTTGATTGGCAAGCTGAGGCTATACATCATGCGATAAACGAAGTGGTTACGCAGTATCAGTTGAAATTCCCTAAAGTGGCAATGCCACTACGTGTGATGCTCACCGGTATTGCACAGTCGCCCAGTATTGACCAAGTGATGGCATTGTTAGGTAAAGACGAAGTATTGGCCAGAATTGCTTATTCGATCTAATGTTGTACCAAGCTGACTATTAGCTATTGAAATAATCCACATAGTCCTCATGTAGAGACTGAGATTACAATTATTTTTACGCTTGAATTTTAGCCTAAAGAGATAGAACGAAATCTAGCATTCTTAGTCTGTACAGGAGTAACATCAGTAATGTAGCTGATGCTATGCAATATTTATTTAACTCCAAACAATAGGAGACATCATGAATCAAAAAGGGCAAATGTTACAAGACCCATTTCTTAACGCTCTACGTAAAGAACACGTCGCTGTATCTATCTATCTCGTTAACGGTATCAAATTACAAGGTCAAGTGGATTCATTCGATCAATACGTGATTTTGCTTAAAAATACCGTCACTCAAATGGTTTACAAGCATGCTATTTCAACAATCGTACCAGCGCGAGCTGTTACAATTGCCTTGCCAGAAGGTGATGAGTAAACGTTGAAAGACCTGTTTGAAAGACCAAGTGGTGGCGAAGCTGCCATTATAGTAAGTGTAGATTTTGGTGATACTGATTACGAAGAAAGTCTAGGCGAACTTCGTCAGCTTAGTGTGAGTGCTGGTTTAGCGATACGTGGAACCATAGAAGGTAAGCGCTCATCACCAGATGCTAAATTGTTTATCGGCAGTGGTAAAGCCGATGAGCTTAAGCAAATGATGGTTGCCAGTGAGTCTAACATCGCAGTATTCAATCATGACCTTTCACCATCACAGCAGCGTAATTTAGAACGATTGCTTGAAGCGCGAGTGGTAGATAGAGCTGGCTTGATACTAGACATTTTTAGTCAGCGTGCACAAAGTCATGAAGGTAAATTGCAAGTTGAGTTAGCACAGCTAGAACATTTATCCACGCGCCTAGTGCGTGGCTGGACTCACTTGGAGCGTCAAAAAGGCGGTATTGGTGTGCGTGGTGGCCCTGGTGAAACGCAATTAGAGCTTGATCGCCGTATGCTTAGAGTGCGCGTTAAACAGTTGCGTGAAAAATTGATTAAGCTTAAAGCACAACGTGGTATGCAGCGCCGAGCACGTAAGCGTTCTAATGTGATGACGGTTTCGCTAGTCGGTTACACTAATGCGGGTAAATCTACCGTGTTTAACCGATTGACCAAAGCCGATATCTATGTGGCTGACCAGTTATTTGCAACGTTAGATACCACTACGCATAAAATTTTTATTCCAGATTGTGGGTCGGTAGTACTTTCAGATACAGTAGGTTTTATTAAGCATCTGCCACATGCACTGGTAGAGGCTTTTGGCGCTACGCTAGAAGAAGCGGCACAAGCTGATTTACTGCTGCATATTGTGGATACTGCGAGTAGTAATCGCGATGAGCAGATTGCGCAAGTGAATAAAGTGTTGTTTGAGATTGGCGCTAGCAATGTGCCGCAAATTTTGGTACATAACCAAATAGATCGAGTGAGCTTGGATCCTGCAGTAGGTCGTGATGAATATGGTAGAATTACGTCCATTCACGCATCTGCCAAAACAGGTGCAGGGCTGAATTTATTAAGATTAGCCATGGCAGAACATAACCAATACTTGCAAAAACTCAGCACGGAAGAAAGCGCTTATGTCTAAATTTTTTGGAGCTTTGAATGATTAAATTTCCCGGATTGGGACAACGCAATAATGAAGGGCCGCCTGACTTGGATCAAGTTATGCGCGATTTAAGTCGTAAAATCAATAACTTATTTGGTAAAGGCGGTGGCGATCAGCCTAATCGCCAACCTGGCGGCGCTAGTTCAAGTGGTGCTGGTTTACCTATATTGCCAATTATTGCTGTTATCGCTGTTGTTTGGTTAGGGACTGGTTTTTATATTGTAGATCAAGGCTCGCTAGGTGTGGTGCAGCGCTTCGGTAAATTTATTGATACAACCGAACCAGGTCCACGCTGGCATTTACCTTATCCTTTAGAGAAGGTTGATGTTGTCAATATGGAGCAAGTGCGCAGGCTTGAAGTTGGCTATCGAAGTAGCGGTGAAGGAACGGGTAGTAAAACTAAACAACCTAAAGAAGCGTTAATGCTGACCGAAGACGAAAACATTATCGATTTGCAATTCGCGGTGCAATACAACCTAAAAAATGCTAAAGATTATCTATTTAACAATCGCAATACTGACGATGCAGTAATGTCAGCAGCTGAAACTGCTATTCGTGAAGTGGTTGGAAAGAACAAGCTAGATGATCTGTTGCAAAAAGGGTTACAAGATACCTCGGAACGTATGCAGGCAATATTAGATAGTTATAAAACAGGTGTAAAAATCATCAGTGTGTCATTACAAAGTGCACAACCACCAGAGCAAGTGCAAGAGGCTTTTGAAGACGTAAACCGTGCCAATCAAGACAATCAACGCCAAATCAATGAAGGTCAAGCCTACGCGAATGATGTAATACCAAAAGCACGAGGTACAGCCTCAAGGTTAATCGCTGAGTCAGCAGGATATAAGTTGAAAATAGAAAGTGAAGCGAAAGGTAACGCTAGCCGTTTTGACCAGATACTAGTGCAATACAACAATGCACCAGAAGTGACACGTCAACGTTTATTTTTAGATGCACAAGAACAAATCTTGTCTAGTGTGAGCAAAGTGGTGGTTGATCAAAAAGCTGGCAGTATGTTGTATTTGCCGCTTGATAAACTCATGAGTGCAGGTGGCGTAGCCACACAACAACAATCACAATCTATGCAATCACTTAATCCGCAAGCTGCACCAGCAGCCGATGCAAGCTCCGCTGCTGCAACTGACCGTACGCGTGATGCTTTCCGTAGCCGTGACAGAGAGAGTAGATAGGAGCACATGATGAAAAATTTAACGAGTGGTCTTATTATCGCTATAGTTGCAATTTTATTGTTAATCACTTCAGCGTTTACTGTGAACCAAACACAGTTTGTATTGGTAAAGCGTTTAGGTGAAATTATTGCTGTAAAAAAAGAGCCTGGGCTTTACTTTAAAGTGCCGTTGGTTGATGACTTAAAGTATTTCGATAATCGAATTTTAACGTTGGATGGCGAGCAGCCGGCTAAATTTAATACCAGTGAAAATAAATATATGCTGGTGGATTCTTTTGTAAAGTGGCGCATTATTGACCCGGCAAAATACTATGTTTCTATTAAAGAAGGCGGTGAAGCTGCCGCAGAAGATAGACTTTCAAAAGTAGTGAATGCTGGGTTGCGTACAGAGTTTGGTAAACGTACTGTGCATGATGTGATTGCTGGTGAGCGTAATGCTGTGATGGATAGCTTACGTCAAAAAGCTGATTTAGAAGCTCGCCAAATGGGTATTCAAGTGGTAGATGTGCGCTTAAAACGTGTAGATTATTCTGAAGACATTAGTAAATCTGTGTTTGACCGTATGATTTCAGAACGTAAACGTATAGCCAATCAATTGCGCTCTGAAGGTTCTGCGGCTTCTGAAAAGATTCGGGCTGATGCGGATAAGCAGCGTGAAGTGATTATTGCTGAAGCTTATCGTGATGCACAAAAAACTAAAGGTGAAGGCGATGCTTCAGCAGCAGCCATTTATAATCAGTCATATAGTCGAAACCCTGAGTTTTATGCGTTCTATCGCAGTACCGAGGCTTATAAAAATAGCTTTAAGAGTAAGAGTGACGTGATGGTGCTTGATCCAGGCTCAGATTTTTTCAAGTATATGCGTAGCCCTTCAAAAAAATAATCATGCAAAACTTAGATTTAAAACAAATAAAGTGAATAGCACATTACTGATGGCGTTGGGCTTGATGCTAATACTTGAAGGTTTATTACCTTTATTATTACCTCAAGCGTGGCGCGATACTTTTAAACGCATGATAGAACTTAAAGATGGGCAGTTACGTTTTGTTGGGCTAATGTCTATTGTGGGTGGTGTTGTAATAATGCTGCTGAGCAGATAATAATATTGGCAAAATTTAAGTCAAAAAATTAAAGCCAAAAAAATTAAAGTAAGTGATGATAAAAATGCGTAATTGGTTACTCCCAGAATATATTGAAGATGTGTTGCCAGCAGAGGCTGCCCGCATAGAAGCGCTACGCCGCACGCTATTAGATTTATTTAAGGTTCATGGTTTTCAATATGTGATTCCACCAATGTTAGAGTACATGGAGTCATTGATTACTGGCGTAGGGCATGATTTAGATCTAGCCACTTTCAAAGTGGTTGATCAGTTAACTGGTCGTTTAATGGGTGTGCGTGCAGATATGACGCCACAAGCTGCGCGAATTGATGCTCATTTGCTGAATCATCAAGGTATTACACGTTTGTGTTATGCAGGTAGCGTGTTGCGTACTAAACCAGATGGATTAGCACTTACGCGTGAACCATTACAGTTAGGTGCTGAGTTGTACGGTCATGCTGGTGTGGCAAGTGATATTGAAATTCAACGATTGCTTATTAAAGCCTTGCAAGCGATTGGAATCAACGAATTACATATAGATTTTAGCCATGTCAATGTATTCGGTAGCCTCATTGAATCCAGTCAAATTGCACCACAGCTTGAACAGGAGTTATATGCTGCATTACAAAGCAAAGACCAATCTGCTGTTGCTGCACTTGCAAAAAATCTAGATAAATTGACCCGTGAAGCTTTAATTCATTTAACTACTTTAAATGGTGACAAAACTATATTAGCCAAGGCGGCTAAGGTGTTACCAGTGATGCCAGCGATACAGCAAGCTTTGAATGATTTAACGCAAGTAAGTACCGCTTTAGAAAATTTAGACGTAACGGTTAGCTTTGATTTAAGCGAGTTACGTGGTTATCACTACCACAGCGGCATTGTATTTGCAGCCTATGCACAAGGTTATAAAGGCCCGTTGGCTTTGGGTGGGCGCTATGATGAAGTTGGTCAAGCTTTTGGGCGTGCACGTGCAGCCACAGGTTTTAGTTTGGATTTGCGTGGTGTGGTAACCGCTTTGCCGCCAGCAACACCTGTAATGTCAATATCTGCACCTGCTGACCTTGATCAAGGGTTATACGCTAAAATTGAGGCATTAAGAGCAGAGGGTCATGTGGTTGTGCAAGAACTTGCAGATAATGATTCAAAGTTATTGGCAGCAAATATGAATGAATTAAATTGCGATAGAAAGCTAGTGCATTACAATTCTGGCTGGCATGTAGTCGCGATTGATAAAGACTGATAGCAAGACGCAATTATGCTGAATATGTCAGCATATGAAATCCGTATATTAAACTCACGAAATTAAAATTATAAAGTCATCGTTA
>JBKJRF010000110.1:0-6472 GCA_046594825.1 Methylotenera sp.
GATTGATGCGGTTGCAGCGGGACAATTTGAAATTACCACGATGAATAATGTTGCTGAAGGTATTTTGCATCTTACGGGACATAGCTTGTTAGAAGTGAATCGTTTGGCAGAGGCTAGTTTAAGCAAATTTAAACTCACTTTAGAAGCTAATCTTCCGCAATACCTACTCAAAAATTGATAAAGGTAAGTTGTTAATTAGTTTATTGAATCATAAGCATTTTAATAAAAAATCATGAATGAACCTGACCGTAAAAATGATGCTAATAAAGATGACAACAAATGCAGATTAGATAAATGGCTGTGGGCGGCGCGTTTTTTTAAAACACGTAGCTTAGCTACCACTGCAGTGGAGTCAGGTAAAGTGCACGTAGATAGTGACCGTGTAAAACCTGCTAAAGAAGTACGTGCTGGTCAAATTATCCATATTCGAAACAGAGACTTTGAAATTGAAGTCACAGTGCTTGTACTATCAAATATGCGCAGAGGTGCGCCAGAGGCAGCACTTTTATATGCGGAAACACAAGCAAGTATAAGCAAACGAGAAAATGCCAAAGCAACTGGTGAAGGCGAACATGCGTTGCGTGAGCGTGGTGCTGGGCGGCCAACTAAGCGACAATTACGTGATATAAAAAAATTTACTGGCGGAACCTATGGCTCAAATTAATCAAAACATTAATCAACAACAGAATAATTCGCTCACTTGTTTTAAAGCATACGACATACGTGGAAAATTAGGCGAAGAGCTAAATGAGGATGTCGCTTATAGAATAGGGCGTGCTTGTGCAGTTTATCTAAAGCCAAAATCCATAGTGTTAGGTGCTGATATTCGTCACACTAGTCATGGCCTTAAAATAGCTCTCGCCAATGGGTTGATGGATGAAGGTGTGGATGTAGTTGATATTGGCATGACTGGTACTGAGGAAGTCTATTTTGCAACATTCTATTTGAAAGTAGATGGTGGCATAGAGGTGACGGCAAGCCATAATCCCATGGATTATAACGGCATGAAATTGGTTAGGGCAGGTTCAAGGCCGATCAGCGGAGATACGGGTCTACATGAAATACAAAGGCTTGCAGAAGCTAATCAGTTTACTGCAGTGGGTAAGCGTGGTTCGCTAATTCAACAAGATGTGTTGCCTGCTTTCGTCGAACATTTAATGACTTATATTGATGCGAGTAAATTGCGCCCACTCAAGTTAGTCGTTAATTCAGGTAATGGTGCTGCTGGGCATGTCATTGACGCCTTAGAAGCTGTATTTAAGCAAATGCAAGTGCCAGTGCCAGTTACTTTTATTAAAGTACATCACGAGGCCGATGGTCACTTTCCTAACGGTATCCCAAATCCACTGTTACCTGAGAATAGAGCCGCAACTGCTGATGCCGTAATCGCGCATCAAGCCGATATGGGCATAGCTTGGGATGGCGACTTTGACCGCTGTTTCTTGTTTGATGAACGTGGTGAGTTTATTGAAGGTTATTACATAGTAGGTTTGCTTGCCGCTGCATTTTTAGCAAAACACCCAAATGAAAAAATCATTCACGACCCTCGGTTAACATGGAACACAGTAGATATTGTGACCAATGCTGGCGGTCAGGCGATCATGAGTAAAACTGGTCATGCATTCATCAAAGAGCGCATGCGTGCAGAAAATGCGATTTATGGTGGCGAAATGAGTGCACATCACTACTTTAGAGATTTTGCTTACTGCGACAGCGGTATGATTCCGTGGTTATTGGTTTGCGAGCTTTTAAGTCAAACAGGGAAAGCATTATCTGAATTAGTTGAAGAGAGAATTAGTTTGTTCCCTTGCAGCGGTGAAATTAACTTTAAAGTTGCAAATACTGCTGATGCAATGCACCAAGTAAAAGCACACTTTATGCAAGAGTCGCCTAGCTTAGACGATACAGATGGTTTAAGTATGACTTTTGCAGAATGGCGGTTTAATCTGCGCGGTTCTAATACTGAACCATTGCTACGTTTGAATGTTGAGTCTAGAGCCAACAGTATAATGATGCAGCAAAAAGTAGATGAAATTTCAAGTTTAATACGTGCTTTGTAAACTGGTCATCCTGCATGCACTAGTTGAATGGTATTAATTGCATTATCAGTCGATAGCTAATTTTCTCTGAGAGTAAAAATGAAAAAAAGAATTGAAAGATTTTTGAATAACTTTCGGGATTTGCGCGATCGTCAGCGCATAACTATTGCACTGAGTAAAGGTGCTGCAATGATGCATGCAAGAAATATTGATCTGACACTGCCGGCCACTTGGGAATTTTCGGGATTTAGTCTAAATGGTGAGGATGGCATTCTTGATGTTCTTCGTAAGAGACTATTAACTAGCAACAGGTATTTTATTGCAGTTGGCATCGCAGATGGAATCGAAAGTAGCGCGACTTGGCTGGTTGTTGCAGAGAAATATAGTGGCATGATGGTTGAAGGAGATGCAAGGCTAGAAGCTCGTGCTAATCACATGATGATGGGCTACAGCCTCGGTGCGGAATCTCGTCATATGTTTGTGACTAAACATAATGCACAAGAGCTAAAAGCGATGGCTTTTTATGAAGATCCTGATGTGTTTACGTTAGATATTGACGGAAATGATTATTATGTTGCTCAAGCATTATTTGATGCTGGTTTCAGGCCAAAAATATTTGTAGTTGAATATAACTCCACATATGGCCCTGATCAAAGCATCACTATCGAATATCGCGATGATTTTTATCATACTACCGCACATCCAACGCATATTTATTATGGAGTATCTATAGCGGGATGGCGCAAGTTTTTTGAATCTAAAGGCTATCGCTTCATCACAGTAGATCAAAATGGGGTAAATGCATTTTTTGTTGACCCAACATACTTTGATTTAGCATTCTTAAATGGTATCAAGTCGTTAGAGTTTGCTGAAAATCGTTATCAATACAAAAAATTTAGGATGCCGAGTGAAAAGCAATTTGCATTAATTGCTGACCAGAAATACGTTTCCATCTAATCTGTAAAAAATTCAAGTTTAAAAGTTATTAACATCGGTGAATTCTAGTGGTTGCGTAATAGCTAAGTTTTTTGTTAAACTCGTGTTCATCTTATGAACGCATTAATTTAATATAATTATTTATGCTAACAGACGAGTATCGGTACAAAATTCTTAAGTTGGTAGAAGCTAAGCCTGAGATTAGTCAACGTGAACTCGCCAAAAATTTAGGTATTAGTTTAGGTAAAACTAATTTTTGCCTCAAGGCATTGATTGAAAAAGGCTTAATAAAGGCTACTAACTTTCGTAATCACCAAAACAAACTTGCTTACATGTATTTGTTAACACCCAATGGTATAGAAGAAAAATCAATCACTACGATACGCTTTTTAAAAGCAAAAATTAAAGAATATGAATTACTCCAGGCCGAAATTGACCTGCTGACGCAAGAAGCAAAATCTGACATAAAGTCTGGTTTAGCATCTGATTTAAACGCTACAGATTCTAAAACTAAAGTGATTCCAGTTAAGGCGCATCGATCATGAATAAACATTATGCAATTATTTTGTGTGGTGGTTCAGGCACAAGGTTGTGGCCACTATCTCGCACCTTAAGGCCTAAGCAGCTACTGGCTTTAAATGGCGAGCAAACGCTGCTACAACAAACCGCAATACGTTTAAGCCAGCATGTTGAACCAGAAAATCTGTTTACTGTGACGCATGAAGATCACAAGTTTGAAGTTAAAGGGCAATTAGCTGAGCTTTTCCCGGACGCCATTGCTAATGTCTTGGCTGAACCATGTGCCAAAAATACTTTACCTGCTATTGCTTATGCAGTCAGTAAGATTCATTTAAAAGACCCAACAGCCACTATCGGCGTATTTGCTTCAGACCATGCTATTGATAACAATGCTGCATTCTTGAGCGCGTGGCGTAGTGCAGAAATTTCAGCGGAAAATGGATATCTGACCTTGTTAGGCATTACTCCACATGTGCCAGCCACAGGCTATGGCTACATTAAACCAGCACAGAGTTTAGGTTTAGAAAAAGCTGAATTACCTGTGCATAAAGTTGAAAAGTTTGTTCAAAAACCAAGCCGTGAAATTGCCGAGCAGTTTGTTGCAGAGGGGTACTTATGGAATAGCGGCATGTTTGTATTTAAAGCCAATGTCTTTATGCAAATGCTAGAGCAATACCAGCCTGAAATATTTAAACAAATTAGCGCTATTAACGATGAAAATCTAGCCGAAACTTATGCTGCTCTACCAAGTATATCGATGGATCATGGGTTAGCAGAAAAGGCTGAAAAAGTTGCAGTAGTGCCAGTTAATATGGCATGGAGTGATTTAGGTAGTTGGGATTCAATATATCAACGCCAGAAAAAAGATGCACAAAATAACGTGATTCATGGGGATGTACTAACGCAAGATACCCAAAACAGTTTGTTGTGGACTGAGTATGGATTGTTAGCCACGCTTGGGCTCAGTAATATTGCTGTAATTCAAACAGCTGATGCAACGTTGATTTGTGACCGTAGCCGGACTGAAGATATTAAGCAGTTAGTGGCAAATGTTAGAGCAAAACAGCCTGAACTGACTGATATCCACCGCACTGCCCATCGGCCATGGGGTAACTATACAGTGCTAGAAGAGTCTGCCAACTTTAAAATTAAACGCATCGTCGTAAACCCAGGCGGTAAGCTTTCTATGCAAATGCACAAACATCGCTCAGAACACTGGGTTGTGGTTTCCGGCGTAGCTACCATTACTAATGGTGAGGTTGAGTTTACCCTCAATGAAAATCAATCAACTTATATACCTAAAACTCACCGTCATCGCCTTGAAAATGCTGGTGATATGCCTCTCAGTATCATTGAAGTACAGTGCGGTGATTATGTGGGAGAAGACGATATTATTCGTTTTGATGACAGTTATGGAAGAGTTGCAAAATAATGAATGAAGTAGAACAAACTAAAAAAATTGCTTTAATTACCGGTGTAACAGGGCAAGATGGCGCTTACTTAGCTGAATTTTTGTTAGGTAAAGGCTATGTAGTTCATGGTATCAAACGTCGTGCATCGTCGTTTAATACGGCTCGTGTTGATCATCTATACCGGGATCCACACGAAGATAATGTACGTTTTTTCTTACATCATGGTGATCTTACTGATTCTAGTAGCCTGATTAGAATCATTCAACAAATACAACCAGATGAGATTTATAACTTGGCAGCACAAAGTCATGTTGCCGTGTCATTTGAAGAGCCAGAATACACAGCTAACTCTGATGCATTAGGGGCATTAAGGGTATTGGAAGCCATACGAATTCTTGGTTTAGAGAAGAAAACACGTTTTTATCAAGCGTCTACCTCAGAATTATATGGCTTAGTCCAAGAAACACCTCAAAAAGAAACGACACCATTTTATCCGCGTAGTCCCTATGCAGTGGCCAAACTCTACGCATATTGGATTACGGTAAATTACCGTGAGGCTTATGGCATGTACGCTTGTAACGGAATTTTATTCAATCACGAATCGCCAGTTCGCGGAGAAAATTTTGTAACAAGAAAAATCACCCGTGCACTAGCGCGTATCAAATTGGGATTACAAAAGCGATTATATCTAGGTAACTTGGATGCAAAGAGAGACTGGGGGCATGCACGAGACTATGTTGAAGTTCAATGGCTAATGTTACAACAAGAGAAACCTGAGGATTTTGTAATTGCTACTGGTGTGCAATACAGCGTAAGAGATTTTGTTGATGCAGCAGCTAATGAATTAGGAATTCATGTACGTTGGGAAGGAAGTGGCCTAGATGAAAAGGGTTATGATTCAGAGGGTAATTGTATTGTTTCGGTTGATCCGCGATATTTCCGTCCTACAGAAGTAGAAACATTACTGGGTGATTCATCTAAAGCAAGAGCAAAGTTAGGTTGGAAACCAAAAACTAGTTTTAAAGAATTAGTCAAAGAAATGGTATTGGAAGACTTAAAAATTGCAGAGCGAGATGAGTTGGTAAAAAGGCATGGTTATTATACAAATGTTTACCATGAGTAGTTTTACATGAAACTAAGTAGTAATTTGCTTGCAGGATTGTCTAGTTCAATTTGGACTGCATTGGTCGGATTGGCAGTAGTTCCGCTTTATCTTAAATATCTTGGAGCCGAATCTTATGGCCTGATTGGTTTTTTTGCCACAACACAGGCTGTACTTATATTACTTGACTTAGGTCTGTCCTCCACTATTAATCGCGAAGTCGCTCGTCATTCAGCTTTAGGAAACTTAAAACAAGTAGGCGTGTTGCTGCATACATTAGCTATTATTTATTGGGTCATGGCGCTCATTATTGGCTTGCTGGTCAGTGCATTAGCCCCCTTTATTGCAGAACATTGGTTAAAGTCTGAGCAACTTAGCTCTACAACGATTTTGCATGCGGTTATGCTGATGGGCGCAGTGGTGGCGTGTCGATGGCCAATAGGTTTGTATCAGGGCGTATTAAT
>JBKJRF010000121.1:0-5782 GCA_046594825.1 Methylotenera sp.
GTATCAACCTGAACCTGCCAGACAGCATTAAACAGCAAATTGACCAGCCTGCGACTGATTTAGCTAGCGCATTTACACAACCCATTAACCCGAACGAACTGCTTGGTGTGTTGTTGAAGCACTTGGCTGAAGTATTAAGCAACTTTGAGCAACAAGGCTTTACTGCTCTGCGCGATGAATGGACTAAACATCATGCCTACCATCAGCAAGTTGTAAAGATGTTACATCCGGATGGGAGAGAAACTATTGGCACTGTGGTTGATGTCGCTGAAGATGGTATTTTGTTGGTTAAAACGGCATTGGGTGAACAACGCTTTTCATCCGGCGAAATTTCTTTAAGAGATGCCAGTTCACGGACTTCTGCATGAGTGCCAATAATATTCTAGCCATTGATGCAGGTAATACGCGTATTAAATGGGGTTTATTTAATACCAGCAGCATTATGGTTGAGCAAGGCGCTTGCCTACATACTGAACTAGCGACGGTGATTTTTCCCAATGCTTTGAGTATTGTGATCTCTAACGTTGCGGGCGAGGCTATTCGAGCGCAGCTCGAAACCTTGCTGGCTAACAATGCAGTTATTCATTGGATAAGCGCCCAGAGCAGAGCCTGCGGAGTTAGTAATCACTACCACCAACCTGAAACACTGGGTTGCGACCGCTGGATGGCGTTAATCGCGGCATGGCATATTAAACAAGCAACCTGTGTGGTAGTCAATGCAGGCACCGCAGTAACGATAGATGCACTGAGCGTATCTGTACAGGATGATGATAAGCATAGTCAAAAGCAAGCTGACTTTATTGGCGGGCTGATTCTGCCAGGATTAGATTTAATGCAGCAAAGCTTAGGTATTGCCACGGCACAATTACCCAAAGAGCCTTTGAAATCTCATTCAATCACTGAAAAGTATCCTGTAGAAATTTTTGCTACTAATACTGCAGATGCAATTTATGCGGGGGCATTGCATGCAATTTTAGGAGCCATTGACTTGATGCTAAAGCAGTTAAGACAACAATCCAAACAAACACCTTATATTTTGCTCAGTGGCGGTAACGCATCTATAATTTATAATCAAATGGTCAAAGAAAATTTGATTGATGACATGGCAACACAAGCCGTTATCGTTGATAATCTGGTGCTGCAAGGCTTGTATTTAATAGGAAACTCTATGCAAAGTGAATCGCAATGAAATTGTTAGTTTGGTTGTTACTCATTATCAACTTATTGTTGCTAGTCTATTTCAATATAGACCATATTTTACCTAGAGTTTCAGTCGCACAAACTGCAGAAATAGCACCCGAAAATATCAAAGTGTTATCCCAGAAAGAAATTGAAGCGTTACCAAAGAAAACAGCCTCATCAGCACCACCACTCGTAGTGGCAAATTTAGACACAACAATTACACTGCCTAATGCTCCTGCTGCCCCTACTACTCCTACTGCCATAGCAACTTCATGTTTTGAATGGGGGGTATTTTCTGCTAACAGCCTTACCAATGCACAAAATGCTGTAACAAAATTATCATTGCAAGCCACGGTTAAAGAACAAACATCACAACAGGCAAAACGTTTTTGGGTATACAAACCACCACTTAAAACTGCTGAAGAAGCACAATTAAAAGCAGCCGAATTAAAAGCTTTAGGTGTGACTGATATATTTGTGGTGCTAGAGCCAAAATGGAGAAATGCAATTTCATTCGGTGTGTTTGAAGATGAGCAATTAGCAAATAAATTGCTCAATGAGCTTAAAGCCAAGGGTGTAAAAGACGTAGTAAAAGCTTTACGTAATCAAGGTAAAGGCCATTCCAGCCTAATATTTAACAACCTTGCTGCGAACCAAATAACTGCACTTAAACAGTTAAAGTCTGAATTTCCAGAAGCTGCGCTAAAAGAAGTGGGTTGTAACTGAGCAGTTAAATCTTAGCTAAACAGCTATGATTTTGGGAATAACTTACCGGGATTCAGAATATTATTTGGGTCAAAGGTAAGTTTGACAGCCTTCATCAAATTCATGGTGGTTTCATCAATCTCACGCGAGATGAATGGGCGTTTTGCCATGCCTACACCATGTTCACCTGACAACGTACCTTGCAACGAAAGCACTAAGCTAAACACTTCATCTAGGCATTCATAAGCGCGTTTCATTTCATCGGCATTTTCAGGATTGACCAGCAAATTCACATGAATATTGCCGTTGCCTGCATGACCGAAATTCACATTTGAAATTTGGTATTGTGCGGCTAGTTTTTCTAAGCCAGTTAATAACTCTGGCAAATGAGACACTGGCACAGCAATGTCTTCATTGATTTTTTTCGGTGCAATATCTTTTAGCAAGGGTGATAAAGCTTTACGCGCAGCCCATAGCGCCTTTGTATCTTTAGCACGCTTGGCTTCGATTAAGCCTTCAACTTGGCAAGCGAGTAAAATCGCTTCGGTAGCTTCAACAATCTCTTGCTGCGAGCCATCAACTTCTATCATCAAGTAAGCACTTGCATTTTCGGGCAGTAGGTTTTTATGGCGACCACGGATAAGGTTTAACGCACCGTTATCTAGAAACTCCAATGCACTTGGTGTATAAGGTTGCGCCATGATGGCTGCAATCGCACGCGCGCAGCTGGCTGTATCTGCAAATTCAGCAGTTAATCCTCCAGTATGTTTTGGAAGCGGAGTTAGTTTAAGTGTTGCTTCAACAATCACTGCCAGCGTACCTTCGGAGCCAACCAACAACCTAGTCAAGTCATAGCCGACTACGCCTTTGCTAGTGTAACAACCTGTTCTGATAATATCGCCGTTACCAGTAACTGCTTTCAAGCCAAGTACATGGTCACGCGCCACACCATATTTCACCGCGTGCGGCCCTGCGGCACAAGTAGCTAAATTTCCACCTATGCTGCAATATGCTGCGCTAGACGGGTCTGGCGGCCAAAAGAAACCCACACCTTTTACGGCATCTTGTAACTCTTGGTTCAACACGCCCGGCTCGATAATCGCCATACGGTTGTCTGTGTCTACACTGATGATTTTATTCATGCGTTCCAGTGAAAGTGCAACACCACCAGCCTCAGGCACACTACCACCTGCAGTACCAGTACCGCGACCTCGAGGCACTACAGGTACTTTATGCGCATTACAAAGTTTGATAATACTTTGTACTTCATCAACATTGAGTGGGAAAGCCACTGCAATTGGTGAATGGAAAATACGCGAGTTATCATAAGCGTAAGCATAACAATCAACAGGGTCTGTATAGACTCTATCTTTAGGTAGAAGCTGCGAAAGCTTTAGTAAAAAATCAGGATTTGACATTAACGATCGTTATCTTTTCTTGATGTACAAATCTGTAATCGTGCCTTCTTTCATCTCAGCCGCGAAGCACACTGTTTCAGACAAAGTCGGGTGTGCATGAATAGTCAAACCTAAGTCATGGGCATCAGCGCCCATTTCAATCGCCAATACAGCCTCTGCCAATAATTCGCCGGCATTTACACCGACAATACCAGCGCCGATTAAGCGATATGTTGTTTTATCAAATATCAGCTTAGTTGCGCCTTCGGTGCGCGCTATAGAAATAGCACGTCCACTAGCGGCCCACGGGAATGAAGCTTTTTCATATTCAATTCCTTGGGCTTTGGCTTCAATTTCAGTCACACCTGCCCATGCAATTTCTGGGTCTGTATAGGCAACAGATGGAATAGCAAGCGCTTGAAATTCAACTTTGTGGCCTGCAATGACTTCTGCGGCTACTTTACCTTCGTGCGTCGCTTTATGTGCCAGCATCGGTTGGCCGACAATATCACCAATCGCAAAAATGTGTGGCACGTTGGTACGCATTTGTTTATCTACTGCAATAAAACCGCGCTCATCTACCACCACACCGGCGTTCTCAGCACCAATGTTTTTACCATTAGGACGGCGACCAATAGATACCAACACGCGGTCGTATACTTGAGTCTCTTTCGGTGCTTCAGCACCTTCAAAGCTCACGTGAATGCCATCTTTTTTAGCTTCCATTTTTGATACTTTGGTAGAAAGCATGATTTTTTCAAAACGCTTTTCCATACGTTTTTGTAACGGACGGACAAGGTCACGATCACAGCCTTGAACAAGGCCATCCATAAATTCAACAACGCTTACTTTACTGCCCATCGCGTCATATACCGTACCCATCTCTAAACCGATGATACCGCCACCTATCACTAATAATTTTTTAGGTATATCCACCAGAGCCAATGCGCCAGTAGAATCCATAATGCGCTCATCTTCGGGTGCACCTGGAAATTTAGTTGCCTGTGAACCAGCAGCGATAATTGCGTTTTCAAATGAGACGGTCGTCACTTTGCCATCGGCAGCGGTCACCGCAATTTGGTTAGGACCAGTAAACTTTCCGACACCTTCAATGGTAGTCACTTGGCGTTGTTTAGCCATTTGCGCTAAACCACCAGTCAATTTTGCCACGACGTCGTTGGCCTTCCAATTACGCAGTTCTTCAAGGTTGATATTTGGTGCGCTGAAACTTACGCCGTGATGTGCAGTTTCTTCAGCCTCTGTGATAACTTTAGCGGTATGCAACAAGGCTTTGGAAGGGATGCAACCGACATTGAGGCAAACACCGCCCAATGTTGAATAGCGTTCGATTAATACTACTTTTTTGCCTAAATCAGCAGCGCGGAAAGCTGCGGTATATCCGCCAGGGCCAGAACCTAAGACAACCACTTCAACATGAATATCTGCTGAACCGGTCACTGACGCAACGGCAGGCGTATTAGCTGACTTACTCTCAACTGCTGCGGGCGTTACAACAGGTGTTTCTATCTTAACTGGAGCTTCTGTGGTGGTTGCAGCTTCGACCAACATAAGCAACGTACCTTTAGCGACTTTATCACCAACTTTAACTTTTAATTCTTTGACCGTACCCGCTTGTGATGATGGAATATCCATTGAAGCTTTATCGGACTCCACAGTAATCAAAGAATCCTCTTTGGCAATCATATCTCCAACTTTTACTAACACCTCAATCACATCAACGCTATCAAAGTTACCGATATCTGGTACTAAAACTTCCACTACATTACTCATACTAACCCTTTGCTAAAACTTCAATAATTTTCATGATTTTAGCATCAAACCTAACTTTTCCATCTCTAATGCAGCCTCAAAAGCTTTAACTTGATTTTTGTGCCTAGTGACAATGCCATTTGCAATTAAATCCAAATAAAAAAGTATTATTAATCAATATATCAGCACGGCTTATTCAATGAAGGATAGTCATAGCATTTAATGACTAAGAGCCCGTTTGGAGAAAATATTGCGGCACTGACACTAAAACAAGCTGAATTTAAGTCTAGTAAGCAACTGCTGGGAACTCCCAAGCGAACGGGCGCGAAGTATTGGAGACTTTGGGACTTGATCTGAGGTTAAACCTATGGCTGGAATCGCTATATTATTTAGTCTGCATAGTGTTTAAATTATCAGTAATCCCCATAGCAAGCTTTAGATCTTGTGCAGTCGTTTCATCTAAATTATCTAGTGTGGCAACCATATTCAAAGCCTCTATATGCTTACCATTTTCTTCTGCAATTAGACCTAAATAATAGAGCGCGCTACTATTATTACTATTTTTGGCAACTACCTGATTGAAATGTAACTCTGCATAAGCATTATTTTTTAAGCTGTACTCGGCAACTGCACGATAAAACAAGGCTTCTGTGGAATTGGGTTCTTTTTCAGACCACTCAGTGGCGATAGCACTCAGCACTTCCCAATTTTCAGTTTTTAGCGGCTGA
>JBKJRF010000149.1:0-7866 GCA_046594825.1 Methylotenera sp.
TGCGACGCGTGAATGTATTGGCTGACAAATGTTTACTAGCAGCCTTTGCAGATAATGTTCATCAGGTAACGCCCAAGCATGTAAAAGCGGCGATCCACGACAGTGAGTTTGGCGCTAAACCCACCAATTACAAACAGTATTTTTTATGGGCGGCGATACTGATTGCTTTATTGATTGCTGCATTAGGATATTTTTGGTGGCAAATCCAACACCAGCCTAAATATAAAGCTGAACCGAATAAAGCTAGCGTGAATAAATCAGGCAGTGATACCAATAAAACGTTACCAGCCCAACTGGCTATGAATACTATTAAAAGTGATACTGATAATTTTACTAAGCCTATTAAACAACCTGTTGATGTAAAGCAATTATTGCTTGATAAACGTTTAGAAGTGTCAAAAAATTGGCTGCTCAAAGAGCCCCCAACTACTGTTACGCTGCAAATCAAATCATTGCCAAGTAAAAATCCTGTAAAAGATGAGGCATTAATCACCGAGATTGACAGCTTGAGCCAGCAGTTGGAAATAGACAATATTTACCTGTACCGTAAAAAGCAGAATGGTGAAATGTACACTGTGATTTTGTATGGTTCATTTGGTGAACGTAGTGAAGCACTTGCTACATTGAGAAATTTACCTAACCAAATAAAAAATGACCGACCCTATTTGCGTACATTGGCTGGGATTAATAAAGATATTGAGCAAGCGCAATAAAAATCGCTTGTAACTTATTGTTGTAATTTAATTTTTTTGAAATATTCTCTGGATATTTCTTGCATTTTTTGCAGTAATATGCAAAATGTGTAAAAGAATGCAAATTAGGCAATAAGTTGGGGATTGCTAGGCTATGGCAAAGAAGATAAAAATATTACCATTGTTGTGTACGGCGTTTATTCTGCTAATTACAGCTTGTGCACATCAATCAAAAGTGCAGCCATCAAATGGCCATATCGATGGGCAAAATACAGCGGCCAAGCAAAATGTGGCAACATCATCTGATAAACCAAATGTAACGGGCAATATCCCCAAACCGGTTACAAACAATATTTACCTACCACCCCCTAAATCTAAAGCAAAAGAGCAAACTTACAGCATAGTGGTGTATGACACTCCGGTAAAAGAAGTACTGTTTGCCATTGCTCGTGATAGTAAACTTAATATCGATATTCACCCTGGCATTCAAGGTAGAGTAACCTTAAATGCCGTCGATCAAACTTTGCCAGCCATTTTAGAGCGGTTATCTAAACAGGTAGATTTAACTTATAAAATTCAAAATAACGTCCTTAGTATTACACCAGACCAACCTGTGTTGCGTACTTATAAAGTGGATTACGTGAATATGTCACGTGATACAGCAGGATTTATTGGTGCTGCAGCTGAAATTTCTAGCACTGGTCAAAGTGCTTCAACGGGGGCTAGTGGAACATCTTCTACTACCAGCGCATCTGGAAATGGCGCAAATAATAGTTCACGTACATCTGTAACAAGTGAATCAAAAAGTCATTTTTGGGATACTTTAGAAAGAAATATAAAAGACATCTTAGCCGAAACGGATAAGGAAATCATTATTTCTCGCACAGGCAATTCCTCTAAAGCTAACATTAATTTAAATGCAAAAAACGCACAATCTAATAACAAGTCAGATTCAGACTCTACAAATCCTGCAGATATTCTGCGCGAAAAGGAAGACGCAAAAAATGAATATAAAACATTATTTGCCGGAACTGTAATTGTTAATCGTGAAGCTGGAATCATGAATGTGCGTGCTACCAATAAACAACATGAAAAAGTACAAGAATTTTTAGATAAAGTAATGAGTAGTGTAAAACGCCAGGTATTGATTGAAGCTACAATCGTTGAAGTGCGCTTAAATGATAGTTTTCAAGCAGGTATAGACTGGAGTAGGTTAAATAATAGTCCTTCAAATAGTGGCTTTCAGTTCAGGCAACAGCTGGGTTCACAATCAAATATTAATGCAACAGGTAATAATTTTACAACTACGAACAATGCATTTGGAGTCCCAACTGGCGCTGCATTTGTTGCAGGCTATTTAAATCCACTGAGTAGAATAGGTAATATTGCGGCATCAATTACCTTGTTAGAGCAATTTGGTACCACAAAAGTATTGTCTAGCCCTAAGTTAATGGTACTTAACAATCAGACAGCAGTACTTAAAGTAGTTGATAATATCGTTTATTTTACAGTCCAAGCTCAACAGTCACAGGGGGCGATTGGTGGTGGCGTACTCTCAACTGTAACTACAACACCAAATACTGTGCCAGTTGGGGTGGTCATGACTGTAACACCTCAAATTAATGAGGGTGGGAATGTTAATATTAATGTTAGGCCAACGGTATCTCGTGTTCTTAACTATGTGACAGACCCAAATCCAAATTTAACAGTGCCAAGTTTGATTCCACAAATACAAGTAAGAGAGATGGAGTCGATGCTACAAATTTTAAGTGGTAATACAGCAGTGCTAGGTGGGTTAATGCAGGATGATATTTTAACTAATAGTGACAAAGTCCCAGGCTTATCAAAAATACCTGTAGTTGGTAAAGTATTTACAGGGCAAAATGATGCGAACCGTAAAACAGAGCTTATTATTTTCTTACGCCCAACTGTAATCACTAGTGCTAGTCTAGAAAGCGATGAATTAGCAAATTACAAGCAATATCTTCCTTCACAACAGTTAAAGCAAACACTTAATGCTGACGATGAAAGGTAAGCTTAAATATGAGTTTACTCATTAAGGCATTAGATAACTTAGATAAAAATAAGCAGGCTGAAAAAAATAAAAAGCTAGAAAGTAGCCTACCTGCTAATGAGGTCGTGTCTTTGGAGTTGACGCCATTAGAATCTAATGCGACATCAGAGGTCGCAACTCAGCCTATTATAGCCACAGAGGCATTTATAAAGCGTGGCGTATCATTGTCGGAAGAAGCAGGTTTAGCTTCTGCACCTAACGTAGCTAACAAATACGCCAAACCTAAACAAAGTGTAAATAAATCGATAGAAAAAACTGCAAATAACCCTCCGCCAGAGTCTGGCTCATTAACAGGAAATTTAAAAGAGACGCTACAAGCAAAAAGAGATAGAAATAAAACAGTGTTTACAGACACTAGCTCAAACCTCACTGTATCTACTTTTCAGCCCGAAGCTGCACAAATTGCTGAAACTAACCAAAAAGTAGCAGCCAAAGCATTTGTAGCAAACAAATCAGTGAAACCCCCTGCTTCAAAATCAGCACTTGCGTTATTAGCAGTTGCTGGCACATTGATCATATGGCTTGGTTTACAGGGTTTTGCTTATGTCAAAACTTTAGCCATGCCAGAAATGGTGGCAGTTAAACCAAGCCTAGCAACTCAGTCGCAGGAGACGGTGAATAGGCGCGCAGAGCTTGCCACTCAATCTGCTGCACAGTCACAAAATACACAAGAGGCCATCATTGAGCATACGTCAACAGAGTTTTCTGGTGTGGCTGTTAATAACGATGTGCAAGGAAAAGATGTAGGCAATCAATTATCGACTTCAGGTCATGATGTGATAGAAAAGCCGAGCAGTGATGTGTTAATTAAGTCTAACCCGAGCCAAACTAATTTAGTTGCTGAAAATGAAGTATTTAAAAAGCCTAACAGCAAAAAACTAAAAAATAGTACGAATGAGGTATATGTGGATGACGAGAACACCTCAGATAGTGCATCAAAACGTTCGCAAAAACATGCACCTTTGCAGTTGATTACTAAAGCACTTTCTTCAGGCGTTGATCCAACGCTGCTGTCGGCTTATCAGGCGTTTAATCGTGGTGAGGATGCTTTTGCACAACAACAATATCGCCAAGTGTTACAAGGTGACGTACGTAATGTAGATGCCTTGCTGGGTATGGCTGCGATTGCACAGCGGCAAGGCCGCGATGCAGACGCAGTGGGTTGGTACCAAAAGGTATTGGAGATTGAGCCTAGAAACACCATTGCGCAGTCTGCTATTGTGAGCCCGCAAGCAAATGCTGATATGGTAAGTACTGAAAGCCGTATTAAAAGTATGCTTGCTTTACAGCCAGATGGTGCAAACCTGCATGCTGCATTGGGTAATATATATGCAGAAAAAAACCAGTGGCCTTCTGCACAAGAGGCTTACTTTAATGCCAGTCGATTCGCACCGAATAATGCAGATTACGCTTTTAATTTAGCGGTTAGTTTAGATCAGATGGGCAAATCAAGTCTCGCTTTAAAACAATATCAGCGTGCTTTAGAGTTGTTAAATAAATCAGGGGCATCTAGCCCAGATAGAGCACAACTGGAAAATAGAATTCACGCATTACAACAATGATAATAACGAAACTTAATGACTGAACTTAAATAATGGCTGAACAAAGACGTAAACTTCGCTTAGGCGAACTCATGATTCAACAAGGGCTAATCAGTCAGGATCAGCTGCGCATTGCATTGATTGAGCAAGAGCAAAACGACTTGCCGTTAGGCCGTCAGTTAGTGCGTTTGGGCTTTGTGACTGAAGGTATGGTGCGTGACATCGTAGCGCATACTATAGGCCAAGAAAGTATCGATTTATCTAATGTAGTGGCAGATTTAGAAGCTTTAAAAATGGTGCCGCAAGACTTTTCTCGCCGCTATCATTTATTGCCTGTGGCATATGAAGATGCGACAAAAACCATGGTGGTTGCCATGGCAGATATGTTCAATGTGGTGGCGTTGGATCAGCTCCGTGCGATGCTCGGTGGGCAAATTCAGCTTAAACCAGTATTAGCCGCTGAAGCGCAACTTGAAGAATATATCGATCAATTTTACGGCTATGAACTATCTGTTGATGGGATTTTACGTGAAATTGAAACTGGCGAAATTGATTATCAAAGTTTAGCTGCCGAAGGTGACGAATATACGCAGCCAATGGTACGTTTGGTAGGTGCGCTACTGATGGATGCGGTAAAACGTGGCGCATCGGATATTCACTTCGAACCTGAGTTCGCATTTTTGCGCATTCGTTACAGAATTGATGGCGTATTACAGCAAATTCGTAGCTTGCATAAAAGCTATTGGGGTGGGGTGGCCGTTAGGCTTAAAGTTGTAAGTGGACTAGATATTGCTGAAACACGTGCACCGCAAGATGGTCGCTTGAATATGAATTTATGTGGTCGGCCAATTGATTTTAGGGTCTCTACACATCCAACAATACACGGTGAAAATATTGTTTTACGTGTATTAGATCGCGAAAAATCGATTATTCCTATGGAGCGTATGGGTTTGCGCCCAAACACTTTAGACGAACTGCGTTTGATGATGACACGCCCAGAAGGCATTGTGATTGTCACAGGGCCTACAGGTAGTGGTAAAACCACCACACTTTATTCACTGTTGTCGCATCGAAATACCGAAGCTGTGAATATCATGACTTTGGAAGACCCAGTGGAATATCCAGTGAATATGATGCGCCAAACCTCGGTGGCGGAAGTCAATAAAGTAGACTTTGCCAATGGTATACGCTCTATTATGCGGCAAGATCCTGACATTATCCTAGTTGGTGAAATTCGTGATGCAGACACTGCAACCATGGCGTTTCGGGCGGCGATGACTGGCCATCAAGTATTTAGTACTTTGCATACCAATTCAGCATTAGGTGCTTTTCCACGGTTAACAGATATTGGTATTTTGCCTGACATTATGGCAGGCAATATTATTGGTGTAGTAGCGCAGCGTTTGGTGCGGGTGTTATGCCCGCATTGCAAAGAGCCGCATAAACCAAGCGAACTTGAACGCAAAATACTTAGACTTAAGCCCAGTGAAAAACCGCAAATTTATAAAGCTAAAGGTTGCAAACATTGTAGCCAAAACGGCTATCGCGGACGTATGGCAATTATTGAGTTGTTACGTATTGATAGCGATATGGACTCGCTAATTTCACGCCAAGCACATTTAGATGAACTAAAAAAATTAGCCTTGGATAAGGGTTTTATTACGCTAGCTGAAGATGGTGTACGTCGCATTTTAGAAGGTTATACCAGCGTGGCAGAAGTGATGCGTGTGATTGATTTAACCAGTCGTATGGACGCCAGCCTCCTGAGCGCCACTATCCAGAATGTTAGCCCAACAAAAAGCAGTCTTACGAAAACCAGTCGCAACTCTGTTTCTAAAACGTCAGCTGCATAAGCGTCTAATTTAAATATGCCATCCTTTAATTACAAAGCGATAGATAAATTAGGTCGTCCAGCTATGGGGCAGGTAGACGCGCTCAACGAAGTGGATTTAGAGATTCGTTTAGAGCGCATGGGTTTGGATCTAATCACCTTTCGCCTAGCAAAAAAATCTACAAGCTTATTTAATCGCAATAAAGTCAGTAATCAAGATTTGGTCATGTTTTGTTTTCAGCTTGAACAACTCACTAGTGCCGGTGTGCCACTACTGGAGTGTTTGCACGATTTGCGAGAAAGTAATCCTAACCCTTACTTTCAAAAAATCTTAGGTGCAGTAAGTGCTGAAGTTGAAGGCGGGAAAATGCTTTCGCAAGCATTGGCAGAGCATCCTAGTGTATTTAGTGAAGTGTTTGTAAGTCTGATTGATGCTGGCGAGCAAACAGGCCAGTTACCTGTGGTATTTAATAATTTGTTTAACACTATTCGTTGGCAAGATGAACTGGTGTCACAGACTAAAAAATTGTTGGCGTATCCAGCATTTGTTGCGGTGGTTGTATTGGGCGCAGTTGCATTTTTAATGAGCTATCTTGTGCCACAAATGGTGTCATTTTTACATAATATGGGTCAAGAGCTTCCACTAAATACTAGAATATTAATCGTTATTTCCAATGCATTCGTCAATTACTGGTGGCTAATAATTAGTGTGCCCATTTTAATTTTTGTCGCTTTAGCGACCATTATTCAGACCAATCCAATGGCGCGTTATCGGTTTGACATGATTAAACTTAATTTGCCGATTACTGGGCCAATTTTGCACAAAATCATTATGGCGCGTTTCGCCCGCTACTTTGCACTCATGTATCAAACAGGCATTCCAATTTTAGATGCCATTAAAATTTGCGAAAAAATTGTTGGTAATCAAGTGGTGGCAGACGCCTTAAGCCGAGCATATGCTCAAATCAACGCTGGTGATTCTATGAGCGAGAGTTTTCGTAATGCAGGCTTATTTCCACCGCTAGTGGTACGTATGATTCGTGTGGGCGAAAGTACGGGTGCGCTAGATAAGTCTCTGCTCAATATTAGTTATTTCTATGACCGAGATGTGAATGATGCCATGCAAAAAATGCTTAAAATGATTGAGCCTGCATTAACGGTGTTGCTGGGCGCTATTCTTGGCTTTATTATGTTTTCAGTGCTGGGCCCTGTTTATGACTCTTTCAGTAAGCTTAAAATCTAAAAGCTTCTTATTTTTAAAACTGGATATCTTAAAACGTAGTACTTAAAAATTTAGTATTTAAAAATACATATTCGATGATAAAAGGCAGTCAAAATAAATTAGTGTTATGCGCCACAGCCCATAGCTTGCTGGCAGGGCTTTGGCATGTGGGAAAGCTGCAAGGCAGTCAAGTTTTTACCAATGATGCAGCGGGGCATGATGCTTTTGCTGAGTTTTTACAGCAGTACGCTACTACGCCAATATATTTAATTGCTGATGCAGTTGAAGAGGATTACCGGTTAGAAAGCGTGCCTCACACCACTGGTGCTGCCAAACGTGAGCTTACCTTACGAAAATTGAATCAGTTTTATCGTGGTTTAGAATATCGTACAGCGCACTTTATCAATCGAGATAAAGATAAACGCAAAGATGACAAATTTTTATTCGTCGCACTCAATAATGCAGATTTTTTACAAGCTTGGGTGACGGTGATTCAAGCTACAGGT
>JBKJRF010000044.1:0-4470 GCA_046594825.1 Methylotenera sp.
GAGCAGATTGCATATCACGTTCAGCATTTTGCGTTTCCCAAGTAAAGCCGTCACCCATTACGTGCCAAGTAAGATTGGGATTACCGCGAAAAAAGGCCTCTTCCCCAGTATCAGATCGGCCTTTGATAAATTGCACTACAACGGCTTTCATGCCATGCCCCAATGAACGGGCGAGCAAACCAAAGGCAGCGGTAGATTTACCTTTGCCATTACCCGTATTAATCAATAGCAAGCCACGAGAGGTTTGTGCCGCGTTAATGCTGGCATCCACCACAGATTTTTTACGCTGCATGCGTGCTAAATGGCGTTCGTTTGCTAAATTGAGCTTATTTTCAGTTGTAGTCATGACTAATTTTCATAAAAAAACCGCGCTAGAATTAGGTTCTAACGCGGTTTGATTGGTATCACAATGTTTTATGCAGAGGTTGCGTTTGTACCTAAATTCAGTTTCGGTAAGGCTTTCATTACTAGCCAAGCCGCGCCTAAATACATCAATGCATATCCTACATAAGGAGTGTAGTATTTTGCTATACGTTGTGTAAACTCAACCACAGTTAACGTATCTACTTTGTCTGAAAAGCTATACCAAAATGCATTTGACAGCACAAAAGCCACGCTTGCAGCAGCCCAACCTACAGTAGCATAAGGTAATGCCGCAAATGGCTGTTCACGTTTAGCTAACCAACGACCAGCACCCCACACAATCGCGTAAGTAGGAATTAGGCCCCAATAACCCAACGACATGCAGTAATCTGAAACACCTTTCCAACCAAGAGCATAAAAATCCATTGCAAATGTGGCGGCAATGGCAACGCTTAGCCAGCTTTTACGTACCACTAATAAACCACCTAGAAATAGTACCGCTAAAGTAGCGTCAGGCAAGTAAACATTATCGCCAAAGTGATTGGTGCGAGTGAGTAAAATAGCGACTAAGAGGCCTAAGCTTACCCAGAGTGACTGATTGTTTTTTGTGGTCATCATTTTTTTGCATATTCATTGAATTAGATGGTGGAATTGTAAACCCTTTTTGCTACTGATGTGATGCAATACATTTATTTACGACCAGTTTTGCTTGAGAGTTACCGCAAGTAGGGCCGAGTTTTAAACCCGTCCTGCAATTTTATTTACCAAATGACAGTGCAGGTTTGCAACCTGCCCCTACTGGGCGTCGCTTATTTAGCTGATGGTTGCCAACGTAAACTCACAAACAAATTAGTACCAGGCGTGCTGTAATCAGGGTCATTGACGCCAAATGCACTTGCGCTAGTAGATAAAGTATAGTTTTTATCTAAAACATTATTCACGCGACCTTGAATTTTCCAATCTTGGTTAATTTTATAATCTGCCGTGAAATTTAGTAGCCCATAGCCAGCCAGCTTAAACTGATTTGCCGGGTCGTTATAACGAAGCGAAGAAGCCACAAATTCTGAACCAAAACGCCAATCTTGCCATTGGTAGCTTAAGTTAGCACTGGCGTGACGATTGGCGCGGCGGCTAAGTAAATTTCCAGTTGCTTCATCTCGTGGTGATTGAATATCTACGCTACCACCAAGCTTCCATGCTTCCCAGCGTTGGCTGGCTGCAAGTGTTAAACCTTGAATTTTAGCTTTATTGATATTTGAAGGCGCAAACACGCCAGGCGCTACTTGACCAAAGCTGATTAAATCATTTACTTTATTTTCATACGCAGTCACTGATGCTGTGCTAGATTCATCTTCATAGCGCAAAGCTGCTTCTAGGTTACGCGCTTTTTCTGGTTTAAGATCTGGATTGCCAAAGAATGGGAAATACAAATTGTTAAATGAAGGTGCTTTGAAAGCTGTACCATAGCTCGCAGAAGCCCGTAAATTAGGTGTAAAACTAAAGCCATAGCCTATGCCGCCGGTATTGTGAGTGCCGTATTGTGAGCTGTGATCTGTGCGGTAGCTGGCTTGCAATGCATGTGCGCCGTAATTCAACACATAACTTGCCACTAAGCCGTCATTATCACGCTTGGTTTTATCATAATCAGTGGTTGATTTCACTCGCTCTTCTAGGCGGTCAGCCAGTAATGTGAGGGTGCCTAAAGGTAAGGTAATATCATTCTGCCAACTATATTGGCGTTGCTTGGTTTTGAATTGGCTACGGCTAACAGGATTAAAAAAACCAATTTCGCTAAAATCGATATTTTCATCTATGCCTTCGCCTAGGCGTAAGGTAGAAAGCCAGTTTTGCGTGAATTGATTTTTGCTGGTAATTGCATAAGTAATTTGTGATAAATCTGCATAATTAGAAAAATTAGTTGCATTAAAGCCATTGTCGTATTGCGTTCGACCTTGGCTACTTAATAATTGAAAGCCAAATTCATGACCTAAAGCGTACTCATGAACCAGTGAAGTAGAAATAGCAAGGTTGCGATAACCGTCATTGTCTTTAATATTGGCTTGGTTCGATTTTAATGCTGAAAAACCATCGGTATGGCTTGCTGATACATTTAGTGCAAAGTGCGTGTTATTCACGCTACCATGCATGCCAGCCTCGGCTGTTGCTGTGTTGTAGGTGCCATAACCAAGCGCTGCATGAAACTGTGGTGCGCCATTACCTTTTGTGGTAAAAATCTGAATTACGCCACCAATGGCATCTTGGCCGTATAGACTTGATGCTGGGCCACGCAAGATTTCAACTTTGTCGATTTCGGCTAATGGTAGGTTTTCAAAGGCAGTAGTACCTAGCGTAGCAGAGTTCACGCGCAAGCCATCAATCAGCACAATTACATGGTCGCTGTTAGTGCCGCGTATATAAATGCCGCTGCTTTTACCTGCACCACCGTTAGCGCTGATTTCAATACCTGCTTGCGATTGCAGCACTTCAGTGAGTGTTGATTGGCCTGCACGTTCGATTTCTTCACGGTCGATTATTGTCACGTCAGCAATTACGTTTTTATGAGGCTGCTCAGTGCGACTAGCGGTCACAACAATCTCATCCGTTTGAAGTTCTGTGTTTAGCGCGACAGTGTTTGAATTAACAGCGTCTGCTGCGTAAACGCCACTTGAAAACAGCGCATTAGTTGAGATTAGCAAGCTGATAACGCTTGCGATTGTGGTTCTGTTCATTTCTCATTTCCCCATGTTGTACGCGGCCCCGCGTACAGGTTTTAAGTGTGAAGAAATACCGAAAATGAAAATAACCAGAACGAGTGATAATTAAATTAAAAAGTGTGCGCAAAAAACCATTTTAAAAAGTACGGCGCAGCGTTTATATTCAACATCGCGTTTTGATTACCGTCACCCCGCGGTATTTCTAACGACAGCACCATGTTAAATGCGTGCTGAATTTTAGTCGCTAGGCCGGTCTCCGGGCTTGTGGCAGAGTGTTTCGCGCCTTCCCAAACTAGTCCTCTAAAGAGGCTTCATTCAGTGGCATATTGCAAAAAACCATCCACTTACCGTTGCGGGGGCAGCATAAGAATTGATAAATGCTTAAGATAAGTTAAGCAAACACGTACTTATTTCCCAGTTTCACTTAGTTTGTAGAAAACAAACCAAGCACCTAACAACAAGAACGAATTATAACGTTTATTTTTTGACAAACTTTAACTATTTTTTCTACTTAAAATTGTAATGTATTGTAATACTTTGAAAATTAAACGTTAGCTATTGACTATAATCATTTTTTTCAATTATAGTGGTCATATGGATGCAGATTTAAAAGCCCTAGAACAAAAACTATCACACTTAATTGCGTTGTGTAACGAATTGCGTATTGAAAACTCCCAGCTACGAATTGATTTAACCAGCATACAAAGTGACACTGCGTTACTAAAATCGAATATGGATGAAGCTAGCGCGCGTGTTGAAGCATTAATAGAAACCTTCCCTGAAGTAGTTGTCAGTGCATGATGTTGAGTAGACCTTAATGAGCGAATCTAAAGCGGTAGATGTCAATATTATGGGACGCGAGTTCACGGTGTCGTGCACTGACGACGAGCGTCCTGGATTGATTAACGCGGTTAATTTTCTAGATAAAAAAATGCGCGATATTCGTGATAGTGGAAAAATAATTGGCGTAGAACGCATTGCTATCATGACGGCACTAAATTTGTCGCATGAGTTATTGAATAGTAAAAGTGGTAATGTTATGTCGGTGATTTCAAACGTAGAATTACACAGATGCAAGATGATATTGATAAAGCATGTGAATCAAATAAATGACAATCTATTTTCAATAACGAAGCAACACTATAAAATCGTCCGTTTTAAATATTAATAAAAATCTTAATATTTATTTAGCTAAAGATAGTAAAATCATTTCAATTGCTTTAGAACTTATAAAGCGTCTTGGTTTCAAAAACTCAAGTTATAAAATACTGGTTTAAAAGTTTGTTCTCTGCGGTGCGGTTTAGGCTATTAATTCCTAGAACTAGTCTATAGCATCGGTTTTGGTCATTCGAGCGTTGTGTGCGCGCCCTAAGTTGAGTGCTCTTTTAAGAAC
>JBKJRF010000083.1:0-6659 GCA_046594825.1 Methylotenera sp.
CATCATTATTTTTTTAGTAAATAAACCTTGAGTGTTTACAGCAGGCTATGCGGCTGACTTGAATGCTGGATGTTTAGATTTATTATGAGGAGTTAATTCATGAGTAAAGAACAAAAAAGTCATAAGGCAGATAAAAAACAAGCCATTAAAACCCCCAAAGAGAAGAAAGCGGCTAAACAATCTAAAAAAGAGGCACGTAAGACTTCAAACAGGATGTCGGGCTAAATTGATAAGGTTTTTTTAATATTAAGGTAACTTTTTTGTTAACGTATTCAAATAAAACAATGTGCTAGTGATACGAAAAACATTTTTACTTATGCGCTCTAGCGTACAGACTGCCTACAAATATAAGCCAATAGTCTAATTGATGACTGGACGTTAGCGATTGATAGGCTCATTTAATTAAGTGCGAGTTTATGGTGCGTAATTCTTTTCATCACAATATTCTTTAATATTGTTTTCAAATAATGTTTTTTAAAAGTTTGTAGAAAAGAGGTATTACCATGAACACGATAGATAAATCCGTACTTAATAATTCAGTACACAACAAACCTGTAATAAGTGCAATTACTTTAGCAATTTTACTCGGCACGAGTGGGTGTAGTGGAATGTCCACAAGAAATAAAGACACTGCAATTGGCGCTGGAGCAGGCGCAATTGCTGGCGCTGTACTTACTAATGGTGGCACGTTAGGAACGCTTGGTGGCGCAGCTATTGGTGGCGTGATAGGTAATCAAATTGGAAAAGATAAGAAGTAGACTATGACTAGTCATCAGACACAGGGCAGAAGAGCCTGTTTTAGTATTGATTATTTAATGATAAATTGAGTACTGATTAGTATTTAGCTACTTTAATCACCAATTTGCCAAAATTCTTGCCTCTAAGTAGCCCAATAAATGCTTGTGGAGCGTTCTCTAAACCATTGATAATGTCTTCTCTGTAATTGACTTTACCTTCATTAACCTAAATGCTCATTTGGCTAAAGAACTCATCAAAGCGGTCTGCATAATCATTAAAGATGATGAAGCCTTGCATATTAATGCGCTTGGTCAGTATTGTGCTCGTAAGTAACCCTAAGCGGTCTGGGCCTTGTGGCAGATTAGTATCGTTGTAGTTTGCAATCTTGCCGCATACAGGCACACGTGCGCGTGGGTTAAGTAGTGGCAATACTGCATCGAAAACCTTACCGCCTACACTTTCAAAATATACATCAATACCTTTTACACATGCTGTAGCCAAGTCTTTTGCAAAGCTTGGACTATAGTGGTCTATGCAGGTATCAAAACCTAATTCATCTACTACATAGCGACATTTCTCTGCGCCACCGGCAATGCCAACTACGTGACAATCTTTAATTTTAGCAATCTGGCCAACTACGGAGCCAACGGCACCGCTTGCAGCAGCGACTACTACCGTTTCTCCTACTTTTGGTTGACCAATATCAAGCAAGCCAATATAGGCAGTAAAACCGGGCATGCCTAAAACGCCCAAACTCATAGAGGGATGCTTCAATTTGGCATCAAGCTCAGTAAGCTCAGTGCCATCCGACAAAAAATATTCTTGCCAACCACTAGCGCCGAGTACTAAGTCACCAAATTGATAGTTAGGATTTAGCGAAGTTTCTACTTGCGATACTGTGCCGCCCACCATCACATCATCCACTGCCACTGGTGGAGCATATGAAGGTGCATCGCTCATGCGACCGCGCATATAAGGATCCAGCGAAAGATATAGGGTCCGTAATAGCACTTAACCTGCTGCAGGCACCGGAACAGTGCCTTCTTCAAGGCGGAAGTTTTCAATCGTATGTGCACCGACTGGCCGTGAGTTTAAAACTACTCTTCTATTTACGGTGTTGCTTAATGGCATATTGCTAACATCATCTGAATTAGACAATAGTGGTTCTGTCATGCGGATTCCTTTAATTGTCTATTAGCCGCTGTTATCCAATTTCAAATAGCAGAATAAAGTTGCTCTGGCTTTATATAGTGGATATTTAAGTATTTTTTCCACGCACAAATTGCAGTGTAATTTCGGCAACTCTTCGGCCATATATCTCTGCCGTCTCAATGTCACCTTGGCATGGTGCCTCAGGTGGGTTGACTTGAAAACTAGCAGCCATGGGGCCTATGAATGAGCCGACACGGTTATGCGTGCTTGGCCCTGGCCCTGCAATCTGACTCATCTCCTCGGGTTTGTTGTCCGATGGCATCATTCCAAGACCCACAAAAATCATGCCATGCTGCATGGCGTTGATGACCAATCCGACCAGCGTATTGAGCTTGTCGCCAGAAAATGACGAGGAGTTGGTAAAAGCTCCAGCTATTTTGTTTTTCCATGCTAGGGTGAACCATTTCTTGGAGGCTGCCTCAATGAACACTTTCATGCCTGCTGACATACTGCCCATATAGGTTGGGCAACCTAAAATAATGGCATCTGCACTGTCCAGTTCATCTAGGCTGTTAGTTGCCTCTTCTGCAGTGTAGAGCTTTGCGGTGATATTGGGCATGCTCTGCGCCCCGCGTAATACTGCCTCGGCTTGAAGCTTAGTGTGACCATAGGTGGAATGGTAGATAATGGCAATTTTGCTCATGATTTTCCTTTCAGTGGCTAAGTTTGGTAAAAGTCTATTATTTAGATGCTATAAAATGGGCTATGGCATTAATATCACATGATTATTCGTGGCTAGTGTTTCATGGCCAGTAAGCATTATTGTTCGTATTCACATGCGTGGTTAATAGCACATTTCTTGTACGCAAAGTTTTGCGAGCATTAGCTTGGAGCTTTAATTTGTTCGGTAGTTGGTTAGGTGCTTGATAAGCTGAGCCGAATACATGATCCCAAAATGTACTGGTTACGCCATAGCAGCCAAATTGTTCATTGTAGTGGTGGTGCACCGCATGCCAGCGTTTGCGATTTCGAAGCCATTCATTATCGAAGTTCCAATGATGGATAGCGTGGTGAGTAACTGCAAAAGTAAAATAGCCAGTGAGTATGCCTAAAGTGAGTGCACAGGCGTGCCATAAGCCATCAACCAGTAGCGCTGGTAGAAATACCAGTGTAGTAATTAATGCTGCACTTAAAATCGTCGGCGCAAAGATTAGTGCTTTGGGTCGTCTGTGATGCAGAGTGTGCCAGTGACGAAATGGCTGCAAAACATGCAGTATGTAGCGGTGCAAGGCATATTCTATTGCCGTCCAGCTAAATAGGCACAGCACCACAAACGTTATTATTTCTAGCCATTGTTGGTGTGGACTAGCTACCATTAGGAAAATCGTTAATGCTGTAATCGCGATGCCATATAGGACAAAATCAGCGTGATATAAAGCCTTGCTTTGTTCCAACTTAAAAAATGCCATGGTTTCCCTTTGACCCACTTCATCGTATATCAAATGATTTGACAGAACTTACGCTACAAAATTGCTAGAAAAGCACAATAAGCTTTTAAATCCAGATGCATTTTCTTAAAGTTGAGAATAAATAAGTTATTGCATACAGTCTGTACGCTAGCAAACAAAACTTACTGAATGAATAAACAAAGCTGTAGATGATTCATCTTTATGTTCGATAGAACACAGACAGCGCTCAATGCTTGCAATAATGTGTTGACTTTACCTTGCTAGCTTTACCACTACACTACAAAAGGAATTGACATGGATTCAAGCAAGTTATCTCAGGTTTCACCACTCCTTTATGATGAAATTTTTTAGTTACCTGAAGGCTGCCCCCATCATTTCTTTATCGTATTTTTATCTATATGGAATCACTTTACTTAATTATTAGGAGTGTTAAATGAAAACTGAACTTCAAAACAGCCTAGAACTGACTAAGCTTTGTGAATTAATCGCTGACATGTCAGTCGCAATGTTGACTTTGGACCTTGGTAATGGATTGGTGAGTCATCCTATGACTCCGTTGGAAATGGATAGTGAAGGTGCAATATGGTTTTTTACCGACTTACGTACAGGGAAGGTTGGTCATCTACAAATGGCTAACTTGAGCTTTTGCGATCAGTCACAAGGTAAATATGTTTCTATCT
This sequence comes from Methylotenera sp., assembly GCA_046594825.1. Taxonomy (GTDB): domain Bacteria; phylum Pseudomonadota; class Gammaproteobacteria; order Burkholderiales; family Methylophilaceae; genus Methylotenera. The sequence goes on from JBKJRF010000083.1 coordinate 4,040, forward strand.
CAGGTAACGGTGAGATTCACAAGGATCGAGAACATATTAGACAGTTATGGACGCCTTTCGCGAACCCTTGGTTTCCTGACGGGCCTGAATCATCTAACTTAGTATTACTAAAGTTTGTACCTTATTTAGCTGAGTATTGGGATGCACCACACAGCAAAATGTTACGTATGTTTGCTATGGCGGCATCAGTCGATGCGGGTAAACCAGTGGGCTTGGGTGAGCATGGGACACTTAGTGATATCTCTAAATCCTCGCAAAGTACTATTTCATCTAGTATGAATTTTTCTAACAATATCTAAGCATGAGTGATGCAACATTACAGTTAAGCCAGAAGCGGCGATGGCAGTATGGCATCTTAAGTGTACTGTTGTTCATAGTAATAGGCTTTGCTATAGGCGAGGGGTTAGGCTGGCCTTTTTTGGGGCCACCACTAGAGCGCTTACTGACTGAAAGACTTGAGCGAAGAGTAAGCTTTTCAGCCAATACTACTCAAAAAATATTAATCTCTAATAAATCAGAGGTAGATAAGTTCAGTATCCGGTTTTTAGGTGGGGTAGAACTACATGCTCCACAGCTAGAAATTGCAGCGCCAATATGGAGCAAATACCCATATTTTTTGCACGCTAGTGATGTTATCTTAGAATTGCGTTATATAGATTTGTGGCGCGTATACCGTGCACAATCCCCTAAAATCGAGCATCTAAGGATTGAGCGTTTACAGGCAACTAATCTGGATAGTCATTTAGAACGGCAAGCTGATGGCAATGCATCATGGCAATTTGGAGAGCAACCTACACCAAAAAACCAGCTAGTTGCACTGCCATCATTTGGCAGTTTGCAAGTGACTAAGGGTGTGCTTAGTTATGTAGATGTGCCGTTAGATACAAATATTGATGCCAATTTTTCATTTGTAAATAATGAAGGCAAGTTAGAAACTCATGAAAAAATTGCTGATGGCAAGCTAAAAACGAATGATGAAAAGAATATTGCTTTGCAATCTAACAGCACCTTACAGGCTACTGCTAGCGGAAGTTTTCAAAAACTGCCGTTAAAAATCGAACTAGAGTCTTCAAGCCAATTACCGATCTCTGATAAATCTAATCCTAATAATTCCCAGACTAACAAGCCGCTGACTATTCCTGTTTCGCTCATTTTAAATGCAAAAGTTGGTCGAGCAACGCTAGACTTTAAAGGTAATGCGGTAGATGCACTGCATATGAATGATTTTTCTGGGAAGTTTAATTTAAAAGGCCCATCAATGGCTGCTGTTGGCGATTTACTTGGTGTGACATTGCCTACTACGGCTGAATTTACTACTGGCGGGTTTATTGATAAAAAAGACAGCACTTGGCATGTAAAAGTGAGCAATATTGAGCTTGGTGCCAGCCACTTAAATGGTGATTTTATCTATGAAGCGGGCAATCGCAGTATTCCCTTACTTTCAGGCAATCTTGACGGCAGTAAGCTTTTACTTACAGATTTAGGCCCTGCATTTGGTGCCGAACCAACTTCAACCAAACGAAACAAGGTATTGCCAACCCGTCCGTTTGATTTGGCATCATTAAGTGCCATGGATGCTGATGTATTGATCGATATTAAATATGTTGACCTAAATACTCGTTATTTAGAGCCATTACGGCCCCTGCGTGGGCATTTACAGCTTAAAGGGGGCATATTGACTTTGCAAGACCTCGACGCGCGTACAGGTGAAGGTACATTGAAGGGTGATATGAGTTTGGATGGACGTGATTCAAAAGCCTTATGGGACACAAACTTGCGTTGGAGTGGTGTGAAGCTTGAGCATTGGATAAAACAGGTACGCGACGATGGCTTACCGCCTTATATCTCTGGTCAGCTAAACGGTCAGGCGTTACTAAAAGGGCAGGGCGTATCTACCGCGGAAATCTTAGCGACACTAAAAGGTAATATCCGTAGCGAATTACGAGATGGTGCCGTGTCGCATTTTGCGATTGAAGTCGCCGGATTGGATTTGGCGCAAGCTTTGGGAGTGTTATTTAAAGGCGATGATTCACTACCTGTGCAATGTGCAGTGTTTGATTTAGTCGCAGACAAAGGTGTATTTCGCCCACATGTCATGGTACTGGATACAAAAGACTCAACGGTATGGGTGGATGGGTCGCTATCACTAGCTACTGAAGCACTCAACTTACGTGCAATGGTCATGCCTAAAGACTTTAGTCCTCTCACCTTACGCTCACCCTTGCACATCAATGGCAGCTTTGCAAATCCAGTAGTGTCATTAGAAAAGAAGCCTATAGGCATTAAAGTAGCGAGTTCCTTGCTATTGGCTATTATAAATCCATTGGCTGCGTTGATTCCCTTACTAGATACTGGCGACACTAAGGAAGCCAAAAGCCATGCATCAGGATGCCAAGATTTAATGCAGCATGGCGTAGTTAGAGCCACATCTAAAACTTCAACCAAGCTCATCTCAAATACTAAATAAATATAGTAGAAATTGATATCAGTGTGCGCTAGCGTACAGAACTTTATTTGAAATCTGTTTATGCTCCGTTTACGCCTACTGCGATTATTTAAATCGTGCTGGTTGTTCACAAATGCTTTGAACTCACTTCATTAAAAGCGTTTGCGATACCAT
>JBKJRF010000024.1:0-7650 GCA_046594825.1 Methylotenera sp.
GCGCTAACTTGGCGCATAAAGATGACAATTTGTATTAGATATGAAACCATTGTTTCATACTAAGAAAAAATACAAAATATTCTTCTTATATTCCCCTTTATACTGGGCAAATATGGTTTAAACGAATTTTTTTACATTAAACCTAGAATTACGCCATCTATAACCATACTCGAAACGATTTGGCACTAAAAAATCTACCGTTGCACCAAAAGCACGTAAGCCTTTCACAGCAACAGCAGTCGCTGTAGCACCATCGGCATCGTAATCACCTATGACCAGTATTTTTTTATTGGCGGCAATAGCATCTGCCAGCAATTTGGCCATGGCAGGGTTGTGCGTAAGCGTTTATGGCGGAATGAGGTTACTTAAATTGGCGCTAAGCTGCACAGCCTCAGTAATGCCTCGTGCCGCTAATAAGCGCGACATGAGTGGCGATACGCCAGCAGCTTGCAAATGCAACTCAGCTTGCGGCTGAACTGTACGTTGTACGACTTTAGTCATATTGATTTAATCACGTTAAATAATGTGCCACAGGCTTGGTTCTTCGCCAAAACTTGTAAAGGTCAAAAGGTGTTATTTCAACAACTAGGCTTTTTTCATAAAAGCCTAGATTTAATGTTAACTGATTAATTCTTTTATTTTTTAAAGCCGTTATTAATGGCTTTAAGCAAAGGCTATCTAAGTTGTTCACTTGAGGTACTTGCAGCCGAATATGGGCTGTACTATCTTCAGCGTTCTGAAAAATGTCATCTAAAGTATCAGGAAATACCAAGTAAGGCGTATGGGTCAATTTGGCTAGACCTTGATCAAACACACTGTTAGAAACCAGTAAATCTATATGATTTTTGGTAGCTACTGTTTGTGGCAATTGGCTGCCTCCAGATAGCCAGATGCTGTTCACTGCAACGCTACCTTTCGACTCTCGTGCCGCATTGACAGGATGTTCATGCAATAACATTTGCACTTCATTAAGCACAGCCAGCCACTTTGACGCCTGCTCGCCTTGCGGCATAAATGGATGCACATTTTTACCCGCAGCTACACTAGGTAATGCGGTTTTGATTTGCGCATCACTATTGCTATGCAAATACCAAGCACCTGATTTGCCAATCAGAAAAGATAATCCATCTTGGGAAAAATGCTGATTCAAACTTACCACTAAACTCTTTGCATGATCATGCGCAAGCATTAGCGGAATCGGCTCACCCAAGCTAAAGCAATCACGTTGCAACACCAAGTTAACAGGGTCAGCGCGCAGCCAATATCCCTCACTTACATCTAGGCCATCGGCATTTGCTGCAATAGCAGCTATTGCATAATCTGGCGCCGCAAGTAAACCATATTGCTCACAGATCAAAGCCTCTAACGGCGCTGCTACTGACGTTATCTTCGCTTTACTCAGCAAATAAGCCAAACTGCTATGCTGTTGTGACTGTGCATTTTGCAAAATCGACAGTTCGGCAGCAAGGTCACAATCAACGGTCAGCTTCACGCAATATTCTTAAATAGTTTCATTGTGTAGATTTTACTTGCAAGCAGAGCCGCATAGTAAATATTCCATGAAAAACTGTTACCCAACAAAAAGGCTAGCAGCTTTTGAGAGCTGCTAGCCTTAGATATTATTCAGTAGAACTACCCACTGAAATTACTAGGTTTTTGCCTACTAATAATAACGGCCGTCATCGCGACGATGACCCCAACCGCGATGTTTACCGCGGTCATGTCCATCATGATCATCATCCCAGCCACGATCTTGATAAACAATTGACTCATCATAGTTATTTTGCTGATCAACATAACCACCCTGCGCCACCGCTACATTCACGTCAATAAATCTACCTGGCTGTCTATCAGTCACGGTTGAATAAACTCTACCGTTATATTCATAGGTTACTAAATAGCCGTTAGTCACAGTTTGCCAATTATCCACTTGGTAACAACTTTGCACTGGACGTGTCACAACAGTATTACCGTATCGATTATTACTGATACGATCCCCAGCAATAGCACCTACGCCAGCACCCACAGCCGCAGCCGCAACTCGGCCATTACCACGACCTACAGTATTACCAAGTAAGCCACCAGCAATACCACCAATGACGGCGCCTACAATATTATGGTCGCCATTATTGCTATAACTTTGTTGCTGATATTCGGTACGGCATTCTTGGCGCGGCATATTCACACGCTGTAATTGTGGTGTAGATGACAACACGCGAGCGGTATCAGTATATTGATCATGTGCGATTGCAGACATTGAAAATATCGCAGTCATTAATGCTGGCACTAATACTTTCACTTTATTCATCTGGTTACTACGCATTTTACTTCTCCTATATCACTAGAATTTATTTAAGCAATTTCATTGAGGTTTAAATTTATGTTTTGCTTTAAATCTCTGCAATTAACTTTACAGATAGTTACTAAACGCCTGATGATCAATTTAGCCTACCGACAATTGTTAACGATTTGTAACTAATGATTTTCATGACAAACAGAATTAGTTATAAAAAATAGAGTCATAAACAAAATAACTATTTTTCACTGTGTGACATGAGTTACAGAGCGTTTACAACTAAACGCTAATAATGAATTAGCTGCAAAACTAACTATAAGCAGACATTTGGAGAACTATAATGAATAAAATTAAATATCTAATCGTGTTGTTAAGCATGGCATTCGCCAGCTATGCATTTGCGGGGGAATTTGGAAACTACTGTACTAACAGCCTCTCAAAAGCCTCGTTCCTGAAGACCAACTGTGAAATCAATGAAGTGTTTGAGGGTAAAACCTACTGCTTTAGTAACGAAGGCTCTCGTGATTCATTTCTGTTCGACCAAAAAGCCATGATTGCTAAAGCCGCGGATTTTTATGCAAAAAATGCTGAGCCGGAGCGCCCAAAACTTACACAAGAACAAGCGATGAGTCAGGTAAAGAGCAAGAACTGCGATTTATCAAATAAAGATGTAGGCTACCTTAACTTTAATGGTATGGATCTACGTCACTGCAACATGGTGAACACCAGCTTTTTTGGCGCGTATTTAATGGGTGCAAATTTAAGCAATGCTGACATGCAAAGAAGTTACTTGAATCTTGCAAGGTTAGAAAATGCTAATTTAAGCGGTGCAAATTTAACTGATGCAACCATCTTTCAAGCGATTTTCGACAAAACCAACTTTGCAGGTGCAAACCTTACCAATGCCCGCATGATAGGCACATTAGGCAATGTAGACATGAGTAATGCAATCGTGAAACGTGGTCGCTACGGTTTAGATATTGGCAATCAGCCTATGGGCGCAATGCGCTTTGATGCGGTTGGCGGCAAGTTTGCCAATACCAATTTTGAAGGTGCTGATATCAACCGGTCTAACCTGAAATTTGCAGATTTACGTAATGCTAACTTACGTAACACGGATTTATTCCGCGCAGATTTAAGCAAAGCAGATTTAACCGGCGCTGACATTACAGGTGCAAAAATGGGTGAAGCAATTTTAGACGAAACCATTATGACCAACGTAAAAGGTTTAGAAGCCATCAAAGGCTACGACGAAGCAAAAGGTAAATGTGTAGATTGCACGATAAAAAATGAGATGGCAAAACCTGTATCTAGCAATGATGCGGAGCCAATCAATAAAGTCGCAGCAATGGAAGCTGAAGCTTGTGTAAAAGCAAACGCTAAAAAAAGTTATCAGTATTAGTGAGTTGCCGTCATTTCTGCACGTCAGGCAGGAATGACGGACTTTAAGGCCGCGCTTTTAAACTTGATTTATTAGATAGATACTCCGCACAAAACTTATCAGATTACGCACGTTCATAGCGGCTTATGGATCCTATATGAATAACGATGTTTGCCCAGTTGAACATAGGTTTCCTTATTATTTTTAGATGCGGGTCTGATTATGAATTTTTATATAAATAAATGCAAAGGGGACATCTTTAGTTATATATCTAGTTTAAATTTAAAGGAGCGCGTACTTCTAGGTTCTTTTTCATGGAGGAATTGAAGAATCGCAATGCGTTACGTCCGGATTTCTTCGCTTTATACATGGCCAGATCGGCCTGTTTAATCAAGTCATCCACACTGTCCATATTGCCGCAGAATAGGCTTACTCCAATACTGCCACTAATATGGTACTCATTATCTTGTAGAAAATAGGGTCGGTTAATCACTGCGCCAATCTTTTTCCCAACGATATTGGCTTCAATAGTTGCCACTTTTGCATCCTCGCTCAGGTCTTCCAGCATCACCAAAAATTCGTCGCCACCCAAACGCGTAACGGTATCATCCTCGCGCACAGAGTCCTGTAGGCGATACGCCACTTCCACCAATAGCATATCGCCAAAATTGTGCCCCAAAGTGTCATTCAGTGTTTTGAAATGGTCGAGGTCGATGAACATAACCGCGCCATAGCGGTGGCTTCTCACGCTACCTTTGATTGCCTGCTACAGTCGATCCTGTAACAGGCGCCGATTGGGCAGTTGAGTAAGTGGATCGTGGAAGGCAAGAAGCAGGATGTCCTCCTGAGCTTCCTTAAACTCGCGGATGTCATAAATTGCAGCGACGAAATTCGTGACCTGTCCATCGGAGTTGGAAACTGCCGTAATCATGAGCCGATAGGGATTGATTACCCCATCCTTGCGCTTACTCCAGACTTCTCCTATCCAGGATTTCTCATGCCGCAATGCTTTTAAAATATCTTGGTAAAACTGTTCATCATGGCGCTCAGAAATAAGCATCGCAGTTGTCTTTCCGATGACTTCTTCCGTACTATATCCAGTCAGTTTAGTGAAAGATTTGTTAACTCGCAGAATAACGTTATTGGCATCGGTAACCATTACGCCTTCTTGCACTTCAAAGGCACTGGCGGCAATATGTAACTCCTTCTGATGTGCCTCCAACTGGGCATGTGCCAGTCGCAAACCATCCAGTGCCAGATGCCGGTCAAGTGTATTAGCAAATGCGCCACCACTGAAAAGAATAAAGCAACCAGACGTGACTATCAAAGCCAATAAATTGGGCTCGATTTGTAAGCCGCCAACCGAGCAGATACTGCCGGGTACGAAAATAGCCCCTGCCATCGCGCTATAGTGCATGCCCGCAATCGCAAAGCCCATAATCACTGCGCCTAATAAATGCTGGATAAGTGGATGCAATCCAGTTTTTTCGCCGGCATATACTATAAGGAGCGCGCCTATAGCAGCTGTAATGGCAATGACAACAGAAAGGGTGAATATCGTGGGGTTGTAACTAATTGCAGGCTGCATTTTGAGCGCGGCCATGCCCGTATAATGCATGACCGTAATGCCTAACCCCATAAAGAAACCGCCGATTACAATCTTTTTCAACTGCAACTTAGGGCTTCGTAGCAAATAAAAACCGAGAAGTGCGGCAGCTATAGCAGGGAGTACTGAAAGAAACGTCAGGCGACTGTCATAAGCAATAGGGATAGTTAAATGAAAGGCAAGCATACCGATAAAATGCATCGACCAGACTGCCATACCCAGAGTCAAACCACCGGCCACCATCTACGCCATAGCTTGATATCCAGTACTTTCCCGCATGAGAAAGTGCTGTGAAGGAGCCAAACATCGCAATCAACACAGATAAGACTATAAGATTACCGTTCCAGCTAATCGGCAAGCGTCCGTCTCCTTAAAACTGAAATATTTTTATTAATACTCCAGTAATAGTAGCTTGTAATTCACACAAAGTTTTGATTTTTATATATAAAGGCGGGGCTTTTAATAAAAAAATTTTTAATTTTATATGTCAAGTACTTATCAAACATCACCTTCCACCACCAAATCAGGAATATGATTGAACGCAATTCGCATAGGCGCATCTTTTAGTGCATCATGCGCACCGCCAAAATAAATAGTGTTCTTGCCGAACTTCAAATTCAATTTATCAATCGCTTTATTCAGCTTCTTTTCATTCTCAAGCGGTTCTATTTGAAACAAATCGCGTGCCACTTCTTCTGCTGTTACTAATCCTGAAAATGAAATTCCTACGGCATAAGGCGTGTGTTCTGTTTGCGGGTAATATTGTAAAAAAGCCTCCAGCGCTTCAATCAATCTAAGCGTGCTATCCGTAGGCGATATCCCACTTTCTAATCCCCAACTAGGCACACGCTCATAATGAGCACCACGGAATTTCACCTTCACGCCAATGCGTGAAGTCAACAAATCATAACTGCGCATGCGCATGCAGGCTTTTTGCAACAAGCGATGCAACACCGCGCTTACGCCACTAAAGTTACGCTGCTCTGGCGGCATCACATGAGAATGGCCAAGGCTGCTACGCGGATTTTTCACATAATACGGCTCCAGCCCACGCAGCTTGTCATACATACGCTCGCCCTCCACACTACCCCACGCCGTTTGTAGCTGGTTGCGATTCGCTGCATACAACTGTTCAATTGTAGTGATTTTATAGCGATTCAGCCGTGCTTCCATTTGCTTGCCGATACCGTTTAAATCTCGCAGCCTCAATCCATATAACCTTTGTGGTATCTCATGTGATTCAATCAGTACACAGCCGTCAGGTTTTTGCATGTTAGATGCCACTTTAGACAAAAAAGTATTGGACGCAATACCAATGGAACATTTGATGAATTCACCAGCCTGCTTGGCAATCTCACGCTTGATTTTGGCGGCAAGCTTCAGTGCATTTTCTGGCAACTGCTGACTGCCCGTAAGCTTGCACACCATTTCATCAATAGAAAGCACTTTCTCCACATGCGTACAGCTCTCAACAATCTCAATTAACTTATGGTGAAACTCTACGTAAAGTGGCGGCCGCGCTTCTACAAAAATCATATCAGGGCATAATTTACGCGCATCACGCACCCCTGTACCAGTTTTAATGCCAAATGCTTTAGCCTCGTAACTCGCCGCAATACAGCAAGTCGTTTCCGCCATCACCGCCAGCACGCCAACTGGCTTGCCACGTAACTCAGGACGCAACTGTTGCTCAACTGAAGCGAAGTAAGAGTTAAAATCTACGTATAAAGCGTTTAAGTACATGGCTAAAAATTGTTAAACCTGATGTAATGTTTTGAGTCGAGTATTGACTAACTATTGTAAATTGAATTGACCGTAAATTAAGGCAAGTTTTTCAAGAAAAAATTCAAAGGTGAGTATGATGAGTAATCAACAAATCGCAGTATTCGCAGGTGGCTGTTTTTGGTGTACCGAGCCAGTATTCAGCCAACTAAAAGGTGTGAGCAAAGTCGTGTCTGGTTATATTGGCGGCCACACGCTTAACCCAACTTATAAAGATATCTGCAATGGCGACACAGGCCATGCTGAAGGCATACAAATTACTTTTGATGCCGACCAAGTCAGCTTTGAAACTTTACTAGAGATATTTTTTGTATCGCACGACCCAACCACACCAAACCGCCAAGGTAATGACGTTGGCACACAATATCGCTCAGCCGTATTCTGCCAAAACCCAGAGCAGCGTGACGCAGTGAAAAAAATGATTGCTGAGTTCAATGCAGCGCATATATTCAACGCGCCCATCGTGACACAGATTAACGATGCTGATACTTTCTACCCAGCTGAAAACTACCATCAGTACTATTTTGATAAGAACCCAAATCAACCTTATTGCATGGCAGTGGCTGCGCCTAAAGCGGCGAAGAT
>JBKJRF010000056.1:0-7760 GCA_046594825.1 Methylotenera sp.
CTTAAATATTATCTATTGTTAAAAAAAGCAATATTCAAAACTTTATCATTCACAAAAGTGACTTCAGTTTCTTTATAAGTATGTTTTGGATCATATTTCACTATGTTTTTGTAGTACCACATTTCAACTTTAACCGGCTTAGAGTTTTTATCTTCCCCTCCTGCTTTATCCAAAAATGCTGATGCACCTGATGGCTTCACTGAAAGTTCTTTTTTTGCAGGCTCACCTAATTTGTCAGACACCATCTTTTTTGATTTACCACTAAAAGAACTCAAAAACTGATCTTCAGTGTAAGTGTTTTTATTGGCTGGTGCGGCATTCACTTGACTTAAAGTGCCTACAAGCAACATTATTGTAGTTAAACTTAAGCATAGTTTTTTAACAGTAAACGACATTTTTCTAATCTCCTAACGAACTTGTAATTATCTCACTTAACGTACTATTAGCATAATATTTGCTTATTACATAACGCCTGAACTGAGCTTTGGCTGACTTAATTCACTAATATTTTAAGTCCATCATAACCAACGTAAACATTCTCAGGTAACAACGCGCTCAGTGCAACATATTCTAGCTCATGGGTCATGTGTATCATGTAAGTGGACTTTGCTTGAATGAGACTAGCGTAGTGTAGGCTTTGTTCCAAATTGATGTGAGTTGGATGTGTGTCATGCCGTAAGCAATCTAACAGCAATACTTCTACACCCTTTAATAACAAGAGCGAACTATCAGGAATGGCAGAAACATCTGTTAAATAAGCGATATCGCCAATACGATAGCCGTAAATATCGCTATATCCATGTTTAAGCGGTATTGGAATAATAGTTTGATCAAAAAGCTCAAATGGTCCATCAATAGCATTTACCTTGAGGACGGGTAAATCCCAAAAATTACTTGGCTCGCGTAGAGCGTAACCGAATTTGTTAGCGATATGTTGGATTGCATCATTGCTTCCGTACAGCGGGATCTGGCTACGTTGAGCCTGGCAAAAGCCACGTAAATCATCAATACCGTGCAAATGGTCTGCATGAGTATGCGTGTATAACACCGCGTCAATATGTGTGAGCCCTTCTCTTAGGGCTTGTTGGCGTAAATCTGGGCCGGTGTCTATCAATATTACTTTGCCATTATCAAGTTTAATCACGCTGGAACAGCGAGTTCTATTGTTACGCAGGTTGTTAGATGTGCAAGTTGCACACTGACAACCTATGGTTGGTGTGCCCGAGCTTGATCCTACCCCTAGCATTGTCAATTGCATTTAATGTCTTGTTTCATCATTATTTTTTAAATACTTAATTTAAAGCTATCTAAACTTTAGTATGTTTAAAAAGCCGGAAGAAATTTTCAGTAGTAGCTTCAGATATAGCTTCTAAAGTGATCCCACGTAATCTCGCAACCTCTTCTGCCACATGTTTTAAATAGCTGGGCTGATTAGTTTTGCCGCGATAAGGTATTGGAGCTAAATAGGGAGAATCAGTTTCAACTAATATTCTATTTAAAGGCACTGCTTCAGCGACTTCTTTAATGGTAACCGCATTTTTAAAGGTAACGATGCCAGAAAAAGAAATATAAAAGCCGAGCTCAATTGCTCGCAATGCAACATCTAAGTTTTCAGTAAAGCAATGCATTACGCCGCCTACTTGTTGCGCATTTTCTTCAGCCATAATTCGGAGTGTATCTTCAGCCGCATTACGGGTATGAATAATTAAGGGTTTCCCACATTGAATAGCTGCGCGAATATGTGTACGAAAGCGTGTACGTTGCCATTCCAAATCGCCCGTAAGCCTAAAATAATCCAAACCTGTTTCACCAATTGCAATAATTTTTGGGTGGTTAGCTAGTGCAACAAGGCCACCTACAGTTGGTTCTTCGATATTTTCATAATCTGGATGTACGCCTACTGAGGCATAAAAATTATCATTGGTTTCAGCGAGCGCTAACACTTGAGGAAAGTCTGGTAGCGTTACTGAAACACATAATGCATACCCTACTTCATTGTCTTGCATGGCCTGTTTAATTGCAGGCAAGTTAGCAAAAAGTTCAGGGAAATTCAGGTGGCAGTGAGAGTCAACAAGCATAAAAATTACCATTCTTACATATTGGTTTGAATACACAGTAGCTTAAATACAAAGAGCATCAACTTTTGAAGCAGCTTTGTATGAACATGATATGGGTTGGATTACATCGTGTGCGTCGGACGAGATGATTTTAGTGCGCTACCAAGCAAACCTTCAATTTTGTTGCGCGCTTCCAAGCCGCCATCTTTCTCACTAAATTGCACGCCAACACCCTGTGGCTTACTAGCTTGGGCCGTCGGCGTGACCCAAACCACATGCCCTACCACTTTTAATTTTACTGGGTCATCAATTAAGCTCAGCAACATAAATACTTCTTCACCAATTTTGAATGGTTTATTCGTTGGAATAAACAATCCACCGCCTTTAACATACGACATATAAGCCGCATAAAGTGCAGCTTTTTCTTTAATTGCGAGCGACAAAACACCAGGTTTAGGCGCGCTTGTATTAATTTCTAATGCTTCTTCAGCCATGATGTCTCTCTACCAATTGAAATATAATAACTGTAGTTACTTGTTAAATGTAGTTACTTGTTAAAAATCTTGGTGTAATCAAGCAACAAGCTCTCCATCTGTAACTCATGATTCAATGGATGTAATGCTAACTTACGAATTGCCTCAACTTTTTTTTGCAGTTCAAACAAGCTGCTCAAGTTTACCTTTTCAGCCAATACTTGCAAAGCGCTGATATGTGTTGCGTGATAACGTATTTGACGTGTAAGCCGCATAGCTACAATATCATATATCCATTTTTGTAGTGCAATAACGCCAGTTTCTACAGAGCTGGCAATCAAAGTAGGTGCTGCTAAATGCGGCTCAAGCTTGCTGCCTAATGCAAGTAAACGCCACGTTTCTAAGAGTTGATTAAATTGTATTTGTTCATTAAATACTTTAATCGGTGAACCTTCTAAGTAGGCTAACTGCTGCTTGACATTCTGCACGCCTTGCTCACTAAGCCAAGCTAACGCTTGTGTTTCATTAGGCATTGGCATATTAATTTTTTGGCAACGGCTGATAATGGTAGGTAATAAACGCTGTAATTGATGTGCAACTAATATAAATACAACACCTTGTGCAGGCTCTTCCAGCATTTTCAGCAGCGCATTAGCTGATGCTATATTAAGTGCTTCTGCAGGATGAATCAGCACGATACGTAAACCATTGCTGCGGTGGCTAGTCAGGCTTAAAAAGCTACTTAGTTCACGAATTTGTGCTACAGAAATTTGTGTTTTTTTCTTGGTTTTTTTTGTAACTAAGCCTTCATCTTCGGCATCTGATTCTTGTTCTGGACTTAGTAAACGAAAATCTGGGTGGCTATTATCGTTAAACCAATTACAACTCGCGCAACTGCCACACGCATGGCCTCGTTCCCCTTGATTGGAGCATAAAAGAGACTGGCTGAAATGACGTGCAAAATCATACTTACCTATACCAGCACGCCCATACATCAAAAGTGCATGTGGCATCCTTTGGCTATCTTGGTTAAGATGCTGCCAAACTTGCAGTTGCCATGGGTATATTTTAATTAGTTCATTCATTAATTTATTTTTTAATTATCATAATGTTGCAATGATATTTGCAACTGATTGATTAACTTCCTCTACAGGCTTGTTGGCATCAATTACTCTAAATCTAGTTGGATATTGTTGGGCACGTTGTAAATAAGCCTTGCGAATGCATGTGAAAAATTCTGCATTTTCACGTTCAAACTTATCTGGTGTACGAGCACTTGCCAGCCTTTGTAGGCTCACCTCAACTGGTACATCGAATAATAGCGTGATGTCGGGCTGCAGCGTTGCTTGCACCCATAACTCTAACAAATGGATTTTTGACGCTGTGACGCCTTTAGCACCGCATTGATAAGCATAAGTAGCATCAGTAAACCGATCAGACAACACATAAGCACCACGTGCAAGCGCTGGCGCGATGACACGAGCAATATGCTCACGACGCGCTGCAAACATCAGCAGAGTTTCGGTTTCCGCATGCATAGGCTCATGCAATAAAATCTCGCGCAAACGTTCGCCAAGCGCCGTTCCACCGGGTTCGCGTGTAGATACAACTTCATGCCCACGTGCTTGTAGCGCTTCGATAACATTTGGAATGTGCGTGCTTTTGCCTGCACCATCCATACCTTCTAGCGTGATAAATTTTCCTGTCATGACGGTTACTTTGCCTTTCCTACTTCGCACTTCCTAATTGATAGCGGCTAACCGCACGATTATGCTCTTCTAGATTATTAGAAAAGGCATGGCTACCATCACCTTTACCTACAAAATATAACGCTCTGGTACTAGCTGGATGTAATGCCGCTTCAATAGACGCTAAACCAGGCATCGCAATTGGGCTAGGTGGCAAGCCATCTCTAGTATAAGTATTGTACGGTGTATCTTTAATTAAATCCTTTTTGCGGATATTGCCATCATACTGCGCGCCCATGCCATAAATTACTGTAGGATCAGTTTGCAAACGCATACCAACGCGTAGCCTATTGATAAAAACGCCAGCAATCATAGGTCGTTCACTGGCTTTGCCAGTTTCTTTTTCAATAATAGATGCCATGATTAGGGCTTCGTAGCTATTTTTATAGGGTAAATTTGCAGCACGATATTCCCACGCTTTAGCTAGCTTACTCTGCATAGCATCATAACTCCGTTGAAGCAGGACAATATCACCAGTATTACGGTCAAAATAATAAGTATCAGGGAAAAATAAACCTTCTGTAATGCTATATTTAGCACCTATTTTCTTCATTACTTCAGCATCAGACAAGTCAGTAATAGTCTGTTTAACCGCATCATTTTTAATGAGTTTTTCGCGCATTTGGCTAAATGTACGACCCTCAATAAACGTCACACTGCCTTGCGTAGTTTTGCCATGATTAAGTGAAAGTAATAATTGATAAGGATTGATATTTTTATTGAGTGTGTAATTTCCTGCCTGTAAAGACTGTTCCTTACTGAGCAGTTTTGCCAATGCAATAAATCCCCATGGCTCATTTAGTACGCCCTGCTCTACTAATTGATTGGCAATACTCCTCAAACCACTTTTTGGTTGTATGGTGATTTCTTGGCTACTTGGCTGAAGTTTTAATGGTGTGATAGCGTAATACGCTAACCACATACCTAGTATAAAAACACCTATCAAACTTTGTAGTAACCATTTTTTTACACGTTTAATCATAAGCTAGTAAGTTTCTTATTTTTTTTGCCAATGTTTGTGGTGACCATGAAGTATTTAAAATATTGCGAACTTGGAAAGCGCCGTACAAGCTATTGCATATGATTACTTCATCAGCCTCAATTAAACGCTGTAATGATAATTGCGTAATCTCAATTTTTAAATTTAATGAGTCTGATAGCCCGATAATCGCCTGCCTAGTAATACCTGCAACGCCACATTGACTTAAATCTGGCGTAACCAAGGTATCATTAAAACGTGCAAAAATATTGCTCATGGTGCATTCAACCACGTTATCTTGTTGATCTAACATCAAACCATCAAAGTGAGTTTCATCTTGCCATTCCATGCGTGCCATCACATTTTCAAGTCGATTTAAGTGCTTAATGCCGGCAAGTTTGGGTTGTGCTGCTAGTTTAGTTTCACACACATGCAAACGCACGCCTTCTGTGTAATTAACATCAGCATATTGACGCATTGCAGATTTCAAAATCACACGCATAGGTGTCGTGATTGCCGGTGGGGCATAACCACGTTTACTTTCACCTCTGGTGATGATGATTTTAGCAACCGCGACTTTATCTGTAGCCGCTTCATTCAATGTAGCATCTATGGCAAATAGTTGCAGAAAATCACTCATCAGCAAGTCAGCGCTTGGGCAGACGATGCCAATCACAGCACAATCGGCTACTAATTTTTGATAATGCTGCGGCCAATGCTGCGGCAAGCCATTGACAATCTTAAGCGTACGGAATATGCCATCACCATACGAAAAACCGCGGTCGAATGGTGAAATCGCCTGATCAAAATTGCCGTTAACTAAATAGTTGTGTTCTATTGCCATAAGCCATAATTAAACCATAGCAATAGCCATTAAACTACCAATGATTACAGGTCAGGTTGAATAATCTTAGCAAATAAAAAAGCCTGCGATGGTTATATACGCAGGCTTTAATATGTTTAGGTTTAAAAGTTAATGCTTTTAAATCTTAACTTTTAAGCTTATATCTTTTTAAATACCAGGCTTCCGTTAGTACCGCCAAAGCCAAAGTTATTTTTCAAGGCATATTCAATTTTCATATCACGTGCAGTGTTCGCGCAATAATCCAAATCACAATCAGGATCTTGATTAAAAATGTTAATGGTTGGCGGTGAAATTTGATTGTAAATCGAGAGCACGGTAAAAACAGATTCCAAACCGCCTGCACCACCAAGTAAATGGCCCGTCATAGATTTAGTTGAATTGACCACTAGGTTCTTAGCATGATCACCAAATGCTGCTTTGATAGCATTAGTTTCATTAGCATCCCCAAGCGGAGTAGAGGTACCGTGTGCATTGATGAACTCAACAGCGTCTGGATTGATGCCAGAATTTTGCATCGCATTACGCATAGAGCGGCGTGGCCCGTCCATATTTGGTGCTGTCATATGGTAGGCATCTGCACTCATGCCGTAGCCAGTTAATTCAGCATATATTTTTGCACCACGTTTTTTAGCATGCTCATATTCTTCAAGCACCATTACACCAGCGCCCTCACCTATTACAAAACCATCACGATCTTTATCCCAAGGACGGCTTGCCGTAGCAGGGTCGTCATTACGGGTTGAAAGTGCGCGTGAAGCGGCAAAACCACCCACGCTTAAACGTGTAATAGCAGCCTCTGAGCCGCCAGCCACCATAACATCTGCATCACCATATTCAATCATGCGAGAAGCATCACCAATAGAGTGTGTACCAGTGGTACAAGCCGTGACTATGGCAACATTAGGCCCTTTAAAGCCGTACATAATCGATAAATTGCCCGAGATCATGTTGATAATAGTGCCAGGAATAAAGAACGGCGATATTTTGCGTGGACCTGAAGCTTGATACAGTATGTCAGTATCTTCAATGTATTGCATACCGCCAATACCAGAACCAATTGAAACACCTATACGCTCTGCATTTTCTTCTGTTGCGACAATGCCAGAGTCTTTAACCGCTTCCATCGCAGCAACTAAACCATATTGGATAAAAGTATCCATACGTCTAGCATCTTTTGCACTGAGATAATCTTCAACATTAAAGTCTTTTACTTCACCTGCAATAGTGGAAGCAAATGCACTTGTATCAAATTTAGTGATTTGTGTAATGCCAGATTTACCAGCAATAATGTTATCCCATGCAGTTTTTACCCCAATACCTACGGGTGAAACTACACCAAGACCAGTGACGACGACTCTACGTTTAGACATAAGATTGTCTCTTAGAAGGGTTTAAGAAACGAAAAGAAATGAGTAGCAAGCCTGCCATTAAAGGCGCTTGCTACTCATATTTGAATTATTTGAGGTTAGTATTGATGTAATCAATCGCTAATTGGACAGTAGTAATTTTTTCTGCCTCTTCATCAGGAATTTCGCAGTCAAATTCTTCTTCTAATGCCATTACAAGCTCAACTGTGTCTAGTGAGTCAGCACCTAAATCATCTACAAATGATGATGCATTTTTAACATCAGCCTCATT
>JBKJRF010000065.1:0-7342 GCA_046594825.1 Methylotenera sp.
AGCGGTTATTACGGCTTAATTGCAAACGTGTAAGCGGTAATAACCGCTCACATCCTGCTGTGGTTGACTGGATTAATAACGCATTTCAACAGGTATTTCCAAGTTCAGATAATATTAATCAAGGTGCGATCAGCTACAGAAAGTTCACTGCCACACGTCCAACTATCGACCATGAAGGCGTGATATTGCACCCACTGATTTTAGAAGCTCTGGGCAGTAATGGTGAGTCAGAAAACAGTAGCGCAGACGACGACATTGAATCCATCAATATCAAACAGATTGAAGCCGCTTATGTCGCTGATTTGATTATGAATCTGCGTGCGGATAAGCCTGCTTTAGAATCAACGCCAAATAAAATTGCCGTATTGGTACGTAACCGTAGTCATTTAACGGCATTGGTGTCTGAAATCAGGCGTAATCATCCACAACTGAAATTCCAGGCTGTGGAAATTGAGCACCTTAACGACCGTCAAACTGTGCAAGATGCACTGTCGCTAGTGTGTGCGATGCACCATCGGGCGGATAGAACACATTGGTTGAATATTTTGCGTGCGCCTTGGTGCGGCATGATGTTAAAAGATTTGCATGCTTTAGCGGCTGATAATCACCCGGCTACTATTTGGCAGCTTATGCATGATGAAAATCGTTTAAAAAGCCTGACTGAAGATGGAAGGCTACGATTAAACCATGTTAAAACTGTACTTAATATTGCTTTTGAAGCACAGGGTCGCATGCCGACGCGTCGCTGGTTGGAAAGTACTTGGTTGCAGTTGGGCGGTGGTAAATGCTTGGTAGACGCTGGTGATAATCGAGATGTACAGGTATTTTTTGATTTAGTTGAAAAGATCAGCCGTAGCGGTCACGTGGATATTGCAAAACTTGAGCTAGGCATGCAAAAACTATATGCCAAACCAGATATTGAAGCAGATGTTAGCTTGCAGTTTTTAACCATCCATAAATCAAAAGGGCTAGAGTTTGATACTGTGATTTTGCCAGCACTTAATCGTCCGCCTAGGCATGCAGATAATGAATTGGTGTTATGGCAAGAGGTGATGGTGGATAATCATCTGCATTTAATTGCCGCGCCATTTACGCCAAAATCAGCCAATAAAAAGAGTGATGCACCCAATATTTATGAGTACCTTAAAGCTTTAGAAAAAGAACGTGCCGATAATGAAATTGTGCGTTTGTTATACGTGGCCGCCACACGCACACAACGGCAATTGCATTTGGTAGCCAGTATGCGAACCAGTAAAAATGGCGAAATAAAACCCGTAGCAAATTCATTACTGAAAGTACTTTGGCCTGCGGTAGAAGAGGATTTTTGCCGTGCTGAATTGCTAGAACTCAATGAAGAAATTTTACAGACGCTAGACATCACACAATTTAAGCCACAATTACAGCGCTTGTATAGTAACGAATTTAACAGTGATTTTTTAGATGGACTTGCGCAGGGTGTAGTTAAACAGGGCACAGTTAAAACTGCGAACTATGTCACTAATCAACTTTCTCAAACGAATGAAAATAATAATGAGGTCATTCAAAATCTGGATCACCATCTTGACCACGCAGATTTGCATAGACATTGTGGCATTCTGGCACATATATACATGCAGCTATTTGCCACGACAGACCTACAAGCATGGAGTGTAGAGCGCTTGCAACAATGCCAACCTGCCATGCAAAAATGGTTGATGCAACAAGGCCATACTGCTAAAAATGCACAGCAAGGCGCTGTGCAAGTGTTAGCCGCTTTGCATTCAACCTTACAGAGCGAGGCAGGGCAGTGGGTGCTGAAGAATCATGACAATGCCGCTAGTGAATTAAGTTTGATGCAGATGCAGGAAAGCAACATGAAGAATCACGTAATAGACCGCACCTTCATTGAAAACACGGCTAATGGCAATAAAGTGCGTTGGGTTGTGGATTACAAGATGACCACTTTTGATGAAACGATTGAGATAACGGTATCTGCAGAGCAACATCGCCCACAATTAGAACGTTACGCCAGTCTATTTGTATCCGAGTCACTGCCTATTAGAAAGGCAGTGTTATTTTTAACTTTAGGTGAGTTGGTCGAGCTGCATTAGCAGGACCTGCAGCCTAGTATTCCTCGCTATGCTTAAAATGTCGCCATACATACCACACGACAAATGCCACCCCTGCAGCAATGATAACGTAATGGAACTCATGAAAATATACTTTTAGTTTATCCCAATGTTCGCCAAATTTCATGCCGGCATAAGCCAATAACCAGCACCAGATGAGTGAGCCAACGAAAGTATAAATAATAAATTTCGGCATGTTCATCCGTGCCACTCCAGCAGGAAAGGCAATGAAGGTGCGCACTGCAGGCAAGAGACGCGCTATGAAAATAATGATCTCACCGTGTTTATCAAACCAGCGGTCAGCCATATCTAGATCTCTTTTTGAAATTAATACGTATTTACCGTATTTTTCAACGAGAGGCCTACCGCCATACATGCCAAGATAATAAGCTGGAATCGAGCCGACCACACAGCCTACAGCTCCTGCTAATGCTACTAGCCAGAGTGTCAATTCACCTTTAAATACTAAGAAACCAGCAAAAGGCATAATGATTTCAGAAGGCAAGGGAATGCAGGCTGATTCAATCGCCATTAGCAATACAATGCCACCGTAACCCATAGTGGAAATGACGCTCATGATCCAAACTGCTAAGGCTGTAATTATTTTTTCTAACATTATGGTGAATTCACAAAGGTTATATAAAGATGCAAAGTGTATAGTAAGTATTTAACTAAATAAGCTATTTAAGTAAATTCTTTTAGTAAGTTTTTAACGAAATCAGCGCGCAGTACAATATCCTCATGCTGTACTGTTACTCTTAGCTTATCAGGACCATTCATGCGGCAACGGCGGTCACGTTGTAATAATGCGATGAGTTTAGTCGGGTCAATATCAGCTTTCGGGTTAAATTGCAGTTGAATCGCTTCA
This sequence comes from Methylotenera sp., assembly GCA_046594825.1. GTDB lineage: Bacteria > Pseudomonadota > Gammaproteobacteria > Burkholderiales > Methylophilaceae > Methylotenera. Next base: position 2,977 of record JBKJRF010000065.1, read on the forward strand.
GCGCTGGCGTCAATTTTAATAATTCCTATAGCTTTTGCTGCAACGCGTAGTCTGTGGCAGGCAATGAGTGCTTCGCCTTGTTCTGGCAGTAAACCGAATCGGTCTATCAGTTCTTCTTGCAAGCCATCCAATTCATCATCATCGTTACAGTTGGCTAGGCGTTTATAGATAACCAAGCGTTCATGCACATCAGGACAGTATTTTGTGGTGAGCAGGGCTGGTGTATGCAGGTTAATTTCTGTAGTGACGCCTAATGGTGCGTTCAAATCTGGCTCTTTCCCTGCTTTCAGTTGTTTCACCACATGGTTGAGCATGTCTGAATACAAGTGAAAGCCGATTTCTTGCATTTCACCGCTTTGACTATCGCCTAATAATTCGCCTGCACCGCGAATCTCGAGATCGTGCATTGCTAAATGGAAACCAGCACCAAGGTCTTCCATCAGCTGAATCGCATCTAAACGCTTTTGTGCTTGTACCGTAATTTTACGGTCTGGGTCGGTGAGCAGATAAGCATAAGCTTGGTGGTGAGAACGGCCCACACGACCACGTAATTGATGCATCTGCGCTAGCCCAAACATATCCGCTTTATTCATGATAATGGTGTTGGCAGTTGGTACATCAATACCAGTTTCAATAATCGTGGTACAGAGTAAAAGATTGTAACGCTGGTTATAAAAGTCGCGCATCACATGCTCTAGTTCACGTTCACGCAACTGCCCGTGTGCAACTGCAATACGTGCATCTGGCAGAATACGCTCTAGTTTCTCACGCATGGAATGGATGGTATCCACTTCATTATGTAGAAAATATACCTGACCGCCGCGTTTAAATTCACGCATTGCAGCCTCACGGATAATGCCTTCAGAATAGTCCGTATGGAATGTTTTAATACTCAAGCGTTTTTGCGGTGGGGTGGTGATGATAGAAAATTCGCGTAAGCCTTCCATTGCCATGCTCAAGGTGCGTGGAATTGGTGTGGCAGTCAGCGTCAGTACATCAACTTCCGCACGCAAGGCTTTTAATTGCTCTTTTTGACGCACGCCAAAACGGTGCTCTTCATCTAATACTACTAAGCCTAAATTTTTGAATTTCACATCTTTTTGAATCAAGCGATGCGTACCGATAATGATATCAATCTTGCCAGCTTCTAATCCAGCCAATGCTTCTTTTTGTTCTTTGGCAGTTCTGAAGCGTGAAATTTCTGCAATTTTAATCGGCCACTCGGCGAATCGGTCACTAAAGTTATTAAAGTGCTGCTCGGCCAATAAGGTTGTTGGTACCAATACAGCTACTTGCCTGCCACCCATCACCGCGACAAAAGCCGCACGTAATGCGACCTCGGTTTTACCAAAGCCTACATCGCCGCATACTAGTCTATCCATTGGACGACCAGACTGCATGTCTTTAATGACGTTTTCAATCGCTTCTAATTGATCTGGTGTTTCTTCAAATGGGAAGCCTTCTGAGAAAGTTTCATAATCTTTTAGGCTGAGCGTGAAAGCATGGCCACGGCGTGAGGCGCGTTGTGCATATAAATTTAGCAGTTCTGCGGCGGTATCGCGAATTTGTTTGAGTGCTTTTTTCTTGGCTTTTTCCCAATTACCACTGCCTAAACGATGTAATGGCGCAGATTCTGGCGGGCCGCCAGAATAACGTGAGATTAGGAATAGTTGTGAAACGGGCACGTATAGTTTGTCATCGCCAGCATATTCCAGTAGCAACAGTTCTGTTTCGCCTTCACCAAAGTCTAAGTTAATTAAACCTTTATATCGCCCAACGCCATGTTGCTCATGCACCACAGGGTCATCCATACGTAGCTCAGATAAATCTTTGAGCATGCCTTCTGTACTGCGCGCTTTTTCTTTTTCGCGACGACGTTGCTGGCGAACGGTAGCAGCATAAAGTTCGGCTTCGGTAATGACCGCTATTGATTTGCTAGCTGATGTTTTTTCTAAACAAAACCCATGGTGTAGTGGTGAAACACCTAACATGACTTTTTCTTTGGCATCAATAAAGTCTGCCCAGGTTTCTATCATTGCAGGCTGTAAACCATGCTCTGTAAATAATTGCGAGATAGTTTCTCGACGGCCCAAGCTTTCAGCCGCGATTAAAATACGACCCGAAAAGTCATTGATATAGCTTTGTAGTTTGTGCAATGGATGTTCGGCACGTCGTTCTATATCTAAAGCTGGCAAACCGGTTTTAGTGCTGTTGGTGGTTAATGCAAGCCGTGTAAATTGATGTGTGGCACTAAAAAAATCTTCTGTTTTAATGAGTAGCTTTTCTGGTATTAACAAAGGACGTTCAGCATCGTGTGCTAATAATCTATAACGGGATTGTGCCTCACGCCAAAAGTTTTGTGCACTATGGTCTAAGTCACCGTGCAAGCATAGTAAGCAATTGGTGGGTAAATAATCAAGTAGGGTAGCAGTTTTCTCAAAAAACAACGGTAAATACCATTCAATACCGCCAGTGGCAACGCCTTTGCTCACATCTTTATAGATCTTTGCACGTTGTGGGTCACCTTCAAATGTCTCTCTAAACTGACCGCGAAATAGCGCAATACCAGTTTCATCAAGTGGAAACTCACGTGCGGGTAGCAACCTGATTTCTGGCACAGGATACAAACTTCGCTGTGTATCTACATCAAAAGTACGGATGGTTTCAATTTCATTATCAAATAAATCTAGACGGTAGGGCAGTGCTGAACCCATAGGAAATAAATCTACTAAACCGCCACGTACACTAAACTCGCCATGGCTGATCACTTGGCTCACATGATGGTAACCGGCCTCAGCGCACTGTAGACGCAAAGCTTCAGTATCGAGCGTTTGGCCTTTTTTAAGCATGAAAGTATTAGCGCTTAAATAGGCTTTTGGACTTAAGCGAATCAGTGCAGTAGACAATGGCACTAAGATGACATCAAAGGCATTTTGCGAAATTTGGTATAGCGTAGTTAAACGCTCCGAAATTAAATCTGGATGTGGCGAGAACTGGTCATATGGCAGTGTTTCCCAGTCGGGCAACAAATGCACACTTAAATTTGGCGCGAAGTAGGGGATTTCTTCAAGTAAACGTTGTGCATCAAATGCGTTGGAAGTGACCACCACGAGCGACTGATTATTACTTTTGAGTTTTAATCCTAGTTCTGCGAGTGCTAATCCATCTTCGCCATTCGTGCTGAGTTCGGCACGGTTAGATTGGCCAGGTTTTGGAATTGGCAGTGCTGTCAGCGTCATGTTGATGTTTAAGGTTTAGATGAAAAACGTGACATTATAAAGGGTTGCAACCTGCAACTCTTAACTATATTAACAATATGTCATTGAACTTTTATAAAGTTACTTTACTTATGAGAGATAACTTTATTGCTTGCAACTTTACTACTAAGCCGTGCCGCCTACAGTCATTGCATCAATTTTAAGGGTAGGCTGACCCACGCCTACAGGTACGCTTTGACCTTCTTTGCCACAAGTACCAACACCAGAATCCAGCGACATATCGTTACCAATCATCGATACGCGTTTTAACACTTCTGGCCCGTTGCCGATTAAGGTTGCACCTTTGACTGGGTAAGTAATTTTACCGTCTTCAATCATATAAGCTTCTGCCGCACTGAACACGAACTTGCCGCTGGTAATATCGACCTGACCACCACCAAAATTAGCTGCGTATAAACCTCTTTTCACCGATTTAATAATTTCTTCAGGTGGCATGTTGCCATTCAACATATAAGTATTCGTCATGCGCGGCATAGGAATATGCGCGTAGCTTTCGCGGCGTGCATTGCCTGTGACTGGCATATTCATTAAGCGTGCATTCAAAGTATCTTGAATGTAACCACGCAAAATGCCATCTTCAATCAGTACAGTTCTGTTGGTAGGGTTACCTTCATCATCTATGCTGAGTGATCCGCGGCGGTCTTGAATCGTGCCATCATCGACAATGGTGATGCCTTTTGCCGCCACTTGTTGGCCTATCATATTGCTAAATGCTGAGCTGCCTTTGCGGTTAAAGTCACCTTCTAAACCGTGCCCAATCGCCTCGTGTAATAAAATACCAGGCCAGCCCGCGCCTAATACTACTGTCATGCTGCCCGCAGGGGCAGGGCGAGCATCTAAGTTTACCAGCGCTTGATGTACGGCTTTTTGCGCATATTCGTGCAAGATTTCATCAGTGAAGTAACTATAGTCAAAACGACCACCACCACCAGCAGAACCTTGTTCGCGACGGCCATTGCTTTCTGCAATCACGTTAATACCTAAGCGTACCAATGGGCGTACATCGGCTGCCATCACACCATCATGACGTGCTACCATAATGACTTCATACTCGCCAGCAATAGATGCGGTGACTTGTGTAATGCGAG
>JBKJRF010000113.1:0-2614 GCA_046594825.1 Methylotenera sp.
TGCACCAATTAACCCAGTAAATATGGTCATACCCAGCAAGAAACGGCGCATTCCTTGTGAACTTACCCACAAAAACTGCCATAGCGATTTAGGTGGCGCGGCAATTTCATTGATAGGGAACGGATTTAAGAGATTTTCAAACCAACGTAACATAGACGATTTCGATACTTTAAATTTATGGTTTTAGAAGTTGATTGTTTTAGAGAAAAATCATTCTAGAAAGCATGATTTTTTCAAAGCTAAAATTCGGTATTCATAATACGTAAGACTAGTTGATAGAGTTATCCCACTTAAACAAGTTGCAAACTAAAAACATCAGTTTGGTTTTGGGCTTATAAATTTAGCTACGATTACTATTCAGCTTTAATTTTTACGATCAAGCAAACGGCTTCTGCAGCAATCCCTTCACCTCTACCGGTGAACCCTAGTGTCTCAGTAGTAGTTGCTTTCACGTTAATGGCATCTATCGCTACATCACAGTCGGTAGCGATATTTGCACGCATTTGCTGTGTATGGGGGGATAATTTTGGTAACTCACAAATTACAGTGCAATCTATGTTATTTACTACATAACCCCGAGTTCTAAGCAAAGTGACCACATGGCGCAATAACTCGCGTGAATCAATGCCTTGGTAACGCGCATCACTTGGTGGAAAATGCTTACCTATATCCCCTAGTGCCGCAGCACCTAGTAAAGCGTCACAAATGGCATGCAGCAATACATCGGCATCTGAATGGCCATCTAAACCTTTTTCGAAAGGAATATCAACACCACCGATGATACATTTACGCCCTACCACTAGTTGATGGACATCAAAACCCTGACCAATTCGTATCATTATTTACTCACTTAATTTGGTTTTATCTACACTTTACACTTCATGGCTACTCAAAGTTAGAACTTACAAGCGCAGAAAGTACCGCTAGATCTTGTGGATATGTGACTTTGAGATTACGCAACTCACCCGTCACAAGCTTGGGTTTTAAGCCTAATGCTTCAATTGCCTCGGCTTCATCGGTAGGCGTACCTTCAAAATTCATAAGTGCTTTTTTGAGCGTGGCATAACGAAACATTTGTGGCGTCTGTGCCTGCCATAAATCATTTCGTGGCAATGTCGCGCTCACGCGCTGCTCGTTATCTGCCCGTTTTAAAGTATCAGCTAAAGGTAATGCCAGTAAACCACCTACTGCATCATCTTCTAAAGTAGAGAGTAAGTGATTTAACATTAGGTTGCTTAAGCCAGGTCGGGCAGCATCATGCACCAAAATCCAATCATCTGCCGCAACTTGGCAAGAAATTGCATTTAAGCCATTAAGCACCGTTTGCGCCCTAGATTCACCACCACAATAATGCACCTGCAATTTGCTACTTAAATGAAGATAAGTACTACGCCAATGAGCATCCTCCTCGCTAAGAATGATATGAATAGCATTTACTCTATTGGCCTGCTCAAACACTTTAATCACGTACTGAATTAAAGGTTTTCCATGCAAACTCAAGTATTGTTTGGGAGATTCTGCGCCCATGCGGCTACCATTGCCAGCTGCTGGAATAATGACGTGAAAACGTGCCATGTTAAATAAGGAATAATATTAAAATCATTCCTAGATTTTAACATAGCACTTTGAATTGACATTCGAATTAACTGTGAAGCAAATCATTTTGAGTTATTGCTCACTGATTGCTTTTAGGTTATTTAAACCCACTTCGAAATCTTTACCGACCATGTTATCCATATTGATAAACAAGCACATTACTTTTGAAATAAACGGGCTAGGGCCATACATTGCCCAAGTTACATTAGTCAATTCACTCTGGGGTTCCAGTGTGAATGCTGCCGTATTGTGCGCCTGAAATGGTGCGATAAAGTCTAATTGAATTAAAATCTTAGATGGTACTGATGACTCAGTGATTTCCATGCGCCCTTTGCCAACATCTTTATTGCCTTCCCACTCATACACTGCGCCTTTACCAATTGCCGCGCCACTGTAAGACCTTTTCATAGCCGGGTCTTTTTTCTCATACGGAGACCAAGACCGCCAATTCTGGAGATCATTCAAGATTGCAAATACTTTCTCTGGCGGCGCTTTAATTAATATACTTCGCTGGATGCGAAACGTATCTGGCTTGGAAGCTGCATAAATTAGAATTGCTGCGATTAAAACTAAAATAACAATGATGATAATCTTTAACATATTTACCCCCACTATTTGATTAACTTAGCGTATGTTGGCTGATTTGAATCGGGTACGAATAGTTAGTTTAGTCTTATTCGCTATATCTTCAAAGGTAGCAGTCTGCACCATTTCTCCAACGAGATTTTGTCCACAAAGCAGACATTTTAGATTTACTATTATAAATATTGAGCATGTCACTTTACTCTAAATTTAGTGGGTGAAGCTTCCTATGCCTTTAATACAACTTCCAATAACTTTTGGGGGTTATCAATAAAGCCAAAATGGCCAGAGTTCTTGATTGTGATGATGTTTATATTTCCCAGTTCACTAGCTGTGCGCAGTCTTTCTTGCAAGGTTGACCAATCATGGTCACCATACACTAACGTAACAGGTGCTTTAACTCCAGAATAAAGCGCTCTTGCTTTACCCCATGATC
>JBKJRF010000235.1:0-3856 GCA_046594825.1 Methylotenera sp.
GCGAAGGCGGCAATATTTTTGAATCTAGTGCCTGTTACTTCTATCGTGATTGCGGCGTTTGAGGGGCTGCTGCCTAATCTAGCACAGATGTTGGGTGCAATTATTGTGATAGGAGCAGTCACATTTAGTACCACATCTAAAAAGTTATATATAACACCAACTGATAAGCAAGAACGACTAAGATGATTTGCTACTAAAAATAGCCGTAACAATGTTATAAGCTAATATAATTAGTATTGATATTTAAGATACATCTATAACAAAGGGGAAATAAAAATGTATTCCATTATCGGTTTGCTTATTCTTGTACTAGATATATTTGCAATTATCAAAATCGTCCAGAATTCAGCATCAGGTACTGAGAAAATATTGTGGATACTCTGTGTTTTGATATTCCCTGTTGCTGGTATGATTATTTGGTTTTTTGCGGGGCCAGGTGGCAAAAAGATATAGTTAGCACAATGAATAAGTGAGTAAGCAGTTTGTTGACCTGCTTACTCAAGACCAAAAGCAGACTTTAAAAATGCTTAAAAGTTAATGCTCAATATACTTGCCTTGCAACGCTCTGGATATATTAGAGGCCGCACGATACAGTTTGTCTAGGTAAGATTGTTTTTGTTCTTCTGTTAACCAACCCGTGATATACGTTGTTCCAATTGTCGCGATTGGGTAACCTGAAGCATCAAGGATGGCGACACCGAATCCACTGGTAGTCCTATCTAAAGACTTATTAGAAAAAAGTAATTGCTAGAACTTGTTTTTCTAAAGTCTGTCCTAAAAGCTGTCATTAGTAGCAGACTAAATTGAATATGCTAAGTCTTATGTTATATTAGCTACGCTTAAATTAACTGAAAGTTTTTACGTAAGTGTGTAAATAATATTTTAGTTTTTGTTTTAAACATTTAGTACATATTTCATTTAGTACATATTTTTTAAAGAATAGAAAGTTTTTTTATGTTAGATAACATCCGCTCTTTAGCACAAGGTTGGGTTGGTAAAGCATTGTTGGCTTTAATTACTATTCCTTTCGCTTTATTTGGTATTGACTCATATTTGAGCAGTGCTGGTAATAATGTTGCAGTCGCTGAAGTCGGCGGTAACAATATCTCAATACAGGTTTATAGCGAGGCATTAAAAAATACCCGTGCACGTTTGCAAGCAGAGGGTAAGATTGACCAAGCACAATTAGATAGTCCTGAAGTGAAAGCATTGGTACTGAATCAATTAATCAATAAACAATTGTTATCTGATGAGGTTCATCATGCTAAGTACGCGATTAGCGATGCACAACTTTCTACTTTTATAACAGGTATGCCAGAGTTTCAAAAAGACGGTAAATTCTCACAAGAGTTATATGACCAACTCTTGCAACAGAATCATATTACGCCATCAAGATTTGAAGCGGGTATGCGTGCAGATTTGTTAGCTCAGCAAGCACAAGATGGTATTGCTAGACTTGGTTTTATTTCTAATACACGTGCAGATGATGCTTTCAAATTAGCTAATCAACAACGCGTGGTCACTGTGTCTGAATTGAAAACTAAAGACTTTATCAGTCAGGTCAAAATTGACCCTGCAGCAGTGAAAGCGTACTACGAGTTGCATAAAGATAAATTACGTGTACCAGAGCAAGTAAAGATTGAATTTTTATTACTGTCAGCCAGTAGCTTGATTCCTACTATTAAGGTTGATGATGCTGAAGTGAAGAAATTTTATGATGAAAATACATCTAAATTTCAGGGTAATGAGCAAAGGCGTGCTAGTCATATTCTAATTGGTTTTGGTGTGAGTGCTACTCCAGAGAAAAAACAAGAAGCAAAAGCCAAGGCTGAAGAATTGTTGGCAATCATTAAGAAAGACCCTAGCAAATTTGAAGCGCTAGCAGTTAAAAACTCACAAGACCCTGGATCTGCTATTAAAGGTGGTGATTTAGGTCTTTTTGGCCGTGGTGCTATGGTGAAGCCGTTTGAAGATACTGCGTTTAGTTTGAAAGTAAATCAAGTGAGTGATTTAGTGGAGTCTGAATATGGCTATCACATTATTAAAGTGACTGAAATTAAGGGTGAAAGCTCTGATTTCAATAGCTTGAGACCACAAGTTAAAGCTGAGCTTATGTATCAAAAGGCACAAACTGCATTTACAGAGCAGGCTGAAGGTTTTACCAATATGGTGTATGAGCAATCTGGTAGTTTGCAACCTGCTGCAAAAGCGTTTGGCGGACAAGTGCAAACCTCAGACTGGTTAAGTCGTGAAGCTGGCGCTAAGTTTTTCAAGAATGACAAAATCATGAACTTGATTTTCTCTGATGAAGTGCTGAAAGATCACCGTAATACTGAAGCAGTAGAGGTTTCGCCCAATAATCTGGTTTCAGCTCGTGTGGTTGAATATAAGCCAGCAGCACCAAAAAGTTTTGACGAAGTAAAAGCAGGTATTGAAGATTTACTTAAAATTGAAGCTGCTGCTAAGTTAGCATCAAGTAAAGGTGATGCTGCATTAAAAAGTTTGCAACAGGGTAAAGAAGTAGCTGGTATTGAATGGATTCCAGAAGTTACCGTTGATCGTAAAAATGCTCAAGGCCTAACTGATCTTGCGATGAATCAAGCATTCAATACTAATACAACTAAATTACCTGCATATTCTGGTATGGCGGATGCAAAACAGGGCTACTTGCTTGTTAAAGTCATTAAAGTAAACACTGTTATACCAACTGATGCTGAAGCGCAAAAAACTGCTAAAACGTCGTTAAATGAGGCTCTAGCAAGTGAATATCTCACAGCTTACAAGCAATCATTACGTGATAAAGGTAAAGTAAAGGTAAATGAAAAGATTTTATTAGCTAATCAAGCAAATTAATTCACTAACAATTAGTTTATAAGTTTAGTTTCCAGAAATAAAAAAGGCACTTAATGTGCCTTTTTTATTTTGTTGCAATTTAAATGATAGAACGTTAGTCAATAACCCCAGCAGCAGTAATATTCATACCACCATCTACATAAGTAATCTCGCCAGTAATCCCTGAAGCTAGATCACTACATAAAAATGCTGCTGCATTCCCAACTTCTTCAATCGTCACATTACGGCGCAGGGCTGCATGCTTTTCATTGAAGCCTATCATTTTGTCAAAATTAGCAATGCCTGAAGCCGCAAGTGTTTTAATTGGACCAGCTGATACTGCGTTGACGCGTATGCCTTTAGGCCCTAAGCTCTGTGCCATATAGCGTACATTGGCTTCTAAGCTGGCTTTAGCTAAACCCATCACATTGTAGTTAGGCATAGTGCGTTCAGCGCCTAAGTAGCTCAAGGTAAGCAAACTGCCATTACGACCTAACATCATAGGTAGTGCTGCTTTGGCTAATGCAGCGAAACTGTATGAGCTGATATCATGCGCTATACGGAAATTTTCACGCGTAACTGCATCAAGATAATCGCCATCTAATGCAGTTTTTGGCACGAAAGCCACTGAGTGAACAATAGAGTCAATACCATCCCAATGTTTAGCAATAGCTGGGAATAGGGCGTCAATCAATGCATCATCTCCCACATCACAATGAAATACTAATTTTGAGTCAAACTCTGCAGCTAGACCTGCAACACGGCTTTCGTGTTTTTCCATTTGATAAGTGAAGGCGAGCTCAGCGCCTTCACGTTTCATTGCAGCTGCAATGCCATAGGCGATTGAGCGATTACTTAATAAGCCTGCGATTAGTATTTTTTTACCTGCTAAAAATCCCATGAAATTCTTCCTCTAATTAACTTTATTCTTTTAAGTATGATGCATACGTTTTTGGTTGAACGCTTGATCAATTTTTAATGTTGGCTACTTCTAGGGTTAAACGCATCGCGTAGCCCGTCTCCA
>JBKJRF010000040.1:0-8115 GCA_046594825.1 Methylotenera sp.
CACCAATCCAAGCTACAGTCTTACCCTTAATAGAACCCTTTTTCTCAATAAAGGTAAAAATATCAGCCAAAATTTGACATGGGTGATATTCATTAGTTAATCCATTGATAACAGGCACACGCGAATTGGCTGAAAAACGCTCGATGATTTCTTGCTCAAAAGTACGAATCATTACGATATCACTCATGCGCGAAATGACTTGCGCGGCATCTTCTACTGGCTCACCACGACCAAGTTGCGAGTCGCGCGTATTGAGATAAATCGCTGAGCCACCCAATTGTTGCATGCCTGCCTCAAATGACAAACGTGTGCGTGTGCTAGCTTTTTCGAAAATCATCACCAGCGTACGGTCTTGTAATGGCCAATATTGCTGATAAGTCTTAAATTGGCTTTTAATCCAACTTGCGCGTTTAAATACATACTCAAGTTCGCCGCGATTTAAGTCATTGAATTGTAGAAAATGTTTTATTGCCATAATGTTTATCGATTTAGTATTTATCGCAGTGAGTTTTTTGTTACTTGTTGTCTTGCTTATTAGGGTTTTTCTTATAAGTATCTGTATTTTATATTGATTTACCGTGTTACTAAAGCTAAGTTGCTATTTAGGCGCAATTTGACTGCTCAAGAACGCTTTAATGATAACTGCTAAACGTTGCACTAGCTCATTTGCTTCAGCCTCACTCATCACTAGGGGTGGTAATAAACGCACTACTTTATCTGCGGTGACGTTAATCAATAGTTTAGCGTCTAATGCTAACTTCACTAAATCCCCACACGGCCTATCTAGCTCTATACCTATCATTAAACCTGCATTGCGTACCGTTACCACACCTTTGGTATTTTTAAATTCTGCAACAAAGCCTTCACGAATCAGATCGCCGATTTTTTCAGAATTTTCGCGCAAACCTTCTTCTTCAATAATGTTTAAAGTGGCCAAACCAGCGGCAGTCGCTAGCGGATTGCCACCAAAGGTAGAGCCATGCTTACCATAAGTAAATACTGTAGCTGCTTTACCAGCAGCTACACACGCGCCAATCGGCACACCTGAACCTAAGCCCTTAGCAAGGCTCATGACATCAGGTTTGATTGTTGTATGCTGAAAAGCAAACCATGTACCTGTGCGCGCAACGCCAGTTTGTACTTCGTCTAACATTAACAACCAATCATGTGCATCGCAAATTTGACGTAATGTCTCTAAGTAAGCACCTGCATCTTTAGGTATATTGATGCCGCCTTCACCCTGCACAGGCTCGACCAAAATAGCCACTACGTTATTATTGCGTGAAGCGACTTGTTTAACCGCTTCAATGTCGTCATAAGGCACACGGATAAAGCCACTGACCAACGGCTCAAAACCGGCCTGTACTTTGCGATTACCGGTAGCGGAAAGTGTTGCCATGGTACGGCCGTGGAATGATTTATCCATGACGATAATTTCAGGATTTTCTATGCCTTTGTTATGTCCATACAACCGAGCTAACTTAATAGCGGCCTCATTAGCTTCGCAACCTGAATTACAGAAAAAAACATTATCCATCCCTGTAATTTCACATAGTTTGTCTGCCAGCGCATCTTGCTCAGCAATGCGGTAAATATTGGATACATGTATCAACTTAGCGGCTTGCTCACTAATAGCCTGCACTAACTTAGGATGTGCATGACCAAGGCCATTAACAGCTATGCCAGCAAGGGCGTCTAAGTATTTTTCGCCGTTTTCATCCCAGAGCCAAACGCCCTGCCCCTTAACAAAGGTTACTGGTTGACGCATGTAGGTATTCATTAAATGATCTGACATAGAGAACTTTATATAAAATTTAACTTAATAGTGTAAAGATAAAAGCTTTACCAATGATGACAAACTAGTTTGGCTTTAATTTGATAGTTTGAGCTTCTTAACAGTTTAACAAAATGAAAACGGCGGCTAATGCCGCCGTTAGTAAGCATTACCTAAAAATTACAGGCCGACGACAGCTCGATGTGACAATCCGTTTGCCATAAAAAATAACATAGGAATTGAAAGCATCATATTAGTACGTGATGCCAAAAAGGCAACGCGACGTGCTTTTGCTTTTGCTTCATCGCTTGCAGGTACAATGCCTAATATTTTTTGTTGATTTGGCCAAATAAAAAACCAAACATTAAACAACATAATAGTACCTAACCATGCACCAACACCAATAGCAGCATACCCATTACGCAATGTAAATGCGTCAACAAAACCTTTGCCTAACAACCATGCACCAGCTACCCATGTAGCTACAGCTGCCCAACGAAACCATAGCAATGCGCGTGGCGCCACATGTTTAGTAATCCCTAGTGCAGTACCGTCTGCTCCAGCATCTTTCAATGCTGGCATTTGTACAAGGTTAAAATAGTATAACAAACCAATCCATGTGATTCCTGAAACAATGTGCAACCAACGTGCTATTCCTGGTAAAAATTCCATGATTTATGCTCCCACTAACACGTTTTTAACAATTAAGTACAAGACTAACGTGAGCACTAAGCCTGCGATAATCGTCCCTGAAACTGAGTCTAATGGATTTTTCATGTGGCACATCCCCTTGAGATTTTTATAGTATTTTTTTATACCTATTCCACGTAATTTTTACTAGCAATTACTATACGCGAGATTAGCTCAAAACCCTCAAATTGGCAAGCCTAGTATCAATACTGGCAGTGCATCTAAATAACTTGCCAAACAGTTTTTTAGTTATTGTCATTACTGTTAAATATTCACTACTTAAATCTATGCCATGAATGTAGCACTTAAAAACTAATACTTGAAAAAATGGGAAATTTAGGCAAGAATCTCAGCCTTTTATTTTAATTGCCGCGTATTTATATGGCATCTATCGCCTCTATACATGCTCAACTGATACAGCTTCAGCTACCGGTGGCTTGGTATGTAGACCCGCAAGTCTATACGCTTGAAGCTGAACATCTTTTTGCTCACACACCAAGCTACTTAGGGCATGAGTTAATGTTACCAAATGTTGGTGATTATCACGTTCTAGATTGGAGCGGTGAAGCCAAATCTTTAGTGCACGATAAAAATGGTATGAGTGTAATAAGCAATGTTTGCAGGCATAGGCAAGCCATTATGCTTAAAGGCAGTGGTAACAAAAAGAATATCGTATGCCACTTACACCATTGGACTTACGATTTAGAAGGAAAACTGTTAGCTGTGCCACATTTTAACGAAAATCCTTGTCTGCATCTACAACATAAGCCATTACAAAACTGGCAAGGTTTATTGTTTGATGGCAAACGCGATATTGCTAAAGACTTGGCCAAACTTGGTTGTACACAAGATTTTGACTTCACTGATTATAAGTTTGATAGCGTTAAAATTGAACATTACAACTTTAACTGGAAAACTTTTATTGAGGCCTATTTAGAAGATTATCATGTAGGTCCATTCCACCCTGGTTTGAATCAATTTGTAGACTGCAGCGAGTTAGCTTGGGATTTTGGTGAGCATTTTAGTGCGCAAACTGTAGGCTTCAAGCCGCGCGAGGTTAAAAACAATACCCCGTATACCAAAAATGGCACCAAACAGCTGTTCAATACAACAAAAATATAACACCCCATCAAACACCTAAACATGGCGCTATATGGTTCGCTTACTATCCATTCTTGATGGTGGAGTGGTATCCAAATGTAATTGTAGTTTCACACCTGATTCCTGCCGATGTAGATCATTGCAGCAATGTCACAGAGTTTTATTACCCTAAAGACATTGTGCTATTTGAGCGCGAGTTTATTGCTGCACAACAAGCGGCATACTTTGAAACAGCAGTTGAAGACAAAGAAATCTGCCAACGCATGCATGATGGCCGCCGCGCACTCTTTGCCCAAGGTATTGACCAGCGAGGACCATACCAACACCCAATGGAAAGTGGCTTGGAGCATTTTCATCGTTGGTACCGCAATCAGCTTCAAGCTTTTATACCGCTTGTTTAAAGGCTTATTTAAAGCTTTCATGTAACATGTTAACGCATGAAATATCTACAATTAAAGCTCGCTAACTTTTCTTTACCAAATCTGGGTAGTTTGTGGATGCTGGTTGCCGCGCTAGGCTTTGCCATCATGGGGGCACTAGTCAAAGTGGGGGCACAAAAATTCAGCAGCGGGGAATTGGTGTTCTATCGTTCGCTGTTCGGTTTAATTACCATTTGGCTTTATATTCACGCTAGAAAACTACCACTCTCTACACCAGTCATGTTCAAGCAAATGTCACGGGCTTTGGTCGGCTTTGCATCGCTCGTGCTGTTTTTCTACGCAATCGCACATTTACCTTTAGCCACAGCTATTACGCTTAACTACACTTCACCGTTATTTCTAGCAGTAATCACGCCGATCTTTCTTCATGAAAAGCCTAAAAAAGCTTTGTTTGTTGGGCTGATTATTGGTTTTATCGGCGTTAGTTTGCTGCTTAAACCAAGTTTCACAAACGCAGATTGGCTGGCTGGTAGCCTAGGTTTGCTATCTGGCATAGGCGCAGCATTTGCCTACATGCACGTGAAGCAGCTTGGCAAAGTAAACGAGCCAGATTGGCGAACGGTATTTTACTTTACGTTAATATCCACTATAGGCGCAGGTCTGTGGATGTTTTTTGATAGCTTTCACTTAATTACTTGGCAAGATCTACCAGTTTTATTAGGCCTGGGTGTTTCTGCCACAATTGCACAATTGGCCATGACACGCGCTTACCGCACTGGCAGTACCTTAGTGGTAGCAAGTTTGGCTTATGTCACAGTAATACTGGCAAGTTTATTTGGCATTGTTTGGTGGCATGAGCATCTAAGCCTAGATGCATGGCTGGCTATAAGTTTGATAATTTTAAGCGGTGTAATTAGCGTGCGTACCACTCGCTAAACAGCAAGACAACAGCTGAAAAATACTAATAAAATTTAGGTATAACAAGCACTTAAACAATAAATTGCTAGACAACTCCTTTGTACAGCAGTAATCTAATCCTCCCACGTTAAAAACGTACTAGTTCAAACTTTAATGGTATTGCACCGCACAATTAAATGGCTGCTGATAACGTTAGTGTCTACTGCACTTTGCGGTTGCTTGGGCGGTACAGTTGCGCAACAATTAGCGCGCGCAATGCTGATGCAAGGCGCAGATCAAGCAACGGCAGCGGCCATAGATGCACAAGAGAAAAACGATAAGTTAGTTGCACAAAAAATGCCGCGTAAGGACACACCAGCTGACCCCTATAAAATTGCCTTCGTCAATGCAGCATTTGAAACCGTATCAGCAAAAGTTGAGCCCTTACCTGCTACTTCGCTTGATGAAGAAATACCAGTGCAAATAATGCAAGAAACCAAACTAGTACAAGTGGAGGTTTGGAACTTGCTAGTAGGTGATGAAAAACAAAATATCCTTGAAAAAGCTAGGGTACAAGGTGCAACAGGCTTACCGCCTCAAGCTGAGTGGAAACAATGGCAAATTGCGATTGGGGCAGCTGACAATAATCAAGCTAGTAATAATAGAACTAGGGATAAGCCACAGCCAATTACGTTTCTAATTCCACCTGAAATGGGCAAAATGCATAGTGGTGAAAAAGCATTGGTGGAATTATCTGGTGCGGGTGAGTTGAATGTGGCGCGGTATGCGGTAAATTAATTAAGGATCGATCAAGCCACTACGCATCGCGATCAGCGCGATTTCTGCTGAATTATTAGCATTGAGTTTTTGCTTAATATTATAAAGATGCGTGCCAACCGTGCGCGGACTTAAAAATAAAGTTTCAGCAATCTCATTGGTGGTTTTACCTTTTGCCAATGACATAAACACCTCAAATTCCCTTGCTGACAAAACATCCACCGGGTTTTGATCACCAGATAACTGTTGAATCGCCATTTGCTGGGCCACACTGGCTTCTAAGTATTTCTTACCTGTAGCCACCGTCCTAATCGCTTTAATTAGTTCTTCCGCGGCAGATCTTTTAGTTAAGTAACCCATCGCCCCTGCATTAAGCACACGTTTAGGATGCACTGAATCCTCATGCGCAGATAGCACCAAGATTTTAGCGTGGCTGTCTTTAGCCAAAATGCGCTCTATTGCCTCTAAACCACCGATGCCTGGCATGGTAATGTCCATCACCACTACATGCGGCTTATGCTCCATATACCTTGTAATGCCTTGCTCACCACTCTCAGCTTCTGCCACCACTTTAATATTAGGGTCTGCCTCGAGTAACATTTTAAATCCCATACGCACCACGGCGTGGTCATCAACTAGCATGACGTTAATTTGACTCATGTTGCGGCCCTCCCCCATTGCTGGGTCATATAATATTGTCGAATATTGCTATTAAGTAAACTATTGTTGTTAAACATTGCGCTAACTAATGACTTACTGGTTGATAAGGAATATCGATATAAATAGCAGTACCCGCCTTGAGCGCAGAGTCTACCTTAAAACTACCATGCAAAGCCTGCGCACGCTCACGCATGCCTAATAAGCCAAAATGTTTGGTTTGATCAATCGCAGCTACATCCATGCCTATACCATTATCTTTAATACTCAACTGCAAATCGCCTTGACTAGTTTTGGTTAGTTGCACATCAATTGTCGTCGCCTCAGCGTATTTCAGCGCATTATTTAACGACTCCTGCACTATTCGATACAAATTGATGCTGACAGTTTCACCTAAACCTTGTAAATCGCCATTTAATTGCAAATGCATGCTGATTTGGAGATTCTGAGCTTGATAACTACTCACTACATCTTTCAATGTTTCAGCCAAACCTAAGTTATCTAATGAGCCCGGCCGTAACTGACGAATGATATTGTGCATACCGTCATATATTTGATTAGCGGCAGAAATAATTACCTGTGCGTTAGCGGCTACATCTGGCATACCAGCACTGGTACTACTCGGTTTGGTTTTATTGGCAATGCCTACCGCAAAGGTTTTTATTGCAGTGACATATTGCCCTAATTCGTCGTGCAATTCACGTGCTAAGCTGCGACGCTCATCTTCAATATGTTTTTGAATCACATGCGTAAGCTGGCGGTTCTCTTCAAGCAGACGCTCCGCAGTGAGCGATTCCGCCATACGGTTAAGGCTATGCCCAATACGCTCAAACTCCGGCAAATCAAACTTAGGTAAGCGCGTAGTTAAATCGCCCTGCTCCATTTTATTGATGGCTTTTAACATTGGCTGTAAGGGCCGCAACCAATGACCTAGCATCCAATAGACCATACTATTTAGTACCACAAAAAAAGCTAATCCTAACCAAAATAAATAGATCACTTTGCTCCATGCCTCGCGAATAGCGCCTGATGGATTAGGGATAATTTCCAACTTGCCATAGCGCACTAAACGAGTGACTGACTTTTCATTTGGCGCGAGTAAATCAGCAAACCAGTGCGGTGGATTTTCATTAGCTCGATATTTAGAAGGCGGCGATTGGTACAACAAATCACCTTGCAAGCTGTAAAGCTTAATTTCATTACTGCGCACATGCCCCAGCGATTTTAAAAAATCTTTAAGAACCTCATGCGTATAACCCCATCCTGGATTCTCCAGTGAGCTAAGAATGACGGTATCCAGAAGTTGGGTAGTCACCCGCGTTGACGCTTCCACACCCTCTTGAATGGAGGCTTTTGTACCATTGATAATCACATAACCTACTGCCAGCATAAACAGCATTAGCATCGTAGTAATCAGCAAATTTAAGCGAACACGTAAACTCATACGTTGATAATGGCTATTAAACATATTTAGAGTTTAACAAGTTTAGCTAAAGCGCAATATAGTGTTATTCATGATATGAATAAGAAATTCGATATAGACTTTAAAAAACCAGCTGATGATAATTTTAAAAATATAATCGTGAGTTAAGTTCTTCACATTCAATGTAGTTCTAGCTTTTCAAACGTTTCGCAGTTAACTGCGAGTTTTTTCATTCTCACAGCAGCAAGATATTCTGTGAAGCTTTATTTTAAATGCCTCCAACATGTCTATCATAGTAGCGTCAAACACCTCAGAAACTTTCATTCCTAGTAAAGACGCCTCGCTAGGCGGCAAATATCCAGTGATGAAGGTCACATTATTACACCCTGAAGATCAAGGTTGCTTTGCAAGCTTCG
>JBKJRF010000025.1:0-3391 GCA_046594825.1 Methylotenera sp.
TAGCAAGTTCAGATCCCAATTTGCAAAACATACCTGTGCGCTCAGCTGAAGGCCGACGTATCCGTGAAGCCTTTATTGCTCCTGTTGGCAGCCATATTGTATCTGCCGATTATTCACAAATTGAACTACGCATCATGGCGCACCTTTCACAAGATCAGGGCATGCTGCAAGCATTTGCAAACAATGAAGATATTCACCGCCATACTGCCGCCGAGATTTTTGGCGTGGAACGTGACGCAGTAGATAACGAACAACGCCGCTATGCAAAAGTCATTAACTTCGGACTCATTTACGGCATGAGCGCATTTGGCTTAGCACAAAACTTGAATATTGAACGCAGCGCCGCCGCTACTTACATTGAGCGTTACTTCGCCCGCTACCCGGGGGTACGTGAATACATGCAAAACACGCGTGAAATCGCCAAATCGCAAGGGTACGTCGAAACCTACTTTGGCCGCAGATTATGGGTACCTGAAATAAACAGTGCAAACGTGCAAAGAAGAAATGGTGCAGAACGAGCCGCCATCAATGCGCCAATGCAAGGCACTGCCGCTGACCTGATTAAGCTTGCCATGATTGCAGTAGATAAGTGGTTGCAATCAGAAAAACTACAATCGAAACTCATCATGCAGGTTCACGATGAGTTAGTGTTAGAGGTGCCAGATAGTGAGCTGGAACTGATTAGATTAACCTTGCCGAAACTGATGCAAAATGTGGCTAAGCTGGATGTGCCACTGTTGGCGGAAGTGGGTGTGGGCAATAACTGGGAAAGTGCGCATTAAATGGAGTTGAGAGAATTTGGTTTTTTACAAAAGCCACTCAAAGGTGAATTTTTAGGTATCTCATTTGCACCGCTAGATGACCATGCTGAAAGATTAGAGGCTTTAAAAAAAGATTCAAATGTTGATGGATTTTATTACCCTCCGCAAATAGCTAAATACACTGTTGACCCATTTACAAATAACATCAAAGAGAAGATAGAACAAACCAACAAACCTGCTTCCGTTTATTTTCTTCCATCATCACACACCATCAGAATTGAAAGTCCAGTTTCAACAGATGAAGAACCATGTGCCGATGAAGCGTTAATTGTCTATTTACTTGCTTATGTATATGGCACAAGGTTACAACCAAGTAAATGGAAATTTGATGGTCGTGTTCCCGTAAGTCCTATGAATAGCATTTACATCTCAGATGATACATGTTTGCATTTTTTAGAATATGTATATTGCTGGTGGCGCAACCTAGCAGAGAGTCAGCGTACAAAGTTTGTGAATATTTTATATGTCTACACTCGCGCAAACACCCTAGAGTGGGATTGGGATGCTTTTTTGCATCAGTACATGGTATTTGATGCCCTTTATAATCTTCACCTAGAATTTAACCCCCGCCTCAAGAAATTGAATATTACCCACAAAATGCGATTTGAGATTCTTTGTGATGCGTATAGTGTTTTTAATGAAGAATTAGTTAATCGTATTTATGATGCGAGGAACAATTTATTTCATGAAGCAATGTGGGTGCAATCTACTATTGGATTTGGCTCTCCTGACGGAGATGCTTACCAACTTCCACGCTATTTGGCTGAACTAAATGCGCAAATTATCTGTGGCATTACTGGATACAAAAATAAATACACTCGTTATCCTTGGTGGACATGGCAGACACTAGAATTCGATAAAATGAAATAATCATATACTGTCATTATGATAAAAAACCCAAGCATTATTAACAATTTCGGCATTTATATCATCGGCGATGAAATTCTATCGGGTAAACGAGAGGACAAGCATTTCAATCAAGTAATTGCAATACTGAAAGCGCACGGACTATCGCTAACATGGGCAGAATATATTGGGGATGACCCCACTCGTATTACGGCAAGTTTGAAACGTAGCTTAAATACCAGTGATATCGTGTTTAGTTTTGGTGGCATTGGTGCAACGCCTGATGATTTTACTCGGCAAGCAGCGGCGGAAGCACTTGAACTACCTATTGAGCGCCACAAACAAGCAGTCGCCGAGATTGAAGCGCAGTTTGGTGAATCTGCTTACCCTAAACGTGTTTTGATGGCAGATTTTCCAAAAGGGGCGTCGATGATACCCAACCCTTTTAACCGTGTTGCGGGATTTGCGATTGGTTTAAACCCGCAAAAACCTAGCCACTATTTTTTGCCTGGCTTTCCATCAATGGCTTGGCCAATGATGGCGTGGGTGTTAGATACGCATTACAGTCATTTATTTCATCAAGAAACTATAGTCGAATCTGCCATATTGGTGCGCGATGCTGGCGAGAGCCAATTGATTGATTTGATGAATGTCATTGTGCGCAAACATCCTGAAACCAAGTTATTCAGCCTGCCTAAATTAGGTAGTAACAAAATAAACCCTATTAAAACAATTGAGCTTGGTGTAAAAGGCGCTACCAGTGCAGTTGAAAGTGCCATGGTTGATATTAAAGCTGGTGTGACTGAAGCTGGTTTTAATTGGTCTGACGTTAGCTCAGACCTTCAGTAAGCTTATTCATCCAACTTGAGTTCTTTAGGGCTCAATAAAACATCAGCTTTTGCACTCAATTTATCCGCTTCATAAATCGGTGTTGAGCAAGCTTGATTCACGCAAACAAACGCTGCCGCTTTGGGTAATTGTGGATACTGCACATCACTATTTGGTAGCGCCCCTTCGGCTTTATCCCACCACTCAATACGGCGATACACGATTGGAATTTGCAGCGCTTTTTGATACAAAGCTTGCGCACTAGGATCTGACTTGCCCCCTACTATCGTGATATGTGCAGGGTCTTTCGCTAATTCATTAGCGGCCATTATTGCGCCCGCCAAGTAACGGTCGTTATTAGAATTAGCGAGCGTGACTAAATATTTCATGGCATGCAGTGCCATCTCACTATATTTCGCGTCCCCCGTATAATGCGTTAATTGATTCGCCAAACGTGCGACACTGACATTTTCTTCCATTTGTAGCAATGGCTGTGTAGAAACATATTGGCTAACTTTACTAGTGTTAGCTATTGTGGAAAAACCTGCATTAGACTTAAAGTTACTCTGTATAAAGCTGGTGGCTGATTGTGCTTTAGTTAACCAAGCCCTGTCACCAGTGGAGACATAGAGCGCTAAATAAGCTTCTGCCATTGCCAAAGTATCACCTAAATATGGTCCTGCTCGGTCTTGTGCTGCATGGCGAAACCCACCACCAGCAATACTTCTATTAGCTTCTACCCAATTCGTCGCACGTGTTGCTCGTTCTAAAATCGCTTTATCAGCAGTCGCATCATAGAGCGCGGCAAAGCTTCGTATCGCCCAGCCATTTTCTCGCGCATAACTATTGGTATCAATACGGGGCATTTGTAATGCACGGCGATGTTTATTATCTAA
>JBKJRF010000120.1:0-2761 GCA_046594825.1 Methylotenera sp.
AGCAATTGCAGTATTCAAACGTACCATTTCACCGGGTTTTACATTAGCAGGTTGATTTAAACCTTTTAATCCAGTTGCAAATGCAGCCACTAAGTCCGTACGAGCGAATGTTGGTGCAGGCACTTTAAACAGTGCTTCAACAAGTTTTGGTAAAGTTGGTGTCACTATATAATTAGCAAAATCGCGTACATCATTTTTAGGTAAGCTCTTATTGAACTTATCTTTATCTTTAAGGCCAATTATAACTTCGTTCACCAACGGCATACCAAGACGTGAAACCTGAGTCATTGCACCAACTTCTTTAGAAGTGCTTGCATTTTTAGGGTTATTATTTAACACACGCGTTTGTGGAAGACTAGCTGTTGTCCAGCCACCTAGTACAGGTTCAGTTCCATTAGTTAAACATGCTTTTGGTACTTCCATGGCAATACTAGTCACATTCTTATCTTCTAAAGAATTTTTTGCACCAGTTTCTACACCCAGAGGGTTAAGATTGATTAAATCAAATGTTTCGCCTAAGTTAACTACAAACGATTCTTTACGCTGACCTACAAACACTCTACCTGGTGTTGCACAGCCTGGGATATTAATGTCATAGATATGTTTCGCTGCATATGCTGCATAATTAGGGATAGTTTTATTGCCGATATTATCTAAAGGCTTTTCAAACACAGGGTTATTACCGCCAACTTGAGTGATTTTACTTTTCTTTTTACCTTTGCCACTTTTTGAACTGATTAAATCGATGGTATATGATTCACGTACATTTGCACTAGCGTCATTAACATTCGCTATGCCAGGACCACTCACTACTAATGGAATAGAAACCCCACCGAATTGTGCATCCTTATTAGTATTTGTGAAACGAAATTGAAAGGTTTTATCTTCAATTGAATCACCATTATTATCAATTTTAATTTCGTAAACAGCTTTAGGGTCCATTTCAAAATAATTTGGGCCTCCGTAAGCATCTTGTAAAGGAACATAATTAGCAATTAAAGTCACATACTCTGACCTGTTAGCTTCATAGCTGGTAAACATGTAAAAATCTGTACTGTCTACTTTTGGGTTTTGGGTCATAAAAGGTGCTTCGCGATGACTTGAAGCACTAGCAGGTAATGCTAATGTACCTAGAACTGCACTGGCGATTAAGGATAAACTTAATGCGAGATTTGTGCATTTATTAATCATGATTTTCTCCATATTGTGTAAATATTTAAAAATACTATTCTCATAACTATTTCAATAACTATGTACGTAAATAAATTTTTTTAGATTCAAAATTATAAAAAAATTTTCATTTATTTTTATAATTCTTTTTATACTATATAAAAGTCTCAGAAATTTAAGTTCGTTAGCACACATTTAAATGATTTATTTATGATAATTAATTATTCAATACATCACTTTACAAAGTGAGCTAGACCCGATTTTGTGGAGGGGCAAGTTGATGATACTTTATCAACTAGTTAGGAGATTCCATGAAACGTATTCCCCGTCGCTTATTTACAGAAGAATTTAAAAGAGAAGCCATTCAGCTCGTTACCGAACAACACCTCAATGTTGCAGCAGCAGGTCGGCAACTGGATGTTAATCCTAAATCCATCCGCTCATGGATTGCAGAATCTGAACATGGTGAACTCAAAGCCACACTAGGTGCTGCCAAGCTCACCGCAGATCAACAACGTATTAGAGAGCTGGAACGCGAACTCGCTATTGCACGAGAAGAGCGTGACATATTAAAAAAAGCCACCGCGTACTTTGCGAAACTCACGAAGTAAAGTACGCCATGATCGACAAGCTTAAAAATCAACATGCTGTTCATCGACTTTGCCAGCAACTCAATGTTGCGATGAGCGGCTATTTGGCGCATAGCCATGGCAAAACACCTTCGTCTCGTCAATTAGAAGATCAGCGTTTAATCGTTTACATCAAGGCCGCACATACGCGTGGGCGTGGAATTTATGGCGCACTGAAGATTCAGGCAGAGCTTGCGGCACAAGGTCTCTTTGTTGGCCTTAATCGCATTAAGCGCCTACGCAAATTGCATGGTATTCGCTGCACACATAAAAAGAAGTTTAGAGTCACCACTGATTCTAAGCATCGCATGCCAGTTGCGCCCAATTTACTCGATCGGCAATTTACACCAACAGCGCCAAATCAAGTTTGGGTTACTGATATTACTTACATTCCTACTGATGAAGGTTGGCTGTATCTAGCCGCGGTTAAAGATTTGCACACGTGTGAGATTGTGGGATGGTCAATGGATAGCCGAATGACCCAGACTCTAGTCATGAGCGCACTGACAGCGGCTTATTGGAAGAAGAAACCCCCACCTGGCCTGTTACATCACTCAGATCGCGGTAGCCAATATTGTAGCGCCGCTTATCGTGCGTTGCAGGCCAGTTATGGGATGCAAACATCAATGAGTCGCAAAGGCAATTGTTGGGATAATGCACCGATGGAAAGTTTCTTTGGCACACTTAAAACTGAAAGCTTGCATCATTATCGATTCAAAACCAGAGGCAACGCTAGGCGAGTCATCTTTGAGTACATTGAAGTGTTCTACAACCGCATCAGGCGACATGCAAAAATTAACAACCAAAGCCCTAATGATTTCGCCAACCAGTATTACATTAACAATCTAATTGCAGCATAATCATGATGACTTGCCCTTCTACTAAATCGGACCTAGCTCAAAACTTAGGGTCAGAGACATCAGCTTTGATGACACAACAAATCAAAGGTTTTGTAATTTTTT
>JBKJRF010000018.1:0-11316 GCA_046594825.1 Methylotenera sp.
CGGTACAGAGACTTTATTGCCATTTGTTAAAAAAGCAAAATCTGTAGGAGCTAAATTAGTGGTGATCTCAATGAAAAAATCTTCACCTATGGCAGATGCAGCTGATTTAACCATTCAAATCGGTAATGACAGTAGCTTCCCACTGACAAAAGGTATGCCGATGGGCTCACAATTCGAGCTATCAACTTTACTTTACTTAGAAGGTGCTATTGGCGATATCATTGAAGCTAAAGGATTGACTGAAGAAGGCATGCGTGCGATTCACGCAAACCTAGAGTAATACAGTCTGTTTTAGTTGATCATCGAAACGAGTGGCTAGCCACTCGTTTTTTTATGCCTGTATTACCTATATATCTTACTGAAAAACATAGAAAATTTGCACTTACGTGCCATTTAATTGTCTCACTTTTGAGATACGAAAGTTGTATCTGGTTTTGAAAGATAACTTTTCAAAAAGGAGAATTAAAATGGCCGTTATCGATCGCGTTTTAGTAGGAGAAGCGCTAGTGATTGAAAATCGTGCAGATGGCAGTGGTTTAGATTTGCTCAATGTTGCACATATAGATTTACTGATGGGACCACGTGGTAGCCCAGCTGAACAAGCATTTTGTCGTGCGCTGACTGACCAAAAGGATGGTGCTAATGGATTGTTGGCAATCACTGCACCGAATATGATGACTAAGCCTGCAACTGTAATGTTTAATAAAGTTACTATTAAAAATGGTAAGCAGGCATTGCAGATGTTTGGGCCAGCGCAGCGTGGTGTATCAATGGCAGTAATGGATTGTGTTGAAGATGGTACGATTCCTAAAGAGGAGGCAGAGGATGTCTTTATCTGTGTAGGCGTATTCATAGATCGCAAAGCTGATGATGACAAGCGTGTGCAAGATTGGAACTATCGTGCAACTAAACAGGCAATCAAGAACGCTGTGGCGCGCGAGCCTCACGTGGATGACTTGCTCAAGAACTATAAAAAGTCCGCACATCCCTTCCAAGCTAAGTAGGTTTAGCCAAGTAAGTTTAAGCGTGTAGTGAGTTAGAGCTTGTTGTTGGTGTAGGTAATATCTGCATCGTTGAGTTGTTTATTGTGAAGTGCACTTGCAATGAGTGCACCACTGATACCTATTTCACTTATTTTCTTCAAATCCTCTAAATTCCTTACTCCTCCAGCAGCATAAAATTCATGCGGGAGGTTTTTATTAATCAGCGATTTAAGTTTCTGCAAATCTACGCCTTGATTACTGCCTACCTTGTCTAAGGTCATTGCGATGATTTTATTTGGCCAATGTAGGGAGCTGTTAAATAAGTCAGTGGGGCCTAAAAACCCTTGAGCGTTGAAGTCCAGCGACAGTATAAATTCTTCCGCAAGTGCTTGCTTCAGGCCGATGATGTCATTAATTGATGTGATGTTTTCTGACCCTATCACGTGAGTCATACGCAAGTTTTTTAAATCCTGTAAGTCGTCTACGCAAGCTATCCCGCTATCTAGCCAAATCTCTATAAGCGGGAATTCGTCTATTAATGCCTGTATCGTCTGGAAATGATTACTTTTACCTTGTATTGCATTCAGGTCAGCGATGTATAGGCGTTCAAATGGGTATAATTCAAGTAAGGCGTTGACGATATCTATCGGTGTGCTAGAACTACATAGCAAAGACTGAATTGGCGGGTAATGCTGGCGTTGACCCATGCGTGCATGAACAACTTGGCCGTGCATTAAATCGATAACTGGGATAATTTCCATAGTATAAGTGGTGATTGGATGTGGGATTGTTTTGAAAATATTGCTATTGGAATATATCACAGCTGGCGGCCTCAATGATGAGTCATTGCCTGCTTCTTTATTGCAAGAAGGCACGTTGATGCGTGACGCTTTGCTAAGAGATTTTAGCGATATCGCTGAAGTTGAAATTTTAACGACTTATGATGTTAGAGTCAGTTTGCCTCAGTTTACCAAGCAAGCAGTTTGTATTGATAGCACGTCTGACGTAAAAGCAATTTGGCACGATCTGCTACAGACTTGTGATGCGGCTTTGCTGGTGGCGCCTGAAAGTAATGGTGCGTTAACTGAACTGACGGCTATGGTAGAAGTGGCTGGCGTTAAGAACTTAGGTTGCTTGCAATCAGCAGTTGAAATTGCCAGCAACAAACAACTAACCTTTAATGTGCTTAAAAAAGCTAATATTTTAACGATACCGAGTTATGCGGTACATGAATTTTTATCACCTGATTTCATTTCTAACCAGTCAGTCAGTAGTGGCTGGGTGATTAAGCCTATTGATGGTGCTGGCTGTGTTGATACTTTTTATTTTACAGATGAACAGACACTCAAAACTTGGCTTATTCTAGAACATACTATAGAAAAATATGATGCTTATATAATCCAACCATATCAAAAGGGGATTCCAGCAAGTATCTCCATGCTGTGCAAAAATGGCAGAGCCTTGGTATTGAGTTGTAATGAGCAAGTCATTCAGATTGAAGCGAGTGAAATTCAAATTAGTACAACTCAAGCTCCAAAAGAACGTCTCGCATCCATTCAATACAAAGGCAGCAAGGTGAATGCCTTAAGTAATTACAATGCGGCTTTTGCAAAGTTAGCGAATCAGATTGCAGCAGCTATGCCTGATTTAAATGGCTATGTGGGCGTGGATGTGGTTATTTATGAACAAGATGATTTTAATAAAATCTTTGTGGTTGAAATTAATCCTAGAATTACTACTTCTTATATTGCTTTACGTGACTCAATTGACTGTAATCCAGCTAAGCTCATATTAGATTTTGTCTATGATAATACTTCGAGTTTAGCATTCAATTTACCAGAAAATATGGCAAGAAAAACAATAGAAATTAGCGTCAATGGATAATCAAATTATAGGTTGGGATGTAGGCGGTGCACATTTAAAAGCAGCGTTACTTGATAGTGATGGAAAATTGCTCAAAGTGCTGCAAGTGCCGTGCGCACTATGGCGTGGACTGATTGAACTTGAAGTTGCGATTGAAACTATATTAAATGCATTTACAAGCATGCCGGTGTTGCACGCTATTACGATGACAGGTGAATTGGTTGATTTATTCGCCAATCGAAAAGCTGGTGTGCAGGCTATTAGTCGTGTGATGGATGCTAAATTAAATGGTACTAAACAGTTTTATGTCGGACGAATTGATCTGAATGCATTAAATATGGGGCTTGCGGATTTTGTTACATTGCCGCAAGTGGATGATAACTGGCAACATATCGCATCTGCCAATTGGTTAGCCAGCGCTAGTTTTATTGGGGTATTACTACAACAACAAATTAAAGTATATGAAGATATAGCTTATAAAAATATACCGCATGGATTGTTAATTGACATAGGCAGCACCACATCAGATTTTGTACTGTTAGAAAATTTTAAACCAGTTTGCTTGGGCTTTACCGATGCTGAGCGTATGCAATCTGAAGAGTTAGTCTATTCTGGCGTGATTCGTACAGCCCTAATGGCAGTTACACAAAAAATAAAGTTTAAAAGCTCAGTTACATCTGTCGCTGCAGAGTATTTTGCAACTACCGCAGATGTCTACCGATTAACCGGAGATTTGCAAGTTGCTGATGATATGGCTGATACCGCCGATGGGCAAGATAAAACTGAACTAGCAAGTGCGCGGCGTATTGCGCGTATGATAGGGCGTGATGTGGAGGATGCTCCCATGGCAGCTTGGTTAGAATTGGCACAAGCATTTAAGTTACAGCAATTGATGCGTTTAAAAGCAGCCGCAGAAAGCCATATTTTGCGCATAAAGAATAATAATCAAGCTAATAAAATTACCATTATCGGCGCTGGGGCCGGGTGCTTTTTGGCCAAAGAAATTGCGTCTTTACTTAAACTTATGTTTGTCGATATTGCAGAGCTAATAGAAACCAATCTAGAGCCTATTAACGAAGCCCCATCTAACATTTTAAACAATACCGCTCATTGGGCCGGAGTTTGTTTACCCGCCGTTGCTGTAGCTTATTTGGCTAGCAATCAATCTAAACTAGATATAAATTAGCATGAATCTACTTAAGCACTCTCTAAAATATCAAGTTAATACGGCAGATTTATTCGCGCGTTTAAGTCACAAGCCTTGGTCGATGTTTTTAGATAGTGGCCAACCCCAAGGTCAATATGGGCGCTATGATATTTTAGTGGCTGACCCATTTATAACAATAAGTAGCATTGAAGATCAATATGGAGTTCGTACGGAGATTATACAAAATAGTTTAAAAACGATTAGCCATGATGACCCTTTTGCTGTGCTAAATCGTTTGATAGCGCCTTATCAGTCGAAAGAAAATAGCTTGCCGTACGGTTTGCCAGGTAGTTTGCCATTTAGCGGTGGCGCCGTTGGTTACTTTGGCTATGATTTAATGCGCCACGAGGCAAAATTGCCAAGTCATGCTCAGTTGAGTCAAGCGATTCCACACATGATGGTAGGTATTTATGATTGGGCCGTAGTGGTTGATCATCGTGAAAAAACCACTTGTTTAGTGTCTAACGGATTTCAGCAAGATACGCATGATCATTGGGCTGCTTTATGTGCATTATTTGAAGCGCCTGCAAATATTCAATCGACAAAAACCAGCCCAGATACATTTGAGTTAACCACGCCTGTTACCAGCAATATGGATTTCAGCCAATATGCCCAAGCTTTTAATAAGGTAAAACACTACATTCTCGAAGGTGATTGTTATCAAGTTAATCTAGCACAACGTTTTTCTGCACAAGCAAAAGGTAATAGTTGGATTGCGTATAACAAATTGAGAGAGATTAGCCCTGCACCATTCATGGCGTATATGAATTTTGGGCATTTGCAGGTACTTTCTGGCTCACCAGAGCGTTTTTTACAAGTGGTAGGTAACCATGTAGAAACTCGCCCTATTAAAGGCACTAGGCCGCGTTCTGATGATGTGGCGCTAGATCAGCAATATGCGGCAGACCTGCAAGCTAGTATTAAAGATAAAGCCGAAAATTTGATGATCGTTGATTTATTGCGTAATGATATTAGTAAAAACTGCGAATTAGGTTCTGTAAAGGCAGATAGATTATTTGAGTTACAAAGCTTTGCCAATGTGCATCATCTAGTGAGTATCGTCACTGGCACTCTGCAAGCAGGAAAAACTGCGATTGATTTATTGCGTGGTTGCTTCCCAGGCGGTTCTATTACTGGGGCGCCTAAGCTTAGGGCCATGCAAATCATTGAGGAGCTAGAGCCGCATAGACGCGGTGTATATTGCGGTGCGATTGGGTATATTGGTTTTGATGGCAATATGGATACTAACATTGCCATCCGTACAGCCGTGTATTCAGCCAATCAGAATAATGAAATGAATGAAATCAGTTTTTATGCCGGCGGCGGCATAGTTGCGGACTCTACCCTTGAAAAAGAGTATGCTGAAACTTGGGATAAAGCATCCAGTATGCTAAAAACGATGCAATATTTCCAAGACTCAGATTAAAAGTTTTATGATTAACAACAAACCCTATATACATTAGCACTTGTTATGAATACTTGAATTAAAAGCCCTGAAATTAGTCAGCATCATATTGAATTATTGCTCAAATTATTGAGTGATTTGGGGATAGCGTCATGTGGGTAATAAAAATAGGCGGTAGTATGTTGGGGGAGCCTGAACTGGCTAATTGGCTAGAGATTCTTGTTAAATATGGTGATGGTAAGGTTGTCATTGTGCCAGGCGGCGGTTTGTTTGCTGATACTGTGCGTGAAGCACAACAATTAACTAATATCAGTGATGCCGTGGCACATAAACTCGCACTCTTGGCGATGGATCAATTTGGTTTGTTAATGGCAGGCATGAACCCTGCGTTGGCAACTGCTAGTAGTGAGTTGGAAATTGCAGAGCGTGGTTGGCAACATAGAGGTATTGTTTGGTTGCCCAGCAAAATGGTATTAGCTGATGGAAATATCCCTCAAAATTGGCAGGTCACATCCGATAGTCTAAGCGCTTGGTTAGCCAATAAACTAGGTGCAGCGCAATTGATGTTAGTAAAGTCTAAGTCGCTTACAGCTTATCAAGAAATGTTATCAATCTCATTGCAAAAATTAGTTGAAGATGTGTTGGTGGATAGCCAGTTTGTAGAGTTTGCCACTGGGCAAAAATATCAAACTTGGTTGTTAAATAAGATGGATTACAATATATTTGAACAAGGTTTTAAGTTGAAAAAACTTGAAGCAAAAGGCTTACTTGTTAATATCACCTCTAATTAGATTTACATAATTAAAGTTATTCAATTTAGAACTCACTCAGCTAAAGGACACTATTATGTCTTCCATTAAAATTTATTCAGTTCAAGAAGTAGAAGAAAGGCTAAAGGCCGAGTTGCCACATTGGTATTTAGAAAATGGCTGGATACGGCGTAAATATAAAACTAGCGGTTGGAAAGCTACGCTCATGGTGGTGAATACAGTAGGTCATTTGGCAGAAGCAGCATGGCATCACCCAGACCTAACGGTGTCGTATGCTTTTGTGATTGTGAAATTATGCACCCACGATGGAAAAGGCATTACGGATAGAGATTTTGAATTAGCAGCCAAAATTGAACAAGTAGTCGGGTGGCAGCCAGCTAAAGAGTCTGGTGCGTTAGAAGGTACGCCTAATGATGACCCAAGATTTAAGTATATTAAATATGATTAGTATTGCTGTTTAAGCATTGCCTAGCTTTCTGCAAATTTAATCATCTAGCTGAGTGGTTATTGCGCCAAGTATGTTGCTGGTTGGTGTTTAGGTATGTCCAAGCAACCAAGCGACTTTTCTTCTGCCCCTGTGCCATATCGATAGTTTTTACTTCTAGCGCGTTGGCTTTTTTGAGTGCACGATAGACTACAGGCAGGGTGGTGGCTTTCGAGATTAACGTGGTAAACCACAAACATTGATTTTTAATGGTCACGCTCTCGCTAATCATTTTATTAACAAACGCTTCCTCACCGCCTTCACAATAAAGCTCATTAGATTGCCCACCAAAATTTAACATGATTGTTTTATCTAGGGCTTTATTCTTTATTCGACTTTGAGCTGTATTTTTAAACTGACTCACAGCTAAATTTTTCAATTTACGTTGTGTACCCGCAAGTGCATCATTGAGCGAAGCATGAAACGGTGGGTTACAGATGGTAAGGTCGAATGTTTCATTTTGCTGCACAATTCCATTAAATATGGCTGTGGGCGAAGCTTGCAGGCGTAGTTTAATGACTTCTGAAAGGCCGGTATTGGCATCCAAAATTCGATGCGCGTTGGCAATGGCAATAGGGTCAATATCAGCACCAACAAAATGCCAGCCATACTCACGGTAGCCGATGAGTGGGTAGATTGCGTTAGCGCCTACGCCTATGTCGAGCACACGTATGCTTTCACCATGTGGAATAACACCGCCATTTATATCACCTAGTAAATCCGCAAGGTAATGTAAATAATCTGCCCGGCCAGGGATAGGCGGGCAAAGATATTGTGCAGGAATATCCCAGTTTGCAATGTTGTAAAACTGTTGCAGTAATGCTTGGTTAAGAACCTTGACTGCTTGAGGGTTAGCAAAGTCGATGGAGGCGTCATGGTAGGCATTCAATCTCACAAATTGAGCAAGTTCTGCATTCGCAATGATGAGCTGGTCGAAATCATAGCGGCTTCTGTGTTTGTTGCGAGGGTGTAGGCTAGACTTCTCAGAGAATGGAACTTTACGTTCAGATATCATGAACACCCAATCCAATCGGGCGGGAAGATTTCTCGTTTAGTATTAAATAGTAGTAAATTACAAATCAAAGACTTGTCTTCCCAAATGTGTGCTGTTGTTTTTCAAACCGCCCAAAATGTAACATGATTGTGGGCAAAATCAATAAATTAAGTATGGTTGAAGTCACTAGACCGCCAACAATAATCGTTGCCATTGGACCTTCAATTTCACGCCCAGGCTGGCCACTACCAGCAGCGAGCGGCAATAAACCAAGCGCGGTGACTAAGGCTGTCATTAAAATAGAAGGCAATCGCTCTGATGCGCCGCGGATGCAGGTTTCTAAGCCCCAAATACAGTTTTCTGCATCTATTAAATGCTGATAGTGCGAGACCATCATGATGGAGTTGCGTAATGTAATGCCAAATAGCGTTACGAAGCCGACTAATGAGCCCAGCGAAATCCAGCCACCAGTGAACAGCACGGCAAGAACACCGCCAATCAACGCAAATGGCAGGTTAGCAAAAGTGAGCAATAAATTGCGTAAACGACCAAACGCAATATACAACATTAAAAATACGGCAACAGCTGCTAAAAACGACTGCAAAATAAGCGCTTGTCGCGATTTTGCATTGGCTTCTGCAGCGCCTGTGAATTCTAAATAAGTGCCCTCAGATAACACAACGTTATTTTTGATTTTACTTTTAAGTTCGTCTGTAAAGGCATCAATGTCACGCCCAGTAACATTAGCCGTAACGGTTTGAATACGTTTTGCGCCTGCATGCAGGATTTTAGAACGACCATTTTCTTGTGCAATGTCCGCTACATCACGTAATCGCACTAACTTACCTTCAGAGTTGAATAGTGGTAAATTGCCGGTATCTTGCATGTCATCGCGTGACTTTGCATCCAGCACTACACTTACACCGATGACGCGATTTCCCTGATATACCTGAGTAATCGGAACGCTTTCATGCGCTACGCGGATGTTATCCAACACATCAGTTGGTTGCAAGCCCCACTCGGCAAGTTTTTCTGGACGCAAGCGTATGACTAATTGAGGTGTGCCTGATGGCGATTGTACAAATACATCTGACGCACCTTTCACGCTAGTTATTACATTTGCAATCGTTTGTGCATCACGGTCTAGTGCATCTAAATCATCACCATAGATATTGATGACGGTTGAAGCTGCATAGCCTGAAATAGTCTCTTCGATACGCTCGGTTAAAAAAGTGTTTATGGCAAAATTAACGCCGACAAATCCTGATTCTGCCTTGCCATCGCCGTCGCTATCTACAGTTTCGCCAGCTAATTCTTTGCGAATACTGTTTAAAATGCGCCGTTGCTCTTCAGCAGACACTGCACCAATTTCAATTTCAAACTCACTGTAATGTGTACCGAAGGTATCAGCGCCATTTGGTGCACGACCCACCCATTGTGTGACAGATTTAACACCTTTGATGTTTCTAATCACTGCAGAAACTTGTTTGCCGATACGTAATGAAGCGTCTTCAGATGTGCCAGCAACGGCCGTCATGTGCATAATATAGTGCCCTTCATGCAATGCTGGAATAAACTGGCTTTTGAATAAAGGTAAAATACCTAGCCCAATTGCAATTAAAACAAAGCTAATAGCCATTACGATTTTGTATTGCTTTTCAATTTTATACAGTGTTTTTACATACCATTTTTTAATGATGCGTATCATAGGTGGGTCAGCATCATCTAATTTGGCATTGCCCAAAAGAAAATAGCACAAAGCAGGAGTAAGTGTCAGTGCAACAACGAGCGACGCCATAATTGCAGCAATATACGCGTAGCCAAGCGGTGCGAAAAGTTTGCCTGCAACGCCGCCAAGCGTGAGCAATGGCATAAATACCAGAGCGACAATGATAGTGGCATATACGACTGAGCTTCTGACCTCCATTGAGGCATTAAATACCACTTGATATGTTGGCAGAGGGAGCTGTAATAATCGATTTTCCCGCAGGCGCCTGAAAATATTTTCAGTATCAATAATCGCATCATCTACGACTTCACCTAATGCAATTGCCAAGCCGCCCAGCACCATAATATTGAGTCCAATATTAAAGTAGCTCATCACTACGATTGCAGTGAGTAATGATAGCGGAATAGCTGTGGCAGATATAAAGGCGGTGCGCGCATTGAACAAAAATAAAGATAATATGGTAACGACCAAAATAGAACCGATTAAAATATCAGTACGTACCCCCTTGATCGCTACTTCAATAAAGTTATCAGGCCTAAATAAGCCTTCATGCAAAACCATATTTTCGGCAGTCAAACTAGGCTTGATTTCTTGTAGTGCATTTTCAATTTCTTGCGTGACTGCATGGGTATTCGCGCCAAGCTGACCTTGTACAGAAAGGTAAACACCAGTTTCTTCATTGATTGATGCAGCACTGATAGACGGTGCAACACCTTCAACCACCTTGCCGATATCTCCCAGCTTTATTGTTTGGCCATTTTTACGGAGTAGGGTAGCAAGTGCTAGTTTTTCTGGCGTAGTCGATTGACCTTCAGTGCTAATGACGATGCGCTGATTTTTATTTTCAATAAAGCCATTGCCGCGTACACCAGTGGCTTTTTTAACTGCATCTTCTATTTGCGTCAGGGAGACACCGTAACGTATCATTTTTTCAGGGTCTACCTGAACTTGAAGCTGTTGAACTCTACCGCCAAATACATTCACATCTGCTACCCCGGGAATCGCGAGCAGGTGAGGCACAATTGTCCAATCTACAATCGTACGCAGGTCTGTGAGGCTACGTGTTTTTGATGTAAGCCCTACACCCATGACAGTGCTGGCAGAAGAGGTGAGTGGTGTAATGTTAGGGCTAATACCTTGTGGTAACTGACTGCTTAGCGTAGATAACCGCTCTGCGATAACTTGGCGATTACGATAAATATCCGTGTTTTCATCAAATATGATGGTCACTATTGATAAACCGGGAATAGACTGCGAACGCATACTCTCTATTCCTACCGTGCCAGCAATACTATTTTCAATTGGCTGTGAAACCAAGCTTTCTACTAATTCAGCAGATAAGCCCGGAGACTCTGTTTGAATGATGATTTGTGTGGGTGAGAACTCAGGAAAAACGTCTAAGTTGCTATGGTTGAGGCTATAGATGCCATATAGCACCACCAAGGTTGCCAAGCCAATGATTACCCCACTAAAGCGAATAGAAAAACGGACTAACGCCGACATCATGACGATTTAATCCTTGTTCTCATTGGTGATTTGAGATTTAAATTCTTCCGAGAGTAATAGTTGTGCACCGCTAGTGACAATCGCATCATTGGGCTTAAGGCTGTCCTTTACATTACCTTGATAAAACCAGCCATTTTCAATTTCAACATCAGTACTAATTGGCAATC
Source organism: Methylotenera sp. (assembly GCA_046594825.1). Lineage (GTDB taxonomy): Bacteria > Pseudomonadota > Gammaproteobacteria > Burkholderiales > Methylophilaceae > Methylotenera. Next base: position 11,109 of record JBKJRF010000018.1, read on the forward strand.
TACTAAATTTATCCTCACCAGTTTTCCGATAGACCCACGGCTTGCTGCCGTACCAGATCACAGCACTGTTGGGAATAATGATGCCAATAGACTTGTTCTTGGATTGCACATTTGTGCCTGACGATTGCGCACTGACTTGCATACCTGTGCGTAAAGCTGTGCTTTTAGCATGATAAAAATAAGTTTTGCCTTGAATTGCACCATTATT
>JBKJRF010000043.1:0-14267 GCA_046594825.1 Methylotenera sp.
GTTCCGGCAGATATTGCAGCCAGCCCGTTTTAATGATGCCACCACCTGCTGGAACAGGTGACTGCTGATACTGTCCGGCGAAGTTGTACTCGCCCGTCATAGCGTGCATCTGGGCTAGAATCTCCAAAGACTCACGCTCAGCGTGCAAAGGCTCACCGACACTTCTGGTGATTGTTTCAGGTCCATATGGCGTATCAAAATGGTAAGTGACGGTTTCATCGCTAATGGCAGGCAGAGACACCACTTCCCACTCTTCCTTTTCCAGTACATGCCCGACCAGATCATCCATATGTAAGCGCTGCATGATGATGATAATGGCACCGTCCTTTTTACTGTTAAGACGGCTTCTCGCAGTTCCGTCGAACCACTCATTGGCTTTGGTTCTGGTCGTATCAGAAAACGCCTCATCTGGCTTAATCGGATCATCCATAATCAGCACTTCCGCTCCCCTGCCGGTAATCACACCACCGACGGAGGTAGCCAGTCGACCACCCTGCTGTGTGGTCATAAAATCATGCAGAGCACCTTTAGCCGGGGAAATGCGGGTTTGTGGAAAGGCTGACTTATACCAGTCTGTTTTCATAATGCTACGACAGTCTAGTGCAAGCTTTTCTGAAAGGTCCTGGCCGTAACTGGCACAAATGATACGCAGTGATGGATCATGGCCTAACAGCCATGCAGGGAACGCCACTGAAGCACAGATCGATTTCATATTACGTGGCGGGATATTAATGATAAGACGCTTGCACTTACCTAAGTGCACTTCATTGAGTTTAGAAGCAATCAGGTCAATATGCCAGTTGTGCATATACGCCGATGCTGGGTTAAGCTCCAGAAAGCTGCGCATGATAAAACTACTTAAATCAGTGCGTAACATAGCGTCTATTTCGGTCTGAGATACAGTGTAATTCATCAATGCTCTCCTTGTAAGTCTTGGTGTGCTTTAGTGGATAAGGTGACTTTATCTGCATGTGCAAGCAGGCGCTTTTGCATGTTCAACATAATCTGCTGATCAGCTTCGCTGTTGATGTGTTTAACACCCTCTTCATCCAGCAACTTGTCCAGCCATGGAAACATCTGAATCAGCAGCTTGGTCGAGCCGTTGTCACCGCCTGCCGCTTTATTGACGACCTGCTTAAAAGTCGCTTCCAGTTTGGTGATCTTTTTACGCTCCCCATTTTCATTGACCATGACGGTTTCATTAAGGGCAGCATTGAGCATGGTGGCAAGGTTTTTCTTACCTTTAGGACGACCATGTGGATTGCCGGACTGGCCTTTAGTAAAACGTGTACTGACAGGGGGTTTGCCAAATCCGACGTCATAGTCAGCGTGCGCTGTATTTGAGCTCATTTTAGCGGCCACGCTGTACTCCAATCATTTTGTCAACGTTCCCGGCTAACTTTTGTTGTGCAGTTTCTCGCTGGGTAAAGGTTTCACCGGTTTCAGTGTGTATGGCGTCTAAGCCAGTAATGTTTTGCCAGCGCCGAATGGCAGTATCCAAATAAGCTGGATCCAATTCCATGCCATAACAATGACGGCCTGTTCTCTCGGCGGCTAATAACGTTGTGCCACTACCTAGGAACGGGTCTAGAATAATGTCGCTACGTTTAGAGCAATCCAGAATCGCATCGGCAATCATGCGTACCGGTTTGACAGTAGGATGCATAGCGAGTAAATCTCCTTCTTCGCCATGCCGCATGGTCTGGATACCACCATATTGCCAGACATTGGTGCGATAGCGACCGAAGCAGCCTAACTGGACGTTGTTTTGATGGGAAGTGTTGCCATTACGGTAGATGAGTGCTAGTTCATGTTGTGAGCGATACAGGCTACCCATACCTGCCTGATTCTTGACCCAGACACACATATTTAGCATCGCACTGTAAGTAGACTTACTAGCTGCTAGAATTTCAGGTAAATGACGCCAATCCATGAAGATGGTGTGTACAGTACCTGGGTAGCTATGCTTGACTAGCAAGCTAAAGGTAGTTTGTAAAAACTGTGTAAATTCATCTACTGACATCTCGCCTGATGCCATGGCAAATTCAGCATGCTTAATTTTACCTTTACCGCCAGCGTGACCATCAATCTTGACGTTGTAAGGAGGATCAGTAATCACCATACCTGCTGACTTGGTATCCATGAGCAGTTGAAAGGCTCCATCTGATTGCGCATTGCCACATAACAGGCGGTGATTTCCCAGCATCCATAGATCGCCGAGTACGGATACAGCAGGACCCTGTTTCACCTCGGCATCATCCTCATCAGCTTCAGGGGCGTTATCTAATCCTTCGATGCGTAGATCAATTTCACCCATGGTGAAACCGGTGGCTTCTAAATCGAAATTTAAATCGACAATTGACAGTTCTTTGAGTTGAATAGCGAGTAGCTTGTCATCCCAGCTAGCCATTTCTGACAAGCGATTGTCTGCAATGATGAAGGCTGTAATTTGATCAGGGCACAGATGGTCAAGGCAGATTGTGGGGACTTGCTCCATGCCTAATTTCTTGGCAGCTTCCAGTCGCGCATTTCCTGCAATGATTTTATATTCGGCATCTATTGCAATTGGGATATTAAAACCAAAGGCTTTGAGGCTTTTGACGAGCGCGTTGATCTGGCGTGGTTTGTGAATGCGTGGGTTATTAAGGTTAGATTGAATTTGCTCAATTGGTAAATAGATGACGCTGAAGCTATTGCTGTGTTTCTGGTTGTGATTCTTTTCCATTACTGAATCCTCAGAGCCTCCGATACAGGCTACTGCTAATGCGTACCGGAGCACTCATTAATTAACTAATTAATGCAGCCTGGTTGCAATACTAGGGATGAGTGGCGTGGAAGTGAATTTACCCGAGTGTTCAGGTAGTGTTTTTTCTGAGGAGGCAGATTAGTCGATGTTTCTAAGTGTCCTACGGACGTATTCGACGTTGCAATTAAGCGTTTTGGCAATCACTTTGGCACGATGATGTTTTGGTACACTCGTCCCTAATAATGCAGTGTGCAAGGATTTGATATCAGGCTGAAGGCCATTTTCAGCACGGGATTCCCCACTGCGCCTGCCGAGTTGTGCCGCCAGCACTTCAGGTGGTACTACTGAGCGTAGCATGGCATAGTAAGCCTCGAATTGTTCATCCAGATCTATTTCTATTGGCATGCGCTGATTAGGCAGCCCACTGGCTTGTCCATTCCGATACCAACCAATGAATTCACCAATAAAAGAATATTTGGCAATCGCTCCTGGCCCTTTACCAATCAAACCTTTTACTGGCGCGACAACGTTTTGCTCACCAAGCCGTGATGAAGACTGGTCTGTCGCTTGCACCTCTTTAATTGCTTGCAAACACGCCTCTTCCTGCTTAGCCTGGTCCTGGCGCAAGCCAGCAATCACTTCATGGATGATTTTTTCTGTTGGAGAGCTCATGAGACTATTTTAGACTAATGACAACTATGATTGTGATCCATCGATGATTTTCTACAATCAAATAAGTTACATCCTGTTATTCAAAATTTGACTTGATACCAGTCCTAAAGAGAGTGTTACTGGTGTTATCGCTATCAATCGTGATGACGGTAAAACGAGGAGCGCATCATGCAAAAACAGACGTATATCACCCCTAAGAAACATATACTTGTTAAAGAATGGCAAAAGACTTTTAGTCGCCCTGCCCCATCAGGCTGCCATCCTTCCCTTTTAGATAAAGCCATTGCTTGGCAGAAACAGGCTAACCAACAAGGCGGATTAAGCCCAGCTGAACGACGACGATTACTTGGAGAAGTGACGAGTGGCGCTATTGGCAATGAACCTAATGTCGGAACACGATTAGTGCGGGTCTGGCAAGGTGAAACCCATCAGGTGACTGTCTTGGCTGATGGGTATCTTTATGCGGAGCAACGTTGGAAGAGCTTATCAGCGATTGCGCGAGCGATTACAGGGACGCCATGGTCTGGTCCAGTCTTCTTTGGGATCAAGAAATGAGTAAGATAACGCTAAGATGTGCCATTTATACACGTAAATCAAGTGAAGAAGGCCTTGAGCAAAACTTCAATTCGCTTGATGCGCAACGGGAAGCGTGTGAAGCTTTTATATTAAGTCAACAACATGAGGGCTGGAAACTCATTTCAACCCTGTATGACGATGGTGGCTTCTCAGGCGGCAATATCGAGCGCCCTGCGCTCAAGCGATTATTAGCGGATATAGATCAAAAGCAGGTCAATGTCGTAGTGGTGTATAAAGTTGATCGACTCACACGATCATTGGCTGACTTTGCTAAAATTGTGGAGCAGTTCGATGCCAAAGGCATTTCCTTTGTGTCGGTGACGCAACAATTTAATACCACCTCCTCCATGGGGCGCTTAACGCTGAATGTGTTGTTATCATTCGCCCAGTTTGAGCGTGAAGTCACCGGTGAACGGATTCGAGACAAGATTGCCGCCTCTAAGCAAAAGGGACTGTGGATGGGTGGTTTCTGTCCAATAGGTTATAGTGGTCATGAACGCACTTTAGTGATTCATGAAGTCCATGCTGCGCTGATACGGCAAATCTATCAGCGCTATTTAGCGTTAAATGGCATTAGAGCCCTTAAATTGGAATTGGATAGTCAAGGGCTCACCTCACCCAAAAGAAGCCATACAACAGGGCGCGAGTATGGCGGCGTTGCATTTAGTCGTGGCAATCTTCAACGTATACTCACTAATCCCGTCTATATTGGCAAGATCACACACTTTGATAAAGTATTTGATGGCCAACACCCTCCTATTATTGATCTACCATTATGGGAAGCGGTACAAGCTAAGATCTATGACAGCAGACAAACCCATGCGCAAAGACCGATAGCTTCATCAGATAGTTTACTGACTGGGATCCTCTTTGATAGTGAGGGAAATCGACTGTCCCCTTCTCACAGTCAAAAGCAATCTAAACGCTTTAGATATTATCTCTCACAGAAACTCGTCAATGAAGGCAAGCAGGCAACGCCTCAAGGAATGCGGATTCCAGCACAGGAATTAGAGACACTCGTCATTAATCAAACTTGTGATTGGCTGAATAATACTGACACACTGATTAATGAATTAAATCCTGAGCCTGAGCAGATTCAAAACCTCATCGCTCATGCCAGGAAGTTATCCTCGGATCTTCAAGAAAATAAGCACGAGCAAACCCAATTACTACTTCAACTCATTGATCGTATTGAATTAGGTCATACTTATGTAAGTATATCCATCAAAGCTTCTGCTCTAATGGTGACTGAATTAGAAGATGCCAATAAATACATCTTGCTTAAAACCCATGTGGAATTGAAACGCTGTGGCTATGCCATGCGGCTCATCATTACAGACAACAACAAAAACCAAACATTGAAAGACCAACACCTCATTCATTACTTATCAAAAGCCTATCAATGGTTGAGTTTAATCATATCAGGAAAAGTGCAAAGCATTCAAGAAATTGCCGACACCGAAAAGCTCGATCAGTCCCATGTAGCTCGGATGATCAATAAAGCCTTTCTAGCGCCTGATATTATGCGATCAATCCTAAACGGTACACAACCCGCTCATCTCACGCTCAAATATCTCAAACAGTTTCGTGCCCTACCAAGTGATTGGAACGAACAAAAGTCTCTGCTTAACTTTAAGTAATGGGCACAGGGGATGCGGAATTGGGCTATAGAGAAACCAACTAAAAAGACAGATGAAAAGATGCCTTACAGGGTGCGCAGAGAAGCAGAAAACAAAAAAGCCCCACACAGGGCGGGGCTTTGCTGCGCTAAGTTGTTTTTTGAGGAACAATTTAGACTTGTTGGCGGTGCTACAAGTCCATGTCTAGTTTGTCTTTACTCTGATTACAGAGTAGTTTACAGGGAATTACCGATTGGTTACTGTAAAAATAATCTAAATAATGGCCCCCTGCCCTATAAACCCTCGATGCCTTCGCAATACCAAATACCTGGATTAGGGAAAAACAGGGTATATTGATTTATCGATTTCGTTAGTGTGAATCCCTATTTAGCATTCTAACTTCTTCCAATCTTAAATTATTTTAAAATAGTTAACATATATCTAAGCTTCATCTAAGCAACTGAGACCAATGACATTTGAAACGAAAAAAAATTGGAACTACTTGGTTTCTTCAAATCTGGTTCATTAACAATATTTAAACTACTTTTACTTCCTAATGCCCCATGTACTAAATATTTAGGTGTGTTGATAGGGGTTTTGTGTCAATTTTCATGCGAAGTTTCAAAACTATAATATGTGTATGACAAAGGGGAATCTTTATTCTCAATTGCGCTAATTATTTAAATTAAAAGGATTGAAACATAATGAAAAAATCGTACTTACGGTTGTTTACACTTACTCTTATAGGCGTATTAAGTTCAGTTACTGCATTTTCGGAAGATGCCAAAATGCAAGTAGTTCCAGCACAAAAAATGATAGTGACTAAAGGTGCAAAAAACTTAAAACTCCCATCTATGAAAGTAGAAGGTACTAATGCATATCTTAAGGATATTGCTGGCAATAGCAACAAGGCGATGCCTTTGACCTGCGGTCTTTTTAGAATGGAAAAAGGTGGTAAAGCGCTTGTTTATACTTATGAATATGACGAGGCGAAAATTATTGTTGAAGGTACGATAAATGTCTCAGATGGATATAGCAAAGCAAAACTTAAAGCAGGTGATGTAGTTTACTTCCCAAAAGGATCTACCATAACATTTACCTCTGATAGCCATGGAGTAGGGTTTATTTGTGGAAACCGTGAGTTTGGTGGCGCATAACCAAACATTTAGCTCTGTACTAAGTTGGTAGTTCGTATACCTTGTTTATAGATGCCTTAAATTAGGAGAATAAAAATGATAGCAAATCTTTCAAAACGGTCCGCTGCAGTTTTTACTGCATTATCTTTATTTAGTTTTGGTGCTTTAGCCGCTGATCCAAATCTGAGCGTTCTTAACTCAGATCCGTTCTTTTACACCAATAATGAAATAATACCCACGGCGCAAGAAACCACAATGAACGCTAGTGGAAGGCCTGCGACTACACATTCATTAATTCCACATTTACCATCGTACATGGGGTATATGAATACTAATTTTACTTATCGATTCATCAACGTTGCTGAGCAAGTGATGACCATGTTAGGAGAGGGGAAACATGGCCTTTGGCGCACTCAAGAGGCTGGTACAGTTCGTGAATACCTTAAGCCGAATGCTACAGGATTGAATGAAGGATCTAATTTGTCAGATAGCGCTAATCTGGCTGCAATTCAAAATGATTATAGTAGTTATGATCGCGCAGCAGATTGGGGGTTTTATAGATATCCAGACCAAAAAGTAAGCGGGGGGAAATTGCAATTTATTGACTTACCTATTACTCACCCTAAATACGCTGGAAAATATGCAAATCATGCGCCAATAGAGTTACCTAGTTATTATTGCACGATGTCAGAAAATGATTATCCACATGCACAGGAGGCAATGAATTATATTTTTGCCCAACCTGGTGCCAATGTAGTGGGCCCGCTAGGTAAAAGTGCTGGTTTAGATGTGAAAGAAAACTATACAAATGTTGTTCGGCTTTCACATCTTCCTGATGCTCGGTCATGGGTTAATATTGGACAAAAAGGTCTCGATGCTTCATACCTAAATTGGCAGGCTGTTAACACGAGTAAAACAAATGTTGAATACTACTTGGTAGAACGCCCATTTTTTAACCATCCTTATCTTTTTGTCATGGCTGTTTACAATAATAGTAACAATAATGATCAGCGATATGTACGTCCTAGCGGTGAGTATTATGACTCTTTAAAAGCGAGAGGTTTAAAACTAAAGACTACAGTCACACAGGCGCCAACCTTTAACGTTTTAAAATATGAAAATGGCCAAGAAAAAAATGATGGTCTTAAGAAAGTTGTAGGCCTACCTGTTTATGGTGTTCATCATCCAGATAGAGCTTCTTTTGGTGACGGCGGTGCATGCCCACTCAAAGGAGGTGACTGGGGTCATTACCCAGCAGTCAGCGGTGGATCTTCTTGGCCAACCACATATGAAGAAGTTACTCCGTTGTGTGATGGCGTGTTAGTTGATATCAAATTCACGGCCAATCTAGATGGAGCGAGCTGGAATGATCCTGGTAAGTATTTAGCTAATGCTGCAAAAGGTAGTAAAGATGTTACTTATAAAGTTCAACCTGGCAGTTATGGTACATTTACAGATGCGTATAATGTGAATCGTGGTGCTATTAACCCTGATGCTATGGCTGTGCCAGCAGAAGTGCCACTTCACTTCCCTAGTGTGCGTGAGCCTGTGAATTATAATCAACCTTTAATTCCACCTATGGGCCCAGGTGTAGTAGCTAATAATCCACCTAAGTCTAACTCTAAAATTGCCAGTGATAGTAAAGCGCTTTCAGAAAAAAGATTTTATGTTGCGAGTAATGGAATGTCACCTGTTGGCACTTCATGTAAACCTATTATGCATTAATTCTTTGATTTGAAACTTAAAACGGCTTGATTTAAACCAAGCCGTTTTTTTTATTGCTATTATAACCAAATTTCACATTTGTTAATCAACTCAGGTAAATTGGCGGCATCCAAATTCATACGGGCGTTTCTAATTTGATTTTCAATGGTGCGTACTGATTTCCCCAAGTTGCGAGATATCTGTTTATAGCCCAACCCTTTGGCCGCCAATTTGATTACAGTAAGCTCACAAGTGCTAGGTTTCTTTATTGTTTGGAATTTATTGTGGCTATACCAATGTTTGCTTATACCGAGCAAAGGACCAAAAAAAGTTTCACAGAATAATTCCATAAAAGCTATTTCGTCAATTTTCCACTCATGTTCTCGGTCCACAAAATCTATACAGGACAGCCCAACAGCTTTTCCTTCAAAGCTAAGTCGTTGCATCAGCATGGATTGGCTTTTTATGGATTTAAATTGATCTCTTGAGTCAATCAATAAGGTTGATAAGTCCACACTATCACAAACAACTGGTTTGTGCTGCTTCCACACTTTTTGAAATACACTCAGTTTGTTTGAGAAAACAAAAAAATTTTGACTTTCACTTTCAGAGTTGCCGTATCTTATTGAGGTAGATTTATATAGTTTATCAGTTGGGGCAACAAACCCTCCATTAGCTCGGTCAGCTGCTAACTTATTAACTAGATAATCGAGACCGATGTTCATTACCTCATCTGGAGTCTCCAAATATAATATCAAATGTGCCACACAGTTTAGTGTGTCCGGTGGAAATTTGTTGCGATTCGAATTAATGAAGTGTTCTTTGAGATTTTTTTTGTGTGGAACCTCTTCTAAAAATTTAGATAATGACATTACTCACCTCGCTGAATTTATTTAAGTTTAGGTAATTTAAAATCACCAAATAGAGCTTAAATTTACGCCACAAATATACTTACAAGAATAAATGTTGAATATTATTAAAACACCTCTTTAACTATACTAGAGCCATATTACTTGTCAAGTAATTAATTACTTGACAAGTTATTAATTACTTGTTAATTAATTTTATTAATGGGGAAATTGATTGGTATAGGTATTGAGGCTATTTACTTAGTAAGAAAATAGCTAAAACTTCACAAGATAGTGGTTGGTATTTGCTTTAAATACAAAAACAAATTGACTGAAAATAAAGAAAATAAATTCTCCAACGACGCAAAGGAATATTACGTATTTATCCTGATTATTAGGGGATTTTTGCTATATTTAAATGCTAACCTAAGTGTTAGCATGCACTTGTCCATTGTATTTTTTTAATAAATACTCTAGTTTATTTAACTACTTTTTAAAGCTGGCATCTATTAACACTGGATTATGAAAATTTTAAATAAATTCAATCATATGGCTTACTTGGCTAAAGAAGCACAACTCCAATTAGTATTCGCAATAGTTTGTGTAGGTATAGCTTGAAATATAACAGTGGATTTACTTTGCTAGAATTGCTAGTGGTGATGGTAATTATTGGTTTGCTTGCTGGTTATGTTGGCCCTAAGTATTTTGAACAGATTGGTAAATCTGAGACAAAAACTGCACGAGCCCAAATTGATTCGCTTGGTAAAGCGTTAGACCAATATCGGATTGATACGGGCCATTACCCGAATATTGATCAAGGCTTAGCTTCACTTAATAAATCACCAGCAAATGAGCCAAAATGGTCGGGCCCATACTTGGCAAAAAACATCCCTAATGACCCATGGGATAAGCCTTACCAATATAAAAATCCAGGTGAGCATGGTGATTATGATCTTTTTACACTAGGTAAAGATGGTCAACTTGGTGGCATAAAAGAATCTACAGATGTAGTGAACTGGTAAAGGCTAACTTAGTTTTTATGGATTACGAAGTTAGAGCAGTTCGCGGTGGTGAAATAGTTTCTTTGATTATTGTCGCCAATCATCCAAGCGATGCAATTGAGCAAGCGCGCGAAAAAGGCTATGTTCCTATCCACGCTAAAGCCAAATCTACCTCTTTCAAGTTTAAGCAAAATAAGCATTTCCCATTAGTATTATTTAGCCAAGAGTTATTGGCTTTGCTTGAGGCTGGATTGAATTTAGTTGAGGCAATAGAGGCTTTAGCCGAAAAAGAAATTCGTGCAGAAGCCAAGCATGTTTTAGATGCTTTGTTGCAAGCGCTTTATGAAGGTCAAACATTTTCAGCTGCACTTAACTTGATGCCTAACGCATTTCCAATGCTATATATTGCCACCGTGCGTGCCTCTGAGAAAACTGGAGATTTACCTGAAGCGCTTAGTCGCTATGTGGCTTATGAACATCAGCTCGGATTAGTAAAAAAGAAGATTATCAGCGCTTCAATATATCCAGCTTTGTTAGTTGGCGTAGGTGGCTTGGTTATTATGTTTTTGCTAGGTTTTGTAGTACCAAAATTCAGCCATATTTATGAAGGTACAGGCGGAAATTTACCTTTTCTATCTCAAGTGTTATTGGCATGGGGTGCTTTTATTGAAAGCCATGGCAAACAGATGTTGATTGCCATGATCGTTGGAATGGCGGCATTGGGCTATGGATTTTCTTTGAGCGCAGTGCGCAAATGGTTTATTCAATTGTTCTGGCGCATACCCGCTTTAGGTGAGCGTTTACGCATATTTCAGTTGGCGCGTTTTTACCGAACTTTAGGCATGCTACTTACAGGCGGTACGCCGATTATTCCTGCGTTAGAGTCGGTTTCTGGTTTGCTGCAAGTTTCCCTTCGCAGCAAAATGCGCGAAGCTTCACAAGCAATTAGCCATGGCCAAACTATTTCGATGGCGATGGAATCTGCTGGATTAACCACGCCAGTCGCTCTGCGCATGTTACGAGTTGGCGAGCGCGGCGGAAAAATTGGTGACATGATGGAGCGAATCGCGGCTTTTTATGATGAGGAGCTAGCACGTTGGATTGACTGGTTTACCAAGCTATTTGAACCTATTCTTATGTTGGTCATTGGTTTAGTGATAGGTGTGGTGGTTTTACTACTTTACATGCCCATATTTGAATTGGCGGGGAATATTCAATGAATATGCCACAAGAGATTCAGCCAGAAATTCAAGTAGGTTTGATAACCGCTTTGCAAATTCAACAGGCAAAGCAGTTAGCCAAAACTGAAAAACGTAGAGCTATCGAGGTTTTAGATGCCCTAGTAGACTTATCCCAAGAGTCATTTTTAAATAGCTTGGCAGAGTCGTTGCACTATACGCCAATCAGCATGAAAGAAATGCATGCACTCGTGCCAGCATTTGAAATAATTCCATTTAATTTATCGCAAAAAAAAGAATGTGTTGCTTTTGAGGACAGCGAACGCAACGTATTATTGGTATTTTCCGATGTGTTTAAACCTGAGTTGCATGACTGGGCGATAGAGTATGTAAAGCTGCCATTTAGCTGGCACCTAGCGCATCGCAGTGATATTGCTGCTTATTTGGCGCGTCACGAAGAAACCATGCGCGCCATGGATAACCTAAATAGCCATGAAGAACCTAGAAATTTACATGCCGATGAGGCTATAGAACGATTATCTTTAAAATCGATTAACGAAGATACTAATCCCATTGTAAAACTCATTAACTCTACGCTATATGATGCTTTGAAGGTCGGCGCTAGTGATATTCATTTGGAATGTTCTGCAAGCGGATTAGCGATTAAATATCGTATAGACGGTGTGATGGCTTCTATCGGTGGCATACAAGGCAGTGATAGTGCAGACCAGGCAATATCAAGGGTTAAAGTCATGTCACAGTTGGACATAGCCGAGCGGCGCATCCCGCAAGATGGTCGTTTTAAGGTGGTTGTGCAAGGCCGCGAAGTGGATTTTCGTGTATCAATTATGCCTAGCGTGTTTGGTGAAGATGCAGTGCTGCGCGTGTTAGACCGTAAAGCCTTATCTGATGAGGTTTGTGGCTTAAGCTTGCATGTGCTGGGCTTTGATCAAAAAACAATTGCCCAGTTTAGGCGCTTAGCTTCAGAGCCCTATGGCATGGTGCTGGTCACAGGACCAACGGGTAGTGGTAAAACCACCTCACTTTATGCCGCTATATCAGAAGTCAACACAGGCCACGATAAAATTATCACCATTGAAGATCCTGTTGAGTATCAACTGCCTGGCGTGTTGCAGATCCCCGTGAATGAAAAAAAAGGCCTCACCTTTGCAAGGGGTTTACGCTCCATTTTACGTCATGACCCAGACAAGATTATGGTGGGTGAAATACGTGATGCTGAAACTGCACAAATTGCAGTGCAAGCGGCACTCACTGGTCACTTGGTGTTTACCACTGTCCATGCCAATGGCGTGCTGGATGTGATAGGTCGTTTCATGCACATGGGCGTAGACCCATATAATTTTGTTGCCGCCATGAACGGCATTATGGCGCAACGCTTAATACGCGCTGTGTGCACACACTGTGCCGAAGAATATTTTCCGGATGAACAACTACTTTTAGATTCTGCAATTAGCGTGCAAGCGGCTGCCAAGATGCAATTTAAGCATGGCCCAGGTTGTGGGCATTGCCGTGGCACGGGTTACAAGGGGCGTAAAGCCGTTGCAGAGTTACTCATATTAAATGATGAGCTGCGCGAGATGATTGTTGCGCGCGAACCGATACGCAAATTAAAAGAAGCTGCAAAACGCAGTGGTATGCGCACTTTACGTGAGGCGGCAGTCGAAGCGGCAGGCCTTGGTATTACTACATTACAAGAGATTAACCGTGTTACGTTTATTGCCTAGATTATTTAAGAATAAGTTGATCGTAGAAGTTAGCAAAGATCATATTGCCGTTGTGAGCATAGCCTCTGGGTTTAATAAACGTATTATTGATAAACAGTACCTGACTAATATGCTGGTAAGAATACAAACTGATCACGAACATTGGCGTGTAGCTTTAAATCAGCTTGAGGCTGTTTTGGCCACTATCAAGTATCAAAAAAATACTGTATTAAGCATTGTGTTAGCGAGTGACTTTGTTCGCTATTTAACTTTGCCAGCACACAATATTGTGATGAATGTTGAAGAGAAAACAGATTACGCCCGTGCGGCCTACCGTGAAGTTTATGGGAATATTGTCGATAGCTGGAAAATTCAATGTGAAGATGCGGCGCCCAACCAAACGTCTATCATAGTGGCTATTGATCAGGAACTATTCGATGGAGTCGTACGAATTTCTGAAAACAACAACCTACAACTTATTAGCTTGCAACCGCAGTTAATGCCTCTATTTAATCGTTTTAAAAATGAGCTTAAAACCGGTAATATTTATTTTTCGGTGATTGAATCAGGTCGCTTGTTGTTTGCGCATTTGATTGATGGTCATTTTCAAAGCTTGCGCAGTCTCGCTTTAAATGGAGACTGGCAACTTCAGTTAGAAAGTATCGCTAAACGTGAACAAATGTTGGTGGAACCTAAATCTTCTAGCACGCTGTTAGTTTATGCACCTACATATAAAAATACTAGATTGCCCAATATTAACGGTTGGATGATTAAACAAATCGGTGTGACAACTGGAACGGCACTTCAAGATAGCCACTATGCAATGATCGAGTCAATATTATGACTACTAAGCTAGATTTAGAGTTTATCAAGCCGCACTATGGCGTTATAGCTGAATGGTCATGGTTTGGTATCGTCTTTTTTATTATCGGGTGTGTGATTACCTATGTGCTGTTGCAGGCGCTACAGAAACTCGAGGTGCAAAAAACAAATGTAGACACTGAGCTAACTCGCGAAAATAGAGTTGTTCAACTGGCCAATAGTAAATTTAGCAACAACTTAA
>JBKJRF010000199.1:0-6694 GCA_046594825.1 Methylotenera sp.
CTTTGATCCATGCGCATATCTAAAGGCGCATCAAACCTGAAACTAAAACCACGCTCCGCAATATCTACCTGTGGCGATGAAATACCTAAGTCCATCAAAATTCCGTCAACTTTTGTGATATCTAAATCGGCCAACTCAGCTTGCATAGCCGCAAAATGGCTATGCACCATGCTAAAACGAGAATCGTTGATTTCCTTGCTGGATTCGATTGCACTTAAATCGCGATCAAATGCAATCAGGCGGCCATCAGCACCCAAAGCTGCCAAGATTTTTTTGGAATGCCCTCCGCGACCAAAAGTACCATCCACGTAAGTTCCGCTAGGCTTTATCGCCAACGCCTGCACAGCCTCATCCAGCAAAACCGTGATATGGGTATTTGCATCTGACGCTTCTAATAAATTTGAACTTAATTTTGACACTTTGGATAAATGCTTTTCTGACTTAGGTGCGTTTATGAGAGACGCTTTTTTCTGGGGAATTACTTTACGCTGCACTTCTTTTAGAGACGGTGATTCTTTATTGGGCGCAATCTTCACGCCCTTAATCACAGCGAGAAGCCCTCGAGTTCCGTTGGCATGGTAAAGCCATCGCTCTGCATGACTTGCGCAAGCTGAGCACGCCAAGCTTCCATGTTCCACAATTCAAAATGACTACCTTGACCGACTAGCATTACTTCCTTATCTAAATCGGCAAACTCGCGTAATACAGGTGAAACCAGCATACGTCCATTACTATCTAAAGCAATGTCTTCAGCAAAACCCACTAGCAAACGCTGCAAAGCACTTGACTGCTTATCAAATGAAGATAATGCCATCATTTTGGCCTGAATTGGCTCCCATGCAGGCTGCGGGTACAACAACAAGCAGCGATGCGGATGTGCAGTCAACACCAAGTTACCAGCGCACTCAAGCTGCAATGCTTCTCTGTGCTTGGTCGGCACAGCGAGCCTGCTTTTAGCGTCTAAACTTAATGAAGTGGCACCGCGAAACATACGCCCGTTATTTTCCTTAAAGTACAACCACAAGCCCGATTAAGACTTAGGCAACTATCTGTAAAATTAATTTAATCTATAAAATGTCATACAAAATAAAATCGTATAAAACTATGGAGAATTGCTAAAGCGCTATCTGGCAAACCCTTAGTAGTTATCAAACATCGCTATCCAAACTTGTGTTCAGAATATTGCAGTTTATTTAACAATTCTCCACAAAATCCCACTTTCCCCCACTAATATGCACTATAGATAAAAAAAAAGAGCAATGCAAGCCCTTTTTTACTATTTTTTCTTTATAGGTCAATGACTTAGCGCATTTTCATCATAATTATAATATCGTTATAAATGAAGCACATACAAAATTATATGAATGTAGATTATGAGAATAGTTATGAAAGGGGTTGAATTGTAATTGAGGTGATAAATAACATGATATTAATAATAATTACTGAGAATCGACATAAAGCCCGCAATAACCGCAAGGGTCATCACCATTTCACTAATCGCTAAAGCGATAAGTTCAATGCGAAGGGCTTCCCCACAAAATATATGCGCTAAAGCACATTATTCTGAGTGAAAGTGAAGCTGGCCGATAAGCCGGGTTCTGTTCTTACCTTGCGGTAAGTGACAGTCATTCATCTAGGCACATAATTACTTATGCACTCAAGCAACCTACCCGCTGGCAGCGCGAGCAACGCCCTATTTATTTGCGTAACCTTCTACCCAAGAAAAAACGCCAGCCTATTTGGTCTTGCTACAGATGGAGGTTACCGCGTTTCACCGTAACTAAATACGCTCGTCTCTGTGGCCCTATTCCGCGCCTTATATCTTGCCAGTTTTCACTGACAAAAGTTTCAACGTACGGCCGTTAGCCGTCATCCCGCTCTATGCAGCCCGGACTTTCCTCCCCTCACAAAGTGAGCGGCGACTGTCCAGCCAGCTTCAAAGCTATTTTAACACGCGCACCACCCAATTAACCACGCAAGTTTATTACTCCCAACCTCTGCTACCGCGCTGAGTAGCGCAGGGAACTCCGAAGGAACGCGGTGGGTAGCTTTTTTTTGACTTCTTTTTTTGGCTATACAAAAGAAAGAAGTTCGCATATCGCGCGTGCGACCTCTTGCAATATGCAACAACATAAACGGCGTGCAAATATACACATTTTTCACACTCTGCTTGCAGTATTTTAATCTATTACATACACCCAACTTACCTGCTCTATAATACATCCTAACCCAACAACAATTTAAAATTATGATATCGCAAGAAAAAGTTGGGCAGCTTCATGCTTCATGGCAGGCAGTGATTGGTGATGAATTCGATCAACCTTACATGCAATCGCTACGTGCTTTTTTAAAGCAAGAAAAGGCTGCGGGGAAAACTATTTTTCCACCTAGCCCTTTGATTTTTAATGCATTTAATCACACACCTTTTGAGCAAGTGCGGGTGGTGATTATTGGACAAGACCCTTACCATGGCGTAGGGCAGGCGCATGGCTTAAGTTTTTCGGTGCCAGAAGGAGTCACTTTGCCGCCTTCACTCATCAATATTTTTAAAGAGATTGAAGCCAACTTAGGCATAAAAATGAGTGGCAAAGGCGACCTGACACCGTGGGCGAATCAGGGCGTATTATTGCTTAACGCAACGCTGACGGTTGAAATGGCGAACGCGGGTTCACACCAAAAACGCGGCTGGGAAGAGTTTACCGATGCAGCAATTGCTGCTTTAAATCAGCACCGTGAGAGTTTGGTGTTTGTGTTGTGGGGAAGTTATGCACATAAAAAAGGTGAGATGATTAACCCACAAAAACATTTGGTACTTAAATCACCGCACCCCTCGCCTTTATCGGCACATCGCGGTTTCTTTGGCAACCATCAATTTTCTAAGATTAACGATTATTTAACAAACCAAGGGCAAGCCCCAATTAATTGGCAACTTTGATGTAGCTTTAAAGCATTTTCCAGCTTATTGCTTGCCCCGCCCGCAATGGTACCAACACATCACCACCATCAAACGGCAGACTTTCTGGCACCGTCCAGTTTTCTTTCACCAGCGTAACTTGCTCAGTGTTACGCGGCAGGCCATAAAAATCTGCTCCATAAAAACTGGCAAAACCTTCTAATTTGTCCAGCGCATTTGCATTTTCAAACGCTTCTGCATACAGCTCGATTGCGGTATGCGCTGTGTACATGCCAGCACAACCACAAGCGGCTTCTTTAGTGTGTTTGGCATGCGGTGCACTATCTGTACCTAAGAAAAATTTAGCGTTGCCTGAAGTCGCAACCCTTACTAATGCGATGCGATGCTCTTCGCGTTTTAAGATTGGTAGACAATAATGATGCGGCTGAATACCCCCTTTGAACATATCATTACGATTCATAAGCAAATGATGTGCAGTGATAGTTGCAGCCACATTATTTGGTGTTTCTAATACAAAGTCTGCAGCATCTTGAGTAGTGATGTGTTCGAAGACGATTTTCAACGCTGGGAATTTTTTAAGTAACGGAGTCATGTGGCGCTCAATAAATACCCGCTCGCGATCAAATACATCTACATCGCTATCAGTCACTTCAGCATGGGCTAATAAAGGCATACCCAGCTTTTCCATCATTTCAAGTGCACTTACACAATGATCTAGATTAGTCACGCCAGAATCAGAGTTGGTTGTTGCACCGGCTGGATATAGCTTTATTCCGTGTATGAATCCACTAGCTTTGGCACGGACAATCTCTTCTGCGGAAGTATTGTCTGTTAGATACAAAGTCATTAACGGCTCAAAGTTTGAACCCTTTGGCAGTGCCTCTAAAATGCGTCGTCTATAGGCAACTGCTAGTTCTGTAGTAGTCACAGGCGGGCGCAAATTGGGCATTACAATCGCACGTGCAAATTGCCGCGCAGTATCTGGTAACACTGCTTTTAAGGCTGCGCCATCTCTCAAGTGTAAATGCCAGTCGTCTGGACGGGTGATAACTATAGATAATTGATTAGTCATTTTTTAAACTGTCATTTTTAATAGTACTTTTTAACTTCAAGGCAAATTCGTAAAGATCGTTTTTCTTTTCATTGGTGATTTCAGCCGCCAACTTTACAGCCTGCTTTAATGGCAAATCTACCAATAGCAATTTTAATACGCGTACAGTATTTTCAGATATTTCTTCTACATCTTTTATTGTCGCAGCTTCAATTAACAGCACAAATTCACCACGTTGTTGATTAGTATCAGCCTCTAGCCATGCGCTTGCATGAGCCAAATCACAGCTATAAATCGTTTCAAAAGTTTTGGTAATTTCACGCGCAAAGGTAATACGTCGCTCCGCACCCAACACATTCGCCATATCGACTATGCTTTCTATAATACGATGTGGCGCTTCATAAAACACTAGCGTCACAGTTTGTGTTTTTAGCAATTCTAGTGCTTTACGCCGTGCCGCACCACTTGCTGGCAAAAACCCATGAAATAAAAAGCCATTTTGAGCGATGCCAGAAGCAGACAAAGCGGCAATCACCGCACTCACACCTGGAATCGGCACAACCTTTATACCCGCTTTACGGACAAAATCGACCACTATTGCGCCTGGGTCGCTAATACCAGGCGTACCTGCATCGGTCACCAATGCAATATTTTCACCTGCTTTTAATTGCAACAATAGCTTTTCAGCAGATTGATGTTCATTATGCTCATGCACCGCAACAAGCTTTTTACTAATGCCAAAGTGTGACAATAAACCTGAGGTATGACGCGTATCTTCAGCGGCAATTGCATCTACAACTTTCAAAGTTTCAAGTGCACGCAAAGTAATGTCGCCCAAATTGCCGATTGGCGTTGCCACCACATATAATATGCCGTGGCTACTCATGGTTTGGTTTAACCAAATTTATGCTATTAATACTTAAATTTTTCATGCATGAATTTTACAGCCTAGCGGCTTTGACTCCTATAAAAAATTTCGCTTATGAAAATCAATCAGAATAATGCTGGCTTAACAGCCGAAAAATTAGCTGCAACTTTTTTAATGAGTCATGGACTTAAAATGGTGGTGCAAAATTATCACTGCCGTTTTGGGGAAATTGATTTAATTATGACGGATGCGAAAACCCTTGTGTTTATTGAGGTGCGACTAAGATCAAACAGCCAATTTGGTAGCGCCGCCGCGAGCATTACTCCGCAAAAACAACAAAAACTGATATTAACTGCACAGCATTATTTACAGCAACATGGTGAGAGCTTATGCCGTTTTGATGCGGTTCTAATGAGCAAAGTAGATTTACAACACATAGAATGGGTACGTAATGCATTTGACGCATAATGCGCGTATGATTTACAGAAATTACGCTTTACTTTTCATTTATCAACCAATAATTCAATACAACGCTTAATACCAATCAAGATTAAGAGCTACAAAAAAACGAAATTAACGCTTAGGAGTCCATCAATGAATTCAACAACCAAAAGTATCGTTACACTTGCCTTATCCACCTTACTAGCCACACAAATAACAGCCTGCTTACCTATTATTGCAGGTGGTGCAGCTGCAGGCGGTGCGATGGCGGCTGATAGACGCACTGCTGGCATTTTTGTAGAAGATGAAAATATTGAGCTAAAAGCTGTTAAGAAGATGGAAACTAACTTAGGTGAAAATGCTCATGTAAATGTAACTAGCTTTAATCGCAATGTATTACTGACAGGTGAAGTACCTGAAGATGCTGCCAAAGTAAAAGCAGAAAGTTTAGTTAAAGAAATAAACAATATACGCTCAATTACCAATGAAATTACTGTGGGGCCAAAATCCTCGATTGGTTCACGCGGCAATGATAGTTTTATTACTTCAAAAGTAAAAGGCCAGTTTTTAACTGAAAATAAATTTCCAGCGAATTATGTAAAAGTAGTGACCGAAAATAGTGTGGTGTATTTAATGGGTATTGTAACTACGAGTGAAGCTGATGCGGCTGTAGAGATTGCCCGCAATACCGAGGGTGTGACTAGTGTGGTTAAAGTATTTGAATTCGTAGACGCCTCCCTTATTAAATGATTGAATGTGAAACAAACCATATTTACGAACAAGAATTTCAGCACAAAAGTACTGTGCATTAATTATGGTTTGTTATAATTCAGCTAAATTCAAATTTCAGAAATAATGTATGACATGGTAAAAATTAAATGACAACAGAACAATCTAGTACTAAAGCTAGAAATCAGGCAAGCGCACAAGCTAATGAGATTATTATTGAAGGCAATACACGTGCTGGCAAGCCTTTTCGCCCAAGTGATTGGGTTGATCGTATGTGCAGCACCTACGCAACTTTTGGCGAGGATAGAAAACTTAAGTACTCGCCTTATCTAAAACCTAGGGTAGTGAATGGGGTGCGTTGTTTAGCGGTAGATTTAAAATTGAAAACCGTGAATCCTGAAGGTTATGCACAACTGATGCATTTTGCAGATGAAAATCAGTTAAATGTACTTGATGCTGATGGCGAGAGCATTGCTGTTCCACATTAAAAAATTAGCTTTAAAACTAGTTCTTTTCAGCCCCAATAATTTTTTCTATATATTGCTTGGTAATTAAGCCACGCTTAATTTTGACTAACTCACCTTTGGGGTTATAAATGAACGTGGTCGGCAATACCTCTGGTGAACCGATTTGTGCGCTAACGGCATCATCACCCAGTACGATGGGGTATGACATCAACATGTCATCGACA
>JBKJRF010000081.1:0-16370 GCA_046594825.1 Methylotenera sp.
CAAATGATAATTGTTATCATTTGCATTAACTAATAAGATTGATAAACTAAATTTACGCTACTCAATGTCAATTATGCTTAACAAGATTACTTCAGATGTGGCTGCGAATACTGCTGAGCAAGCAAGTGTGATCACAACTAGGGTTATTACAAGTGAAGCATTATTTGCAGGTAAGCGTGAGCTAGTAATAAAGCACGCGGGTCATGATTATCGGTTACGTTTGACTGCACAAGGTAAGTTGATTTTAACAAAGTAGTAGGTACGGTCGGCATTAGATGTATATGCAATTTAGCCAATTTTGGAACCAAACATGATACCTAATTTAAAGTTGGTGGCAAATGCCCAGCAGACGCAGACTTACACAGCAGAAACTGCATATCAGCAAAACGTCTATGATTTAGTGCCTCAACAGGCATTGCCAACAAAGGAAAGTAAGCAAACTAGGTCTTACTTGATGTTAACTTTGATAATGTTTGCGCATGTTGCTGGATTGGCCTGGTTAATAAATGCCAAGCCTACATTGCCGATTATAAAAGAACCGCAGCCAATGTTGGTGAGCTTGGTTAGTAGTCCAGCGCCAGAGCCTAAAGTGGTTCCCCTAGCCCCAATGCCACCACAGTCTCTTGTTAAAAAGCAGCAGCCTATTGTTAAGAAAGTTCAACCGATGCCGAAGCCGCTTGCGGCTGAACCTGAGATTAAGCAAGTTGTTGCGATGACTGAAGCTCTACTCTCACCTGTCACACCAGTCATTGAGACAAAAGCGCCTGAAGTCGCAGAAGTACCTCAACCAAAAGTTGAGCCAGAGCCCGTCATTGAACCGCCACGTTTTGGCGCTGCATATTTGCATAACCCCTCCCCTGATTACCCATCAACTGCCCGTCGATTGGGAGAGCAGGGTCGAGTGTTATTGCGTGTGCTAGTTTCAACTAAAGGTGATGCTGAGCGTGTGCAGTTAGAAAGCAGCAGTGGTTCTGATAGGCTCGATAAATCAGCAATAGAGGCAGTGAAAAAATGGCGTTTTATTCCGGCAAAGCGCAGTAATCAGGCAATCAGTGCGTATGTATTGGTGCCAGTAAAATTTTCACTTGAAAGTTAATGGGTTTAAGTGGTTTAAATTGTACATATTAGTTAGCAATGTAAATTAAGGAAGAGTAAAAAATGGAACACGGCTACGAATTTAATAGTATGGAATTTATTGCAGCTGGCGGAGTGGTGTCAATGGCGGTAGCCATTATCTTACTACTAATGTCTGTGGCAAGCTGGTATTTAATTGTTACAAAAACTGTGCAGATATGGCGTATTCGCACTGCGTTTAAAGCCTACACGCAAAAGTTTTGGAGCGCACCAAATTTGAATGTAGCTGTAAAACAAGATAGTGACATTGCCCTGGCAACCATAGCGCAAAAGTCTATAGCTGCGGCAGAGCATCATCAGCAATATGTATATAAAAATAGTGCTGAGAAAACTAACAATCATGCAAATTTAGATGTAATGACAAAAGATGAATTTATTGCCCGAGCAATGAATCGAAGTATTACAGAAGAAAGTGCAAAAATGGAAGGTGGTTTAACAGTGCTAGCATCGGTAGGTAGTGTATCTCCTTTTGTTGGATTGTTTGGTACGGTGTGGGGTATTTATCACGCACTTGCTAGTATCAGCCAAAGTGGTCAGGCTACATTAGATAAAGTGGCAGGCCCAGTCGGCGAGGCATTGATTATGACGGCACTTGGTTTGGCAGTGGCGATTCCAGCGGTATTAGCTTATAACGCATTGGTGCGCAGTAATCGCGTATTGGTGGGTCAAATAGAAAAATTTGCTTATGAGTTGCACACGTTACTTGTAACGGGTTCTGTCATTCACCTAAAACCTAGTCAAGATGTTGTAAAAACAACAGAGCGTGTGCACGCCATTGAGGTGCCAGCATGATAGGTTCGGGTCATGGAATTGGTGCAGGAAACCATACTGCACCGATGTCAGAAATTAATACAACGCCGCTAGTGGATGTGATGCTTGTGCTTCTGGTAATTTTTATTATTACAGCCCCGCTACTCACGCATACAGTCAAAATTGATTTACCAATAGCCAGTAGTCAGCCGTTACCTGAAAAGCCAGAAGTTATTTCAGTGGCGATTGATGGGGCTGGCAAAATGTACTGGAATGATGTGCTTATGGTGCAGGGAGAGTTGAAATTAAAACTACAACAAGTGGCAGATACGAAGCCACAGCCAGAGTTACAAATTCGTGCAGACAAAGAAACACGTTATCAAATTTTGGCAGAAGTCATGGCCGATGCGCAAAACGCCGGTGTTAGCAAGTTAGGTTTTGTGAGTGAGCCCAGTCGCCTGTAGCACAGTGAATCATGCAGTGAAACAGCAATGAAATAGCATTAATCAACAATTAACCATAAAAACCAACAGCAAGCCACCGCAAAGTATCGCCTTTAGCCAGCTAATAATTAACTCTAAGGGAAATACCATGCAACATTTTCAACTTAAAGCGGTGCATTTAGCCGTTTTACTCAGTATTACATCAGTCTCATTCAATGCGGTAGCGGCGGATGAAGATAATGCATTACAAGAAGTGCAAACTAGTGCAGCAAGAATTTACCCTGGTTCAGCTAGTGATGCAGCGCGCACAGGCAGCAAAACTGACACCCCGTTACGTGATGTGCCAGCTAGTGTTGCGGTTGTGCCAGTGGGAATTTTACGTGAACAAGGCGTGCAAACCATGAACGATGCTTTACGCAATGTTAGTAGCGTTCAGCCGCAATTGGCAGGCGGCTACGGCTTTGCAAATAACTACAACTCACGCGCGCTTTCAATTAATTTCTTGCGTGATGACCTGCCAGATGGCACAACTCAAAATGGTTATTTCCGTACCATGTACGATATTGAGCGTATTGAAGTGCTCAAAGGTCCTGGATCTGCATTATTTGGTTCTGGCGGCCCCGGCGGCAGTATCAATGTCGTCACTAAAAAACCACAAGCTAAATACAACATGGAAGTAGGAACAACCTTTGGTAGCTTTGGCACTAGAAATGGTTATGTAGATTTAACTGGCCCTATTGCTGATGGAATTAATGGACGGATAATTGCAGATACGGAAAAAACCGATGGTTATCGTGGTTTAGCACGTGAAATATCAGAGCTTTCACCAAGTGTTGCCTTCAATTACGCAGCTGATAAAACATTGCTGGTGGATATTGATGTAAGAAATATTAAAGTCGTGCCAGACAACTACGGCATTTTATTTGATTCAAAAGGTAAAGTGGCTGACGTTAATAACAAAAGTCGTTATTACTCACCGATGAATCACTCAGAACAACAAGTGAATAGAGCTGGCCTGACGCATGATTGGACAATATCAAATGCTTTGTCTATGCGTACCGCGCTGTCGACAGATTCACGCAATTTAGATTTTGTACGTAATGCTGGCGGAAATGGTGGAAATGCCGCTAACGTAAGTACGGGAAGAACTTTACGCCAACAGTCAGATGATGCCAACTATATCACGCTACAAAATGAGCTGACCTGGAAAGTGGATTTTGATGTGGTTAAGCATACAGTGTTGGCCGGGTATGAGTATCAAAATACAGATAAAGACAGTGTTCGTGCGGGCTACACATTGCCGAATATTAATAATATTTTTGCTCCAGTCGTTACAGAAACCAGTACCGCAGCATTAGCGGTTAGACCTGGCGATGCATTCAATCGAAAAATCAATAGTAATACCCACTCTTTCTATTTACAAGACCAATTAGCTTTTGGTGAGCAATTCAAGGTGCGTGTTGGTTTGCGTAACGACCATATTAGTTTTGAGGATAGAGGCACCTCAAGCATTGGCGGCGTCGCAAATACATATAGAAAAGTCGATGAAATTGAAAATCTAACAACAGGGTCATTAGGCGGCGTGTTTCAGCCAACAAAAGATTTGGCATTTTATGCTGGCTACAATAATGGCAAGTTCGTTAACCTAGCGACAGAAAGCACTATTGTTTCACAAGCACCGGAAACTTCAGAACAATATGAGGTTGGTGCTAAATCAAGCCTATTCAGTGGTTTGGTAGATTTGAATTTAGCCTTATTTAATACCAAGCGTGCAAATTACAATATTACGTTGCCTGGTGCTACTTCAGCGACGCCAGACGGCAAAGATCAATCTAAAGGGATCGAGTTTGATGTAGGCGTGCACCCAATTGCAGGTTTGCATGTGAACGCCAATGCAGTATTCATGGATGCTGAAACTAAGTCTAAAACTGTTGCCAGCAATGCAATTTTTGGCATCACTAACCAAAGTATCTATGGAACACGGCCTACCGGTGTAAGTGAGCAAATCATTAATCTATGGACAAGTTATGAAATTCAAACGGGGAATGTACGAGGATTGAAATTCGGCATTGGCGCTACGCACAAGGGTGATGCTTATGCCGATAATCTAAACCTTTATAAAGTACCAGCTTACACAGTATATGACGCGGCTATTTCATACGCCCAACCAAAGTGGGAAGCCGCTATTAACCTGAAAAATATTACTGACAAGACTTATTACGTAAGTCCAACTTTTGCTGGGGCGTTACCGGGTGATCCGCGCAGCATTTATGCCACATTACGCTTTGCTTTTAAATAAATTAAGCCTATAGCTATTACAGATATTCAGGAAAAAACAATGAAAAAACTTAACTTACTCTTAGCTTTACTCTCTTTATCCGTGACTTTACCAGCCAGTGTGCATTATCTTTGGCTAGAACAAGCAGATGGTCAGACCAAGCTGTTTTTTTGGTGAATACGAAAGTAATTTACATGAAAAAACTGGCGGAAGACTGGATACCATTGCTGCTCCGGAGGCTAAGCTGTTGGATGCTGGTGCGACTAAATTAAGCTTAAAGCGCAATGCAGACTTTATTGCAGTAGAGGGCGTAAAAAATCAGCCGGTCATTGCCAATGAACTTGGTATGAAAGTAAAAGATACGACCAAGTACAACTTTGGTCTGGCTAAACCCATGTATTACGCCCGTACTAGCTTCGGGTTGGCAGAAGAAGCTTCCACTAATGCATTGGATATTCAGCCGCTAGGTAACAATAAAGTACTGATTAATTTAAACGGCAAACCTTTGATTAAAGGCAAGTTGAAAGTAACAGCACCTAATCAATGGCAGCAAGAGTTAGATGCAGACGATAAAGGGCAGGTAATATTTAGTACGCCTTGGGCTGGGTTATATGTGCTGGAGGTGATTAGCCTGGAACCGAGTAAAGGTAGCTTTCAAGGTGACGTTTATGAGAATATTCGCCATGTAAGCACGCTATCTATTGTTAAAAAATGAGCCTATTAAGTACGCAAAAAAATAGGGGCGCTTTTTTACGCTGGCTACGCAACACCCACGGCATGCTAGGCCTGTGGGGTGCAGGGCTGGGCTTGTTATTTGGCACAACGGGCATATTGCTCAATCACCGCAGTGTCATGAAGATACCGCTAGCACAATATGAAAAAACCAATATTGAGCTTCATCTACCAGAGGCGCAGTTTAGCAAGCCGGAGAATCTTGCCGCTTGGTTAAGAGGCGAGTTGAATCTGAGTCAGCCAGCCTCTAAGGTAGAGGCTGAGCCTGCAAAAAAAGTCACATGGAATGGTTTACCAGTACAACAGCCAGCACTATGGAGGGTTGATTTTCATACTGCTAAATATTCAGTAACAACCGAGTATTGGGTGGGAAATCAGTTTGTCTCAGTGAAGCGACAAGATGCAAATAACTTTGCCTTTTTATCCCGCTTGCACAAAGGGGTTGGGTTGAATGTAGGCTGGGTATTGTTAATCGATAGTTTTGCTGGGGCTTTAATCATGCTTTGTATCACTGGGCTATTGCTGTGGACCAAAATGCGGAAATCAAGATTGATATTTGCAGGTTTATGTGGCGGTTCAGTCTTGTTATCAGTTTTATTGGCCATGAATGCTATCTAACCTAATCAACTATTATTCATGATTCGAGGGATGAGTAATAGTTGATTGTTCATTAATAATGCTCAACCATTGATATAAGACTGTAATTGCTTGATTAAATCTTTTTGATAAGCAATCGTCTCTTTCACTAAATCACCTATCGATAACACACCGATGACTTTGTCATTTTCAACTATAGGTAAGTGGCGAATCCGATTTTCCGACATGGTAGACATCGCCTGCTCTACAGTGTCACTAGGGTGAGCAGATAGTACTTTTGCGGTCATTACTTCATCAATTTGCGTGGTTTTTGATGATTTACCTTTTAGTACCACTTCACGTGCATAGTCACGTTCAGAAAAAATACCTACTAGCTTTTCATCATCCAGCACTACTAAAGCACCAATTTTGTATTCCGCCAAAATTACTAATGCGTCAAATACTGGTCTGTGAGGGGCAATTGAAATTACTTCTTTGTGTTTTTTGCCATCGAGTACTTGTTGTAAAGTTTTCATGATGTTCTCCTCCAATTAGCTCTTTAAATATACACCGATAAATAATTTAGCCAATATCTCTAATAAAAAATACAACGAGATTTATAGCAAAAATAAGCAAATTACAAATAATTACATTAAAGTGATTGACATAGTTAGCTAGCTAACTATAATGCACCTAATTATGTTGCAATTAAGAGATCTCCCAAATAGTGAAGTGCTAGCTAAATTTGCTAAACGTTATCCCGATGCGGATGTGACAGCAATTTCTAGCGTTTTACAACTGCTGCGTGTCGCCACCGATTTGTCGATTGCGTTGGATACCTGTTTGAGTAAACACGGTTTATTGCAAGGTCGCTGGTGGGTACTGATTTTGCTAATGCGCGAAGAGACTAAAACCTCAACACCTTCCATACTAGCCGATAAAGCCGGCGTAACACGCGCCACTATGACTGGCTTGATTGACGGGCTAGAGCAAGGCGGCTTGGTTGCCCGTATATTTACCAAAGATGATAGACGCAGTGTCTTAATCAGTTTAACCGAAGCAGGCCAGGCCAAGCTTGATGATGTCATGCCTGATTATTATCGTCGGTTAAGGCAATGCATGCATGCCTTAGATGAAGCACAACGAACACAACTTCAACAGATGCTAGGCCTTATCAATCTAGGTATTCCGGCACTAGTTTAGTCCCTAAAAATCAGTCACTAGAATTCAGTCAATATCTGAATTTATAAAACTAACCTTAATAAAAGAGTAAAAAATGTCAAACATTCACACGCAAATCAAAGCAACCCTTACCTCTATAAATGCACAATTTGATCAGGCTTTTAATTCAAAAAAAGCAGAAGAAATCGCATCACTTTATGACATAAATGCAGTTGTGATGCCAGCGCCAGCTGGTGAGCCAGTGATTGGTTCAAAAGCAATCCAAACATTTTTTGCAGGTTTAATTACTGCTGGTGTGATTGACCACAAGTTAACGCTCACTGAAGCAGTAGAAGATGGCAATTTAGCTTATCAACGTGGCAGTTGGAGTGGCGCGATGATAGATGAACATGGTGCTAGACAAACTTTCGGAGGCAATGTGCATTTGGTTTACCGTAAACAATCTGATGGTGGTTGGAAAGCTGTTTCGCATATTTGGAATTAAGCATATTTTTAATACGTTTTAGAGATACAAAAATTACATTCATCAGTTATGGTAAACAATAGAAAAAACACTATCCGTGCATTTATAGCATTGATGCTACTCACACTCATATGGGGTTATAACTGGGTGGTGATGAAAAGTGCCCTACAGTATGCGGGTGCTTTTCAACTCGCTGCCTTACGTGTAGGTTTAGGGGCACTATGCTTATTTATTTTATTGGCTATATTACGTAAACCTTTTACTGTAAAAGAGGTACCAACGCTCATTTTGTTGGGTGTATTACAAACCTGTGGTTTCACGGGCCTACTAATATGGGCACTAGTGAGTGGAGGTGCAGGTAAAACTGCAGTGCTAACTTATACCATGCCGTTTTGGGTGATGATGCTAGCATGGCCAATGCTAGGTGAAAAAATAAGTGGCCTGCAATGGCCCGCCGCGATACTTTCTATGATGGGTATGTTGTTTATCTTAGACCCAATTCATCTGGGTGCTGATAAATTCAGTTTGTTTCTAGCAGTTTTGTCTGGATTTAGCTGGGCATTGTCGGTGATTGTCGCTAAAAAACTACATCAACGCTCGCCCAATTTAGATCTGCTGTCACTTACAGCTTGGCAAATGCTATTCGGTGCTATTCCTATCGTGATAACAGCGTTCATCATTTCAGCGCCTCCGATACAATGGACGCCCTATTTTATTGGTGCAGTGGCGTATAACGCTGTATTGTGCAACGCACTTGCCTGGCTGCTTTGGTTATATGCACTGCAACATTTGAGTGCTGGTGTCGCCAGCATGGCAACATTGTTAGGTCCTGTCATAGCGGTATTAGGGGCATGGATAGAACTCAACGAGGTGCCTAGTTCAAAGGAATCTATCGGCATGATATTAATTGCTTTATCGCTAGTGATTATTTCAATTATCAGCATACGTAAACATATTCCAATTGACCCTGCCATGGGACAGGACTAAGGGGTCAAGATTATTGGCTTAAGTACAAGGCTTGGATTTCAAAGTTAACACTAAACCTTCATAATCATTCGCTTAATTAAGCGTTTATTCAGTATGCTCTAAAGCCTGTGATAAAATCTTGTTTTTCTCAATGTATTCAAGGTTGGCAACATGGCAGGTCACAGTAAATGGGCAAATATTCAGCATCGTAAAGGTCGCCAAGACGCAAAGCGCGGCAAGATTTTTACTAAAATCATCAAAGAGATTACCGTTGCAGCCCGATTAAGTGGCGGTGATATCAACATGAACCCGCGATTACGTGCCGCTGTGGCAGAAGCTAAAGAAGAAAACATGCCCGCCGACAATATTGCCCGTGCCATTAAAAAAGGTACTGGCGAACTTGAAGGCGTTAATTATGAAGAGATTCGCTATGAAGGCTACGGAATTAACGGTGCGGCGATTATTATTGATTGCCTGACAGATAATAAACAACGTGCAGTGGCCGATGTACGCCATGCACTCACCAAGTTTGGCGGAAATTTAGGCACCGATGGCTCAGTAGCATTCATGTTTAAGCATTGTGGTAGCTTGCTATACGCACCAGGTACATCAGAAGATAAAGTGATGGAAGTTGCACTAGAAGCAGGTGCGGAAGATATTGTTACCGATGATGATGGCAGTATTGAAGTGATTACCCCGCCAAATGATTTTTTAGCTATCAAAGAAGCCATGGAAGCTGAGGGTTTAAAGGCTGTGCTAGCTGAAGTGACTATGAAGCCTAGCAATGAAACAATCTTTACGGGTGATGATGCTGTAAAAATGCAAAAGATATTAGATGCGCTAGAAGATTTAGATGATGTACAAGATGTATACACTACCGCGGTTATAGAGGACTAGTGAGTATACGCATTTTAGGTATTGATCCTGGCCTGCGTTTAACAGGCTTTGGCGTTATCGAAAAAGTAGGTGAGAAAATCACTTATATCGCTAGCGGTACAATTAAGACTGCAAGTGGCAAAAAAAACAAGGTAGAAGGTGAGGATGATCGGGAAGAGTTACCCGCTAGGCTCAAAATCATCCTTGATGGCTTATTTGAGGTCATTGATACCTACCTGCCGAACCAAGTCGCTATTGAAAAAGTATTTGTAAATGTAAACCCACAATCTACCCTGCTGCTTGGTCAAGCGCGCGGAGCAGCAATTAGCGCAGCAGTGATACGTAATTTGACCGTAGCAGAATATACTGCCCTACAAGTTAAGCAAGCAGTCGTTGGTAACGGTCATGCACAAAAAGAGCAGGTGCAAGAAATGGTGAAGCGCCTGCTTAAATTACCTGCAACACCCAAACCAGATTCAGCTGATGCTTTGGCTTGTGCAATCTGTCATGCGCATGGTGGGCAAGGTTTAGGTAGGCTTGCTACCGCAGGCTTTAGAGTAAAAGGTGGTAGGTTAATATGATAAGGCAAGTGCTATGATTTCAAGACTTAACGGCATTTTAATTGAAAAAACACCGCCGCAAGTGGTGATTGACTGTAACGGTGTGGGTTATGAGGTAGAGGTGCCTATGAGTACCTTTTACAATTTACCTGAACTTGGTGTCAAAATTCAATTGCTCATTCATTTTGTAGTGCGCGAGGATGCGCAACTGCTCTATGGTTTTGGCAGTGAACAAGAAAAAAGTACGTTTAGGCAATTACTTAAAGTCAATGGCATCGGTGCAAAATCAGCACTCTCTATTTTAAGCGGGGTTTCGATAGAAGATCTTGTGAAGGCAGTAAGTATGCAGGATGTTGCGATGCTAACGCGCATTCCTGGCATAGGTAAAAAAACTGCTGAACGCTTATTGTTAGAGCTAAAAGATAAATTTTCAATAGATGGTTTTGTTGGCCTACATGCAAGCTTACCCAAATCAGCGGCTAGTGATGTACTCAACGCACTGGTTTCATTAGGCTATAACGAGCGCGAGGCAGCCGCTGCTACCAAATTATTACCCAAAGATGTTTCAGTAACTGAGGGAATCAGACAATCTCTTAAAGTCTTATCAAAATCTAGTTAATCTGGATTCGGGGAACTGAATCCTGAATTTTATAAGCTTTATAACTACCTGTTTCAGGGGTATACAAAGACTTTAATTGTCCATAGTATTAAAACAATTTTGTTAATTGAAGCTTTGAGCGATAGTAATGATTAAAACTAGAAACGTGGCTCTGCTCGCGTTACTTTTATCTGCCTATTGTCGGTTGTCTAGTGCCGAGGATTTATGGCCTCAAGTTGTATTGACAAAACCAGTATCAGAAGACGACTACATAGGTGACGTACCAAAAGTACTAAGCGTTTCGAGGTTATCACAATCATTAGCAGATGCACCTTCAGCAGTTACTGTCATAGACAGAGAAACCATTCGAGCTTCGGGTATCGTTGATTTGCCAGAAATTTTCCGTTTAGTTCCTGGTTTTTATGTGGGCGTTAATGCTGGCTACGTGCAAAGCACTAATTATGCTGTGAGCTATCATGGTATGACCACGGCATATTCTGGCTCTATGCAAGTATTAATCAATGGTCGTTCGATTTACAGCCCTTTGTATGGAGGTGTGCAATGGAGCGAGCTACCGATTGCAATTGCCGATATTGAGCTTATTGAAATCACTCGCGGCCCCAATGCAGCTAGCTATGGGGCCAATTCTTTTTTTGGCGTGATTAATATCATCACGCAGAATCCTAGTGAGGTTGCAACTAACAGTATTATAGCGACTTATGGCAATGGTCGTAATGAGGTTTTTTATCGGCATGCCGATAAACTTGGTGACCTAAACTATCGCGTTACGACAGGTTATCGCAACGATGAAGGTTTGGATAATCGTAATGATTCCAAACATACACGCTTATTGAATGCCCAAGCAGACTACCGTGTGAATGAAAAAAATACTGTGGAGTTCGAGTTTGCACTCGCTGATGGTACGCGTGGTGAAGGTAATCTCGACAAAGATGATATTTTGTTTTTACCGCGCACTAAACAAATTGATAACCATTATGCGCTAGTGCGGTGGCGACATAATATAAGTGGTGACAGTGATTTTTCGTTACAGGCATATCACAGTTATGATCGATCAGATGATGAAACTACTTCAGTGAATTTGCGCCCTATAGCACGGGCCTACGCACTTTCGAAAGGGGCCTCAGTACCACAAGCTGATGGTTTTGCCGCATCACTTTTAACCGACAACGTCACTATAGTGAATGATGTCATTACAGAACGAAACGCTATTGAAGCGCAACATAATTTTGCAATTGGCAAAACGCTTAGAGTAGTTTGGGGTGGCAGTGTGTGGCAAGATACGATGTACGCACCCCATTATTTAGGTACTGATAAAACCGATTACTTTAATCTGGAGCGGCTATTTGGCCATGTGGAGTGGCAAGCACAGCAGAAGCTAGTGTTTAATTTAGGTGCTATGGTTGAACATAATGATTTTACTGGCACAGATATTTCGCCTCGTGCAAGTATCAATTTAAAACTTAGTCCGAATCATACTTTTAGGTTTAGTGTTTCAACTGCTTTACGCACCCCGAATTACGTGGAAGAAAAATTTAATCGTCAAGTCTTAGTCCGTACCTCAATTCCCAATACCACATTGTTGTATACCTATATGGCAGACAAGGGCAATGTTAATCCAGAAAAAATCGTCTCCAGAGAAATTGGTTATTTGGGTAAAGTAGGCCGTTTTAGTTTGGATGCAAGGCTGTTTAATGATGATATTCACGATTACATTCGTACGGTTAAGCGTACTGATTTTGTAACACCACCAGGTTTTCTTTTGGTAAGCAGCAGACCGCAAACAGGCCAAAACGGCGGTAATGTTGAAGTAAAAGGATTTGAAGCACAGGCCAAATGGCAAATTAGTAATAATACAAACGCATTACTGAATTATGCCTATGTGAAAATATATGGTAATGAAGATGAGCTTGACCGTGATTTTACAAAGTCTATGCCGCAAAGCACTATTAGCGCTTTGCTCACACACCGATTAAATCCGCTATGGGATGCCAGTATTGCCTATTATCAAACAGGTGCAGTTGCGCAATTGGGTGATGGTGATCCTGTAGCATTAAACAGAAGAACAGATGTAAGGTTGGCACGCCAGTTCGCTTACAGAGCCTGTAAAGGTGAGTTTTCAGTAGCGGTAGAAAATCTACTCAATGAGCATTATCACGAGTTTGCGGATTACAACACACTTAAAAGACGCGCGAATGTAAATGTTAGGGTGGATTTTTAGGTGGCCTTTTTAAATCGAGTTTTAAATATTTCGGACAATTTCTTAAGTATACAAGCAGTCAATTTTGTTAAATGATCAATATAAAGATAGTTGGTTTGTGAATAAGTTAGCCTGTATGGTGCTGATATTAGGTCTTATTGTGCCTTTTTTCGCACATGCATATACGGGAGTCACCATCGTTTTAAGTGCATCTACGCCAACGAATCAAGAGTTTGTAGAAAACTTTAAAGATGAACTTATTAGAACCAAAAATACCGGTTTTAGGTTGACGGTGATTGACCTGCAAGACGTAGAAAAGCTAGTCGTTGCAGAAAATAGCGAGCTTGTGATTGCGTTGGGTGTGAAGGCTTTAGACGCCGCAAGCAAACTCAGGCATACAACGCCAGTGTTAGGCATATTTACACCACTTCCAACTTTTAACAATTTTTTACAAAATAGTAGGCGCGATTTAGGCAACTTTAGTGCGATAGTGTTAGATCAACCTTATACGCGGCAAATATCCCTCATAAAAACAATTTTGCCAGATGCTAGAAGTATTGGCATCTTGTTGGGACCGACATCATCTCAATATGGTGAACATCTAAAAGATGATGGCGAAAAGAATGCATTAAGCGTTTTTGAGGAAAATATTGGACAAGAGGCTGAGTTGATTCCAAAATTACAAAAGTTACTAGAAACTACCGATGCGTTAATGGCGATTCCTGACCCATTAATTTATAATCGTGAAACTGCTCAACCTATTTTATTCACGAGTTTTCGGCACTTGAAGCCAGTGTTTGGATACTCTCAATCGTATGTTCGCGCAGGCGCACTGGCTGCCGTATTTAGCAATACTAAACAACTTGCTAGGCAAGCTGCTGAAATTGCGATTAAGTCGCAACAGCCGCCAAACTTATTACCCCCCCCACAATCACCTAAATACTTTTCAGTGATGGTGAATTATCAAGTGGCACGTTCGCTTAACATCCCAGTGATGGATGAAGATGCGTTGTATAAAAAAATGCTAGAGTTAGAGGCGATGCAATATGAACAATATCGGCATTAAATCAAGAGTAATACTTTTAGGTACCTTACCAGCCTTGCTATTCGTACTTATTTTAGCTGGGTACACTACATCCAATATTTTTGATATTTTAAATCAATCGCTGAGTGATCGAGGGCGTATTGTTGCCTCGCAATTAGCGCCTGCCGCAGAGTATGGCGTTATTTCAGGTAATAGGCTGGTATTGCAGAGGTTAGTGCAACAGGTACTTTCTAACGAGTCGGATTTAAGAACTATACTGGTAGAAGATAATAGAGGCCATGTGCTGGCTTTGAGTGGCCCAGAATTACCGGCAACGCTAATCGTTAAACTTAAAAAAGAGAATCTTCAGGAAACTAAATTAACCAATGGCATTATTGTTACAGCGCCTGTTTATCGAAGTTTAGTTGAAATTGATGATTTTAATAGTCCCCGTGGTGATGCAAAAGATAATGGAAACATAGATCAGCTGCAAATTGGTCGAGTATATGTACAGTTAAGTAATCAGAATCTACAAAATATTAAGCAAGATTTAATTACAAAAATCACTATCATTGGATTATTCGGCCTAATGCTAAGCGCACTGATTGCCTGGCGGATCGGGCGAAATATCACTAAACCAATTCAAGAAATTGCTCATGCAGTGAATAAAGTGGGTGATGGCATGTTTGTACAAACTATCATTGAAAACTCCAGTGGCGAATTAAAAACTTTGCAAAAAGGTTTCAATTCAATGTCATCTAGCCTAAAGCAGGCTTACGATGTGATGCAAGATAGGATTGACGACGCCACCACAATGCTCCGTTTCCAAGCGCAACATGATGATTTAACTGGGTTAATCAATCGCCGAGAATTCGAAGTAAGGTTAGATCGTAGCTTAAATTCCGTTTATATCAATAATGCACAACATGTATTTTGCTACATGGATTTAGATCAATTTAAATTGGTCAACGATACGTGTGGTCATGCCGCTGGGGATGAATTGCTCAGGCAAGTAAGTGTGCTGCTTATCAATAGAATGCGAGATAGAGATACGTTAGCGCGTTTGGGCGGTGACGAATTTGGTTTACTGGTAGAAAACTGTAGCTTGATTGATGCCAGCCAAATTACCAACGCAATACTAAAATTAATTCGAGATTATCGATTTATTTATGAAGATAAAATCTTTAATATCGGCGTTAGTATCGGTATTGTTGTGGTCAATTCAAACTTTGAAAATATTAGCGAAATTATACATGCAGCCGATTCTGCTTGTTACTCCGCTAAAAAAGCTGGACGCAATCAAAGCTTTTTATTTAGTGCTGGTGATGTGGAAGTTAAGCAACATAAAAGAGCCGTTGAGGCAATTTCTGATATTACTGATGAAATTGATGACACACAGTTTGTGCTTTATTGTCAGCCAATCGTGCCGCTTTCATCGCAAATGTCTCAGCAAAAGCACTTTGAAATCTTAATCAGAAAAATTAACATAGATGGCATTATCATGCTGCCTACAACGTTTATACCATCAGCAGAGCGCTATCATTTAATGCCTAATATTGATCGATGGGTGATTAAAAATACTTTTATTGCCTACCGGGAATTGTTAAATAAAAGTCAAGAAACCTGCGACTATATGTTTTCAATTAACTTATCAGGTACTTCGCTCAGCGATAAAAGCCTGCTAGGTTTTATCCGAGAGCAATTTTCTATTTATGCAATTCCACCAGAACGTATATGTTTCGAAATTACTGAGACTGCGGCAATCGTTAATTTAAAAAATACTATTAGTCTGTTCTCTGCGTTAAGAGACTTGGGATGCAGCTTCGCGCTGGATGACTTTGGAAGTGGAATGTCATCGTTTACTTATTTGAAGAATTTTGACGTGGACTATTTAAAAATAGATGGATCATTCGTAAAAGAAATGCATCTAAACCGCATAGATCATGCAATGGTTCGTTCAATTCACAGCGTGGCAGAAGCAATGAACATTAAAACTGTTGCGGAATTTGTTGAAAATGAAATCATATTAAATGAATTAAAAACAATTGGCGTACACTATGGGCAAGGTTTGTTTTTAGGCTACCCGATAGCAGTTAAGCACTTAATTGAGAATTTTTCTGAATTTAACTTGCATTAACCTTGTTTTTGACCAAAAAATATAATTAAGAAATATATAATTAAAAGATGATAGAAACTGATCGCCTGATAGCTCCGGCTGCTGAAAGTCCTGTAGAAGAAGCATTAGAGCGAGCCCTTCGCCCTAAACTACTTGAAGAATATGTAGGGCAAGAAAAAGCCCGTAGTCAATTAGAAATTTTCATTAATGCTGCACGTGGCCGTAGCGAGGCGCTAGATCACGTATTATTGTTTGGCCCACCAGGTTTAGGTAAGACGACTTTAGCGCATATTATTGCTAAAGAGATGGGTGTGAATATGCGCCAAACTTCTGGCCCAGTATTGGAGCGTGCAGGTGATTTAGCAGCATTGCTGACCAATTTAGAGCCCAACGATGTACTTTTCATTGATGAAATTCATCGACTTTCACCCGTAGTTGAAGAGATTCTTTACCC
>JBKJRF010000209.1:0-3471 GCA_046594825.1 Methylotenera sp.
CACCGCACCATGCAGCAAAGTTGTACCCACTATCACTAATACAAACTTCAGCAAAGTGCCTAGCATGACAACATCTTGTACGGCAACCAATTTCATCAGCAGCGCCATAATACCTAACGGCGCTAGGCACATGACCCAGCCGACAATCAACATGGTGATTTCCAGCACCTCTTGTAACAATGAACGTATATTATTGAAGCGCTCACCACCCATCACTAATGCGATGCCTAGAACAAGGGCAAAGACAACAACAGCCAATATATTACCTTGTGACAAAGCTGCGAAAGGATTTACAAATAGACCATGTAAAAATTGCGCAAAGAACTCTGGTAGAGGTAGTTGCTTCGCTTCGAAATTTTGCATGGCATGCTCAAACATCGCAAAATGCAACCCAGTGCCAGGTTTGAAATACAGACTGGCAGACATACCCAATATAATGGCAATAGCCATAGAGCTTACAAAGAACAGTAGTGTTGTGACCCAAACACGATGTATTTGTTGATGCTGCCGCAAATTAGCAATGCCAACTGAGATTGAACAGAACACTAGTGGGATTAAAATCATCTTCAGCAAGTCGATAAACAGCGTGCCGATTAAGCCAGATGCATATAAGCCATTTTGTACTAAATGACTTTCTTCACCTAAAGTATGAAAATACAACCCAACCATAACACCCAAAATAGCACCTAATAAAATTTGGATGTTAAGGCTAGGCAGCTTCATGAGTAATTTACTCTTTTATTGCTTTAGGTTTTGTGACTTTGGGCTTAGCTGCTTTTTCTTTTACAACGTCTTCTTTGACAACTTTTTCTTTCACAACCTTCTCTTTAACTATTTTAGCAGCTTTAGACTTTACTACTTTAGTAGCTACAGCTGCTTCAATGACAAACTCTTCTATTACTGATTCTTTTTTGGACTTTGCTGCTTTTTTAGTTTTAGGCTTGGCTTCAATTTCATTTTCTACTGCCGAGGCTTCATCAATTACTGATTCCATTGCAACTACAGGCTCACTACCAACAACTATTTTCTCAAACACTACTGCAAAAAAACCATCTGTCTGATGTAGGTGTGGGAGTAGTTTTAAATATTTACCTGTATCTAAATTGATTTGCTGTTGACTCAAAATCTCTGCTGAATTAAGCAATCTAAAATCAGCATGCGTAGCCAAAAAGCTTTCTGCAATGTTTTCATTTTCGTCTTGGAGCAAGCTACAAGTGGAGTAAATCAAACGGCCACCTATCTTAGTCAACCTAGCTGCGCGAGCTAAAATTTTGGCTTGTTTTTCCGTCAATTCAGCTAAGTCTTCAGGTGTTTGGCGCCATTTAAGGTCTGGGTTGCGGCGTAGCGTACCTAAGCCTGTACATGGAGCATCGACCAATACGCGGTCAAATTTACCGTTTAGGCGCTTAAGTTTGGGATCATTCTCACTACTAATCACTTGGGCGTTGAGGGTACTTAAACCTGAACGTTTTAAACGTTTACCTAGATTAAATAAGCGCTTTTCTGATACATCAAATGCATACAAACGGCCTGTGTTACGCATTAATGCGCCTATGGCCAAAGTTTTGCCGCCTGCACCTGCGCAAAAGTCTGCCACCATCATGCCGCGTTTAGGCGCTACTAGATGTGCGAGTATCTGGCTGCCTTCATCTTGCACTTCAATATTACCTTCCGTAAACAGTACGTGACGGCTGATATTCAAACGTAATGGCATGCGCAAGCCAATCGGTGAATAAGGTGTTTTCGTAATATTGGCTTCACCCGAGGTGTTTTCTGCTACCATTTTTGCCATCACCTCATCGCGCGTACCCTTAATGGTATTAACACGTATATCTAGCGTGGCTGCTTCATGCATACTGCGGGCAATGGTCAGCGCTTCCGCCTCACCATATTGCGCTACCAGCTTATCCCATAACCAATCGCGCACATCGGCTTGCACCGCCAACGGCATATTCTCTGTCGATTTTGCTTTAATGGTATGTGCCCACTCGATTTGCTGTTCGTTCAAGATAGGCTCAAGCTTTTGTATGCTCATGCCTTGTACACGTAACATCCATGCTAAAACCAGCTTACGCGCATCATCTGGATCATTTTCTTCATTCGCGGTTACAGCACTTAAAAAACGTAATCTACGCAATACCCCATAAACACTTTCAGCTACGAAGGCGCGCTCTTTGGTACCTAGGTCGCGGTTATTGCGAAAAAACTCGCTTAATTTCACATCCGCTGGACTATTAAACTCCAATAGGTTGGATAACATTACTGCGGCTTGCCGTATTAAAGTTGGCGTCATTTGATTCTCTTTATAGATTGATGGTGCCTCTAAAATTAGGCACCCTGATGCTTTAAGTTACTTAATATTTGGTTTATTAATGTTGCGACGTACTCTGGCGTAGGTCTATTGTGATTGCGTGACAGGTTTTTCAGTCTTTAAACTAGTCACCAGCAACTCATAAACTTTGCCATCTTTTTCCGTTTTGCGTATTTTAACAGGTACGTACTGATAATCTAAGGCTAACCACAATTCTGTTTTTTCATCACTATCGTTAGTTAGTTTAAGTAGGTGATAAGTGGTTAAGTTACCCATTTTAGTAGCAATCGTTTCTTCACCTTCAAAACCATATTCATATAAGCCTAATCTCTTACCGTTGGTAACATTAAATTGTAATGTTTGTAACGGTGGGGAAAACATAAATTGGTACATGAAGCTAAGTAAGTCTTGTGTGCCATCCACTAAATCTACAATTTGATCACCTTTTGCAGCACGCAAATACAGTTTTTTTTGTTCCCAATCAAAATCCGCCCTAAATGTTTTATTTTTATTGTCCCCGAACTGATATAGATAATGCCTGGGTTGCAAACCAGTATCAATTAAAAGTCCCTCACTAGCTTGCAACAAATCCGGGATCACCAAAGCGGCCAAACCCTTAGCTTCCACTAAGCTTTTTATCTTATACTGCTCGTGATTTGTTAATAGTTCATAGATTATTTTGGCTTTACCTGGGGCGCTACTATTCGCGCTAGCTGCAATATCTGTACGCACATCAAAAGTAGTTTCTACATATTGATAAGCTTGAGGATTAATTCCTACACTTGGCTCTTCTGGCACACTTTCAATGGCTGGCTCTGCATCAGAAGGCTTAATCTGTGCATTATTTTCTATAGTCTCAGCCATCTGTGACGAGGTTAATTCTGTGGGTGTAGTTAATACTGGTGCTTCAGGCTCAGGTGGCGCTTGCTTCGTCGTTGCAGTATTTTTCACAATTGGCTCAGTTTTTACTGGAGCAAGTATTGGTTTAGATAATGGAGTTTGGGTAGGTACTGGCTTTCTTAAAACCAGCTGCGCCACAATCAATTGACGGCCTTCGTTTAAGTCTGGTAGATTAAAGTAAAATTTCCCGATAAAAAATAAGTGCAGTAAAAATGACAAGGCTAGCGCAATAGCAAGCCGCTGATAGCTAACGTCTTGTA
>JBKJRF010000102.1:0-8929 GCA_046594825.1 Methylotenera sp.
AAAAACTGAATATTAAAAAACAGTATATTTAAATGCAATCGCAACGATGGCGAAATACGTGAGGTGATGCAGTAATTGTTCAAAACCTAACAGTATCCAAAACCACTCGCTGGTATCAGGTTTTAGGTCTAGCTTCTTGGTGGCATTCATTTTTGCCCAATCAACATGGTAATGAATCAATGCGTCAGCAAGTGCGAACATCCATGCATCCATTCCGAGCCAATAGGCCAATACAATAAAGGTGCCTATGCCATGCAGTGCTGTGTGTGTAATACCACCCAGATGGCCATAGGTGCCTTTGTTGCGATACATCCATGTAAAAGCCTGCAACGGAAAGTCGCATATGAAATGTTTAACAAATAACCATAATAAAGCCTCAAACATGGCATACCTCAAGCATGTTGTCACTCAAAAAGAGCATAAGCCACGTTTTAGTCTTACATTCGAGTCTAGCAGAATTACTCAGCTTCTTCGATCCAAGCCAATTGTATGGCTTCTAGAATTTTCTCACCGCACCTACGTGGGTCATCGTCAAAGCCTTCAAGATCCAACACCCATTGCATTAAATCCATAAAAACGATGGTTTTAGGATCAACCTCTGGATATTTGTCATAAAGTGATTCAGCGATAGCAAGACTGTCAGTCCATTTCATTATTTAACTCAAATATTATTCAAAAGAAGATGATTGATTATAGCGCGACAGATTGCGAGGGGGTAGCCAATAATACGCCGAATGAATTACGACTTGTTTTGCGTAAGGCAACACAAAAAATTTACCCGCAACCGATAAACTGGTTGCGGGCTGAGAGGTACTTTGGAGATATGCACCGCTTAAATATATGCAATGTGCATGCCAATTAAATTTGTTTATACAATTCATATACTTATGATTTTTATAAAAGTTGAAGGTGTACCAATATTAACCAATTGGTTGTTTTTAGCCACCATGAATGGTTTGCATAGTACTTTGAATTTTTCGCATGTGACTTGACTTTAATGTTCATGCCTCGTCGTGGTAAAATACATGATTACAATTTATTAATTAAAATTATTCAAGTATTTGGAAAACTAAACACCATGTCATCTGCATCGTCAAACAAGGCACCATTTAACTACACTAATACTTTAAATCAAGCTGACCCAGCATTGTGGGGCATGATTGAGCGCGAAGTGGTGCGTCAGCATGAGCATATTGAGTTGATTGCTTCTGAAAACTACACCAGCCCAGCGGTGATGCAGGCGCAAGGTTCACAGCTGACTAATAAATATGCTGAAGGTTATCCGGGTAAACGTTTTTACGGTGGTTGTGAGTTTGTAGACCAAGTCGAGCAATTAGCTATCGATCGTTTAAAAGCCTTATATGGCGCAGAATATGCCAATGTGCAGCCACATTCTGGTTCACAGGCTAACCAAGCGGTGTATTTCAGTATTCTTAAACCTGGTGATACCGTGATGGGGATGAATCTTGGCCACGGCGGCCATTTAACCCATGGTTCACCTGCGAACTTGTCTGGTAAATTATTCAATATCGTCGCCTATGGTTTAAATGATAAAGAAGAAATTGATTACGATGAAATGGAGCGCATTGCTATTGAGGCTAAGCCAAAACTATTGATTGGTGGCGCTTCTGCTTACGCACTACGTTTTGACTGGGCGCGTATGAGCGAAATCGCTAAAAAAGTAGGTGCTTATTTCATGGTGGATATGGCACATTATTCTGGTTTGATTGCTGCAGGTGTATATCCAAACCCAGTGCCGCATGCAGATTTTGTGACTTCGACTACGCATAAAACATTGCGTGGGCCACGTGGCGGCATCATTCTGGCTAAAGCCGAATTTGAAAAACCACTGAATTCAAGCGTATTCCCAGCATTGCAAGGTGGTCCATTGATGCACGTGATTGCTGCAAAAGCTACCGCTTTCTTAGAGGCATCTCAACCTGAGTTCAAGACATATCAGCAACAAGTGATCAAAAATGCGCAAGCAATGGCAGAGGCATTAAAGGCCCGCGGCTTACGCATTATTTCAGGCCGTACCGAATCCCATATGTTTATGGTGGATTTACGTACAAAAGGTTTAACAGGTAAAGTGGCAGACGCTGCGCTTGGTTTAGCACACATTACTGTGAATAAAAATGCGATTCCAAATGATCCAGAAAGTCCATTTGTGACTTCAGGTATTCGTATTGGTGCGCCGGCGATTACTACACGCGGCTTTAAAGAAGACGAAGCGAAACAAGTGGCAAATTTAATTGCGGATGTATTGGATAACCCAACTGATGAAGCTTTGATTGCGGCGACTAAAGCCAAAGTACACGCTTTAACAGCAAGATTTCCTGTTTACCAAGCTTAAGTTAAGTACAAGGTTCATCAGTGAAATGTCCTTTCTGTGGTGTTGACGATACTCAAGTCATTGACTCTAGAGTTAATGATGAAGGTAATTCTATTCGCCGCCGCCGTAAATGCTGTGTTTGTGATAAGCGCTTTACGACCT
Source organism: Methylotenera sp. (assembly GCA_046594825.1). Lineage (GTDB taxonomy): Bacteria > Pseudomonadota > Gammaproteobacteria > Burkholderiales > Methylophilaceae > Methylotenera. The sequence continues at coordinate 2,495 of JBKJRF010000102.1, forward strand.
ATGAAACCGCTGAGTTGCACATGCCGCAAGTGGTGAAAACTAACGGGACGCGTGAAGAGTTTAGCCGCGAAAAATTGCGCTTATCATTTTCACGCGCACTGCATAAGCGGCCAGTCCCTACAGAATATGTAGATCATGCTTTAGATAGGATTTCGCAAAAACTGTTGAGCTTGGGCGAGCGCGAGATTCCAACAAGAGCTTTGGGTGAGAGCGTGATGCATGAGCTTAAACTGATGGATAAAGTGGCTTATATTCGCTTTGCTTCTGTGTATCGTAGTTTCTCGGATGTGGATGATTTTAATGATGTCATACGCGATTTAGATAAACCAGTAGCTACTGCTAAACGTAGAGTGAAAGATACTGAATAGTTTTTTATTTAAATAAAGTCGCCAAAAATTAAGGATATGTACTATGAAGTTGATTAATTGGGCATCGATAGCTCTTGCTGCTTTTACCGTATTGCTGACTATCGTGTTTTTTACTTGGTGGTCAATGAAAGATAGCGTGGTATTTGGCAATGAAAAATTTGACCAGACCAAATGGATGCAAGCTGCGACGACGATTGAAACTGATTGCAAACGCGGAGATATGGCTTATGACTTACAGCAACATATTTTGGGTAAAGGCGCGCCTAGAGAGGCAGTGAATGTACTTTTAGGTCGCCCAAGCTATGAAGATACACATTCTATAGAATATGATTTGGGTAAATGTATGCACGTTTATCACGGATTACTCATTTATTTTGATGATAATAATCGCTTAGCCAATAGCCGTATTTCATCGCATTAATTCTAAATTTTTCTCTTGTAAATTCTACTCTTGTCTATCTATAAAGTTTGCTTCAACATTAAACGTTATTAAAATGTTTTCAATAGCAGACCATACTTATATGACCCTCGCCCTGCGGCTTGCAGAGCAAGGTTTATATACTACGCAGCCAAACCCTAGGGTAGGTTGCGTGATTGTAAAAAACAACCAAATAATAGGTCAAGGCACACACCTCAAAGCAGGCGAGCCGCATGCTGAAGTCTTTGCGCTACGCGAGGCTGGCATAGCGGCAAAAGATGCTGACGCGTATGTGACACTTGAACCTTGTAACCATCATGGGCGTACGCCGCCTTGTGTCGATGGACTCATTAAGGCGGGTGTAAAGCGTGTTGTGGTCGCGATGCAAGACCCGAATCCATTAGTGGCAGGTAATGGCATCAAGCGTTTGCAAGCACATGGCATTCAGGTTGAAGTTGGCTTGATGCAAAATGAGGCTGTAGCACTGAATCCTGGCTTTATTTCTCGTATGACAACGGATTTACCTTATGTTCGCAGCAAAATCGCGGCAAGTTTAGATGGTCGTACTGCATTGAAAAATGGCAAAAGCTTGTGGATTACTGGTGAACCAGCGAGGCTGGATGTACAGCATTGGCGCGCTCAGTCATGCGCTATTATCACTGGTATCGGTACGGTGCTTGCTGATAATCCTAGAATGAATGTGCGTTTGGCCAATGTAGTTCGTCAGCCTATGCGGGTGATTGTAGATAGTAAGCTTCAAACCCCAGTGGATTGTAAAATGCTCGCAGATGATATGCTGCAGTACAGCCCTGTTACGATTGCTTATGCACAAGATGTTGATAATAAATTGGCTGATCTTAGCGCAACAGGTGCAAGGTTGCTACATATGGCTGAAGCGAATGGCCGGGTTGATTTGAAAGCGCTGCTTAAACATTTAGCGCAGCTGGGTGTTAATGAGGTGTTGTTAGAAGCAGGACAAGGCTTGAATGGTGCATTCTTGCAGAAAAATCTAATCGATGAATTTATTTTTTACTACGCACCAAAGCTCATGGGAGCCGATGCCAAAGGCATGTTTGCTACTCCAGAATTAACCGAGATGCGCCTAACCACCGATTTAGATATTGTAGATATACGTCAAGTTGGGCAAGATATTCGCTTACGCGCCATACCAATTAAAACCATGTCTTAATTATCGTCATGCTCATTGATACTCATTGTCATCTTGATGCTAGCGAGTTCAATGCTGATAGGAGTGATGTTGTATTGCAGGCATTGCAGCACGGTGTTTCACATATTGTAATTCCAGCTGTGGCGCGCGATAATTTTGATACTGTCATTGCGCTATGTAATCAATATAAACATTGCGCTTACGCGCTGGGCATTCATCCTATGTATGTGGATAATGCCGTCCCCCAAGATTTAGAAACGCTAAAATCTTACCTATAAAAAAATAATCCAGTTGCGATATGCGAAATTGGTTTAGATTATTTTGTGACTAAAACAAACATAGCGTTACAAACTTACTTTTTTACTGAGCAGCTCAAAATAGCTAAGCAGCATGATTTACCTGTGATATTGCATGTACGTCATGCGGTGGATGATGTATTAAAATATTTACGTCGCTATGAAATAAAAGGTGGCATTGCCCATGCATTTAATGGCAGTTTTCAACAGGCTGAGCAGTTTATCGGACTAGGTTTTAAACTGGGTTTTGGTGGGGCGATGACCTATAATCGTGCATTAAGAATTCGCGAGCTGGCAACCAAGCTGCCTTTAGAGGCGATTGTTTTAGAAACTGACTCACCAGATATTCCTCCTGAGTGGGTTGGGTCAAAGGGAAGAAACACTCCCATAGAGCTGCCAAAAATAGCACAAGTATTAGCTGATTTGAGAGGATTAAATGCCTCGCAAGTGCTTGAAATTACTAGTGTCAACGCGATAAAAATATTACCAAAATTACTTGACTTATGCACACCACCTAATCTATTACTTTAACTATTGTAAAAAAACCTTAGTAATCAATGGGTATTATTTAAGTTATTGATTTTTAACATATAAATATTAGGTTAAAATTTAAGCGATTTGAAAAAACCCTTTAAAATTGGTATGTTACATTTTCAAGTCACAATTATTCACAGAGTTATCCACAGATATTGTGGAGAGTATTTTTAACTTCAGGGAACTTTTTAAAAGTCAACTTTTGAATTATTTATTTTATGATTGTTAACCAACAAGCTTACCGCACGATATGGCCAAATACGCAAGCAGAGTTCGTAGAAATTATTGATCAAACCAAGTTGCCTTTTGACTTCGAAATTCTGCGTATCAGTAATTTGCACCAAATGATTACCGCCATAAAAACGATGCAAGTTCGTGGTGCGCCTTTAATTGGCGTAGCTGCGGCCTATGGGTTAGCATTGGCACTTGAACAGCAAGCAAATGATACACAATTGCATGATGCGGCTGAGCAGTTAGTAAAAAGCCGTCCAACGGCAGTGAATTTAAAGTGGGCAGTACAGCGCATGCTGAATGTATTATTGCCTCTGCAAGAGGCTCACCGTAAAACCGCAGCATGGGCTGAAGCGGGAGTCATCTGTGAAGAGGATGTATTGCTCAATCAGTCCATTGGCCAGCATGGCTTGAGGTTGATAAAAAAATTAATGCAAACTAGGTCTACGCACTCGCGTCAGATAAATATTCTCACGCATTGCAATGCGGGCTGGTTGGCTACAGTGGATTATGGCACCGCTTTAGCACCTATTTATGCGGCACATGATGCTGGTTTGGCTGTGCATGTGTGGGTGGATGAAACGCGTCCGCGCAACCAAGGAGCCAGTTTAACAGCTTGGGAGCTGGCGCAACATGGCGTGCCACATACGGTAATTAGTGACAATGCTGGCGGTCATTTAATGCAACATGGGCAGGTTGATATGGTCTTAGTAGGTGCTGACCGGGTGACCAGTACAGGTGATGTATGTAATAAAATTGGTACTTATTTAAAAGCGTTGGCAGCATTTGATAATAACGTACCATTTTATGCGGCTGTGCCATCACCTACGATAGATTGGATGATTCAAGATGGTATTAAAGAGATTGAAATTGAAGAGCGCAGTGCTCATGAATTGGCTAATATGACAGGTAGACTGGCAAATGGTGAAATTGCTGAGATTAATATTTTTCCAGTGGGAACAAAGGTCGCCAATCCCGCGTTTGATGTAACACCAGCACGTTTGGTGACGGGTATCATCACCGAACATGGGGTATTTTCTCCTAGTCAACTAAAAGCTGCAAAGATATAAGCCATGCAAAATTCTCGTGAGCAATTGTTAAATATAAGCCAAAAGCTTAGCCTCACAGGATTGAATCGCGGCACCTCGGGTAATGCAAGCGTACGCGTAAGCAATGCGGCGGGTCAAGAAGGATTTTTAATCACGCCCTCAGGCATGGCGACAGATAAGATGACGCCTACCGATATGGTATGGATGGATTTTACGGCTAATGCGACAGGCACCCGTGAACCCTCCAGTGAATGGCGATTTCATTTAGACATCCTGAAAGCTAGGCCTGAAGTAAACGCGGTGATTCACACGCACAGCATGTTTGCTAGTACATTAAGTACTTTTCGCCTTGATATGCCTGCATTTCATTACATGATTGCTTTAGCTGGCAGTGATAGTATTCGTTGCGCACCTTATGCTTTGTTTGGCAGTCAGCAGCTTTCCAATAATGCTGTACTGGCATTGCAAGATCGTAAGGCCTGCTTACTAGCAAACCATGGCATGATTGCTGTGGGCGAAACGTTAGAAAAAGCATTTTACATCACACAAGAAGTAGAAACTTTGTGTGAGCAATATCTGCGTGCGCTACAAGTGGGGCAACCTTATATTTTAAGCCAGCAAGAAATGATTGATGTGCAAGAAAAATTTAAGGGTTATGGTGCGTGGGCTGAAAAGAATGTTAAGTAGCAGCCGTAAACTTTATTTTGGCATAACGTTTTGAGAGGCACCCATTTTGCGGTAAAATCTCTTCCCGTCTGCAACAAATAATAAGTGCCTTTCCATGACCAAATATGTATTCGTAACCGGCGGTGTAGTTTCCTCTCTTGGTAAAGGTATCGCCGCCGCTAGCCTTGGCGCAATCTTAGAATCACGTGGTATCAAAGTCACCATGCTCAAGCTTGATCCTTACATCAATGTTGACCCTGGCACGATGTCGCCTTTTCAGCACGGTGAAGTGTTTGTGACTGATGACGGCGCTGAAACCGATTTGGATCTAGGTCATTACGAGCGATTCATTAGCCAGCGCATGGCCAAACGCAATAACTTCACTACTGGCCAAATTTACGAAACAGTCATCAAAAAAGAGCGTCGCGGTGAGTATTTAGGTAAAACTGTACAAGTGATTCCGCACATTACCGATGAAATTAAAGCCCATGTAAAACGCGGCGCTGAAGGCGCTGATGTTGCGATTGTCGAAGTGGGGGGTACGGTAGGTGATATTGAATCATTACCATTTCTTGAAGCGATTCGGCAAATGGGTTTTGAAGAGGGTAAAACCAATACCTGTTATATTCATTTAACGCTATTACCTTGGATTGCTGCCGCGGGTGAATTGAAAACCAAACCTACGCAACATTCAGTTAAAGAGTTGCGTGAAATCGGTATTCAGCCAGATATTTTATTGTGTCGCGCAGACCGAAATATTCCGGATGACGAGCGTAAGAAAATCGCTTTATTTACCAATGTAGCGCCAGAAGCAGTAATTAGTGCGATTGATGCAGATTCTATCTATAAGATTCCTGGCCTGCTACATGACCAGATGCTGGATGAAATCGTATGTCATAAATTAGATATTTTGGCAAAAGCAGCTGATTTATCAAGCTGGGAAAAAATTTCCTTTGCACTTGCGAATCCTAAACATTTGGTCAACATTGCCTTTGTCGGTAAATATGTTGATTTGACGGAGTCGTACAAATCGCTCACAGAAGCCTTGATTCATGCAGGTATTCACACCGAATCTAAAGTAAAAATTCATTACATCGATTCTGAAGATATCGAAGCGCATGGCACAGATGCGTTAAAAGATATGGACGCGATTTTAGTGCCAGGCGGTTTTGGTAAGCGTGGCACAGAAGGTAAAATCGCCGCAATTGGGTATGCAAGAAAAAATAAAGTCCCTTACCTTGGCATTTGCTTAGGTATGCAATTGGCGGTTATTGAGTTTGCACGTAATAAAGCAAACTTAGCTGATGCGAACAGTACAGAATTTAATCCTGAAAGCACACATCAAGTAGTTGGTTTGATTACTGAATGGCAAGCGGCTGACGGTAGCGTGGAAACCCGCTCTACTGATTCTGATCTTGGGGGCACTATGCGTTTGGGCGCACAAGCTTGCCCTATCGTGCCAAGCACATTAGCCGCAAGTATTTACGGTGCACAAGTCAATGAGCGCCATCGCCATCGTTACGAAGTGAATAACAATTACGTAGAGCAATTGAAAGCGGCGGGGTTAGTGATTTCTGCCAGAACGCCCACTGAAGATTTGTGCGAGATGATAGAGCTGCCGCAAAGCGAGCACCCTTGGTTTGTGGCTTGCCAATTCCATCCTGAATTTACCTCTAATCCGCGCGCAGGGCATCCCTTGTTTACG